>JALZBR010000189.1 GCA_030863485.1 Actinomycetota bacterium
GGCCAGGGCAACGAAGCGCCAGCGGGTGCGCTGAGACGAGCGGGCGTTTACCTCGTCGCGCATCACGGTCACGCGCAGGAGGATCAACGTGACGACCATGAGAGCCCCGACCCCGGCGATCAGGTACTGGAAGATCCTCGGCACCGAGGGCAGGATCGCGCGGTCCGAGGCGTCCTCGTCGAATAGAGAGAGCCCTTCGGGAAGCGCCGCTGCGGCCAGCACGAAAAAACCAAAGGCGAGTAGCGCCAGCAGGAGAGGACTGCGTCCCGGCCCCCGTGGCCCCTCCGGTTCCTCTTGCCCGCCCATTCCTCCCAGTCCCAAAATGGTCGCCCGCGTCAGATCCTCCGACGACTGTAGTTGAAGCTGACGCCGAGGCCGCGCGGCCGTTTCCCCGGGCCGGCTGCGGGGAAAGGGCATCCTGCGAAAGCACATCCTCGACCAGACGAGAGAAAGGTGGCCCTCATGACAGGAGGCATCGAGACCGGCTCTCTGACGGAGCTCGTCCAGGGACAGGGCCCGTTCGCCTCGCTGAGTCTCGACACGCGAGCGGACTACGAGCAGGCCCCCAAAGAGATCGAATTGCGCTGGCAGGCATTTCGGCGCGACATGGCCGAGGCCGGTGCTCCGGAAGAGGTTCTGAGCTCGATCGACGACGTGGTGGCAACGGCACATCAGGAAGGTGACGGATTGGTGGTCCTCGGTCGAGGCGACGGAATCGCCCTGAAGCGAAACCTGGCCACGTCAATTGAGGAAGCCGGACACTGGGGGCCGGTCCCACACCTGCTGCCGTTGTTGACCTGGCAACAGGAGAACCCGCCTTACGCGGTCGCCCTCGTTGATCGGACTGGAGCGGAGATCGAGGTCACTTCCTCGTGGCGTCCGGAATTGTCGCTCGAGGTGGACGGCGACCAGTGGCCGGTGAGGCGGATCAACCCGGGCGGGTGGTCCCAACGCCGCTATCAGAAGCGGGCCGAGAACCTCTGGGAGGAAAACGCAAAGGACGTAGCGGCCGCGCTCGAGAAGATCGCCGCGGACGATGACATCGACCTGGTCGTGCTATCCGGCGATGTCCGGGCGGTTGCGTTCCTCAAGGACAACCTCCCGGACAGCTTCTCGCCGACTATCTACGAGATCGAGGGCACGCAGGCCCAGTCCGTCGACGAGATCTCCGAGGAGATCAACAAGGTCGTGGTCACTCACGAAGGGCAGGCGACCGAGGCCTTGCTCGAGAGGTTCCGCGAGGAGCGGGGCCAGGCCGACCAGGCCGTCGAGGGCGTCGGGCGCACCGCTCGAGCGCTGAGCGAGGCTCGCCTCCACACTTTGATCCTCGCAGCGGATGCCGACGAGCGTTCCGCCTTCGTCGTTGCGGAGGACCCCACCCAGGTGGCCACCGACCGGCAGGCCCTGGATGACCTGGGCCTGGGGCGGGTGGTCGAAGTCCCTCTGAGAGATGCTCTCGTGCGCTCCGCGCTCGCCGGGGGATCCGCCGTCCGACTTGTCCCGGCGCTGTCGGCCGACCACGGGCCCGCAGACGGGGTGGGCGGGATCCTCAGATACACCTACCGCTAGCAACGGCGAGAACCAAAAGAATGGCGAACATGTGTTCGATTCCCCCTCGAGGGGTATGGAAGACGTAATCGACCCCTAGCAGGAGGTGGAGCGTGTCACAGGAGCAGCGGGAAGCACCCTCGAATCTGCAGAAGGACCCCGACGAGTGGACGACCGGCGATGAGGCCATGACCGACGCCCAGGCGTCTTATCTGAACACCCTTGCCTCCGAGGCCGGAGCCGAGGTCCCGGACAAGCTCACGAAAGCCGACGCGTCGAAGCTGATCGACGAGCTCCAGGACAAGACCGGACGGGGGACCGGCTCCGGCTCCTAGTGGCAGGTGGCCGTGCCGGCGTCCTCGTAGGTCCCCCCCGCCTCGGCCACGAACTCAAAGTCGTAGCTGCGAGGGTGAAGCGTCAGCTTCAGCACCCCGAAG
Source organism: Actinomycetota bacterium (assembly GCA_030863485.1). Next base: position 1,986 of record JALZBR010000189.1, read on the forward strand.
GTGTGGTCGTTGCGCGCCACGCTGTTCTCTTTGATCGTCTCGAAGGGGCGAAAGCCGATACCCCCCGTGCCGACGACGAACTCCCTCAGCCCTCGTATCGTGTTGCGATCGCCGTCGGGTTCCATCGGCGCAAACCGCTCGTAGTCATGGTCGTGTCCATTGAGGACGAGATCGGCTTTGTCGGCGTAGAGCTTCCGCCAGAACGTCCTGACCCTCGCCGCGTTTCCGTGTTCGCCGGATGAGAAAAGAGGCGTGTGCCAGTACGCGAGCGTGCACCGGGAGGCATCGCTGGCCAGGTCCTTACGAAGCCATTCGACCTGACGTGACGATCGTGTCGTGTCGATCTCGGAGTTCAGGGCAATGACGTGCCACTCGCCGACGTCGAAGCTGTAGTAACTGCGACCGCGCGGTCGGGCCCTGTCGCCGAAGTAGTCGAAGTATCCCTGGGCGCCGGGCGTTAGGTATTCGTGGTTCCCCGGGGTGGGACGAGTGCGCCGTTTGACCCGGCCCCACGTGTCGTCGTAGGAGCGGCGGAAGGCCCACAGCTTGCCCGACTGGTACTGGTTGTCGCCCATGGTTAGGACCTTATTTGGATCGGCGGCGACGAGGATGTCGGACGTCTCCTTGTGGTGGCAAGCCGTTGGGGTCTTCTCCGCGGCGGGAGGACACGCGATATCGCCGGCCGCCATGATCACGGGATCGCCCGCCCATGCCGGCGCGGGCGCCATCAAGCTCAGCGCCAGGACAAGGGCAACGAGGCCCCCGGAGCGTGCAATGACGGCGTGTGACACGTTGCTTCCCCCTCGATCCTGACTCGTGGGCACCTCGAGACGCCCCTACCAATACCCCCAGACACCCATTTTGGATCCTGGTTGAGGTGTGGGAAAACGGGGCACATAGATCATCGTCAGCTCAGGCGAGATCAGGAGGCTCTGGATGACCGACTCGAAGACCGATAAGGCTCCGGTCCCCGGCGTCCCGAAGGACAGCGCCGACGACAACAAGCAGCCCAAGGACCCTCAGCCGGAGGAGAACTCGGAGACCGCCCCCAGCGATGACGCCGCAGCCAGCGGTCCCGGCTTCGACCAAGCGTTCCGGGGCGGTTCTTAGCCCTCGGTCGCCCGACGGCTAAGCGCCCCGAAAGCGCGGGTCTCGGCCCTCCATGAAGGCGGTGATTGCCTCCGCGAAGTCGTGTGAGGCCATGATCCGCTCCTGGGCGGAAGCCACCTCGTCCATCGCTTCGGCGAAGGTCGACTCCGCCGCACGGTGGACCAGCCGTTTGACGTCGCGCACCACGAGCGGCGGCGCCGCCACCAGCCTTCGGGCCAGGTCGTCCACGACGGACGCGAGCTCATCCGGCTCCGCCGTCACTTCCGCGATCTTCCGGCGATGTGCCTCGGCACCGTCGATGCGTTCTGCGAACCACATCATCTGCTTCGCGACGCCCGGGCCTGCGAGTGCCGGCAGGCGGTGCGTGCCGCCGAGATCGGGGATGAGCCCGTATTTCGCCTCGAGCAACCCCAGGCGGGCATCCGCCGCGACGACCCGCAGGTCGCAGACGAGAGCCAGCTGCATCCCGGCCCCGTAGGCGTGGCCCCGCACGGCCGCGATCGTCGGGATGGGGAGGGCCTCTAGGCGCCGGAAGCCGGCCTGCGCTCGTGCGATCAGGTCGCCGAGCGGCTGGGCGTCGCCGAACGTGGTCGTGTCGATCCCGCTGCTGAACGAACGTCCTGCGCCCGAGACCACCACGACCCGCACGTCGTCTCGCTCCTCGAGCTCGGCCGTGACCCGGTCGAGGGCCTCGAACACCTCCCAGTTCATGGCGTTCAGGACCTCGGGTCGGTCCAGCAGGATGTCCGCCCTGTAGTCCTCGACCGTCAGCCGTATGGCCACTCTTCCTCCCCGGTTGCTTTGCTCTCGATGCGGCCGTCGAAGGTTGTCCCCAGACGTTCGCTTTCCGAACGGTGGGGGACAGACCTCGAAAGACCCGGGGCAGCCTACCCACAGGCCGCGGAGGGCCCATCTCCGGTCGTTCGCTCAACCCACCGTCGGGGACTGTCGAAAAGATCAGTGAGGCGGGTGGCTCATCAGGCGATGCTCGATCAGAAAGCGGTGTATTTGTGGCTGATATCCACGACCTATTGAGATACGTAGTCGATGCGAAGGGCTCGGACCTTCACATGAAGGTCGGAGGCTCTCCCAGCGTCCGCGTCAGCGGTCGGCTCTCGAAGACCGAGTTCGACCGCATGGATCCGGCGGCCTGCGCGGCCGCGGCGCGCGAACTGATGGACGACGAACAGGCGGCGGCGCTCGACAAGATGGGTGAGGTGGACTTCGCCTACTCGGAGCCCGGAGTGGGGCGGTTCCGAGTGAACGTCCACCGCCAGAGGGGCAGCGTCGCGATCGCTGCACGCCTGGTGCTCCCGGGCGCACCGTCCTTTGATCAGCTCATGCTCCCGCCGGTGGTCGAGGCCCTCGCAAACGAGCACCGAGGCCTGCTTTTGGTTACGGGCCCGACTTCCTCCGGTAAGACCACGACCACCGGGGCGGTCATCAACCACATAAACAGCACGCGCGAGTGCCACATCCTCACCATCGAAGACCCAATCGAGATCCTTCACCGCGACCAGAAGGCGGATGTAACCCAACGCGAGATCGGACAGGACACGACGAGCTTCGCGACCGCGCTGCGTGCCGCTATGCGCCAGGATCCCGACGTCATCTTCGTGGGCGAGATCCGCGACTTCGAGACAGTAAGCGCGGCCCTGCAAGCTGCGGAGACCGGTCACTTCGTCATCGCCACGCTGCACACAACCAACGTCGCGGAGACCGTGACCCGCATCATCGATTTCTTCCCTCCCCACCAGGCGCAGCAGGTGCGTGTTGCCCTGGCCGGCGCGCTGGTCGGAGTCATCTCGCAGCGTCTCCTGCCGCGGGTAGGAGGGGGCCGGGCCGCCGCGATCGAGGTCTTGGTCTCGAACGGACGCGTGCGGGACCTGATCCTGGACCCGGACAAGACGCACATGATCCATGACATCGTTGCCGAGGGCGATTTCTACGGCATGCAGACTTTCGACCAGGCGCTGCTCGCGCTCTACCGTGCCGGTCTCGTCGACATCGAGGATGCTCGAAGCGCGGCCACGAACGCACACGACTTCGAGCTCGTGCTTCGACAGTCGGGGCTGCAACCGGTCGGTTGATCGAGTCTCGATAAAACGCTTAGGAGTGCGCCGGCGGGGTACGACAACCTCTGGCTGAGCCAAAGCCCTCAGGAAAGGAACGACGACCGTTCCTTGTGGACGAAGGAGTGCTCATGATCTCTGTCCGGAGTCAAAGCAAGTCGGCTTTGGTTGCCCTGGTGCTGACGCTAGGCGCGGTGGGTGTCTCGTGCAATGACACCGGCACCGCCGAGACGCCAAGCGAGGAACAGACCGATCCAGAGGGCGGCGGGGACAACGCGCCCGGTGGTGACGCCGAACTGCCTACGGGGTCGCCGGACCCCTCCTCCTAGCCGAGGAACCGGTTGGAGGCTCTGCGGAGCTACCTCAGATAAGGCACTGGGTCTATCGGCCGGTCGCCGCGCAGGATCTCGAAATGCAGGTGATCTCCCGTGCAGGATCCGCTGCAGCCGACCGTGCCTATGACCTCGCCTTGATCGACGGTGCCCTTCTCGACCTTCATCGAGTCCAGATGTGAGTACAGCGTGCTGACGCCGCTGCCGTGGTCGATGACGATCTTGGTCCCGTAGCCGTCGCCGTCGTCACCCGCGAAGGTGATCCGCCCTGAGCCGGCGGCGACGACTGGGTCGCCCGTCTCACCTTCGATGTCGATCCCGTCGTGACCGCCGCCGAAGGGCGTGTTGATGGTGTCTTTGACCGGCCAGATGAGATCTTGGATCCCGGTTCCGAGCGGCTCGGATCTCTTCGACACCGAGTCGAGCGTGTCCGATGCCATGTCGGCCGCTTCGAGCGCTGCGCCCGCGGGGCCCTCCTGCAGGGGGCGAGCAGCTCCCTCGGGGACGACGAAGGCGGCGGATGCGACCGAGGGCAACAGCAGGAGCCCCATGAGCGCGACTGCGAGCGCGCGTATCGACATGTGTAAATCACTCTCCTTGTCCAATGGCCGGACGGTCTTGCCAGCAGGGAAAAGGCATCCCGCTGCGGGAAGGGGTCGCCATTGCCCCTCATCGGTCCCGCTCCGCTACCTGTTCGACCCCGAACGCGCGAATCCCTTCCTTGTGATTCGACTTCCATTCACCCAGACGCGACGACGGGGGGCCGAAGCCCCCCGTCCAGATATTCCTGCGCCCTACTTAGGTGGCGAGATCGTCCAGATCCCTCGTCCGAACGAACCTGCGTAGAGGGTGTTGTTCTTGCGTATGTAGCGGATGTCGTTGATGGGCGACAGGGGAAGGCCCCGCCCGAGCTTGTGCCACTTCGTTGCGCCCCTGGACTTCACGAAGACACCTACGTCGGTTGCGACGTAGACCTTCTTGCCGACGAGGATGATGTCGTTGACCGGCGCCCTCGGCAGGTTGAACGAGACGTCTTCCCAGTGCTTCCCACCGCTTCTGGAGCGAAGGACGTAAGGGGCCCGGTAGCCCTCACGGTAGCCCGAGTAGGTCACGTAAACGACGTTCGGGTTGTCGTTCTCCACCGCGATGTGCGTGATCCAGCGGTCCGGGAGCTTGTCGTCGACGATCTTGTGCCAGGAAGCGCCCCGGTTGGTGGTCTTCCAGAGTTTCGCGTTGTCGGTACCCGCGTAGATCACTTGCGGATTCTTCTTGTTCAGGCCGATCGCCTGGACGGTTCCGTAGTGCGCGGCGTAGAGCGGGTTGGTCTCACGCCCCGGATCGCCCTCGCCGAGGTCGGGACTGATGCGCTTCCAGGTCTTGCCGCGATCCTCCGAGCGGTGGACGCTGTCGCCGGCCCAGTACATGACGCGACCCTGGTTGTCGCCGGGCTGGAACTCGATCGGCGTGAGCCATCCGTAGCGGGTCGACTCCTGCGCCATGTCCCGCAGGGTGTCCCCGCCGTCCTCCGAGCGAGAGCAGTTACCGTACTGCGAGCAGCTGAAGATGTTCCTCTTGTCTCTCGGGTTGATCGCGTTCTTGACGCCGTCACCGCCGTTGTACTGATCCCAGCCTCCGCGGCCTCTGCCTTTCCACGATCGGACCGAGCTCTGGTCCTGCAGTCCTCCGTTGATCCAGCTCGGGTCCTGCTCGGAGACGTCGATCGTGAAGAACTGGTTGAACGGCATCTTGCGGGCATGCGTCCACGTGCCTGGGTTGCCGTTCTCGTCGGACCGGTAGATGCCCCCGTCGTTGCCGTTGTAGACCCGGTTCTTCTTGAAGGGGTCCCATGCCATTCCGTGGTGGTCGACGTGCTGCTGGGTGTGCTGGAAGGGGAAGCTCAGACCTCCGTCGTTTGATTGCGACAGCGTGAGGCCCGTCACGAAGACACGGTCCGTGTCCACAGGGTCGACGAAGATGCGCCCGAACCACCAGCCGTAGACGCTCTGCGATGCAGCGAGGGTCGCCTGGGCCGTGGGCGGCGCGAACCACGTGTCACCCCCGTTATGGGACACGTAGAAGGCTGCGAATGAGCCCTCGAGGTTGTTTGCGTAGATGGCCCAGAGTCGGTCCGGGTTCTTCGGGTCGATGGCGATGCCGATGCGGCCACCGGTGGCCTCGTTGCCCTCGGGGAGACCATTGGCCACGCTGAGCTCTTCGAAGGTCTTGCCGCCGTCCGTCGAGCGCCAGATACCCGAGCCCGGCCCGGTGTAGCGACGGACGTCCGGGCGACGGATGTGGTCCCACATCGTCACGAAGATGTTCTTCGGGTTCTTCGGGTCGATGGCGACGTCGACGGCCCCCGTCGTCTTGTTCTCGGGCTTGAGGATCAGATCCCACGTCTTGCCGCCGTTGCGCGTCTCGTAGAGACCCCTGCTGCCTCCCGGCGCGAAGAGGCTTCCGGTTGCGGCGACGAGGACGTGACGCGGATCTTTCGGGTTCACGGCGATCCGGCCGATGCGGGCCGTGGCACCGAGCCCGACCTTCTTCCAGCTCTTGCCTCGGTTGGTCGACTTGTACACGCCCGTCCCCCCATAGGTGAGGCTCCCGCCTCCGGGGTTTGTCTCGCCGGTGCCCAGCCACAGCGTTCCATCCTTGCCCTGGGCGAGAGCTCCCATCGACTGAGTCTTGTGCTTGGGCCAGACCGACTTGTAGGTCATGCCGCTGTCGGTGCTCTTCCAGACGCCTCCCGTGGCGGCCGCGGTGAAGACCACGCCCTTGCGCTCGGGGTCGGCGGTGACGTCGACGACCCGGGCCCCGATGTTGTTCGGGCCGATGTATCGCCACCTCTCGCCCGCCAGGCGGGGCTTGGAAGCAGCCGTCTCACGCCCGACCCGGCGCGCTTGCCGGGTGGCGGCCCTGAACACTTCGGGCGTCGGCGGGTCGCCCGAGAAGATCTTCGAGTAGAGGTAGGCGTCCTCGGGAGCTTTCTCCTCCTTGACCGCTTCTTCGAGATAGTGATCGATGAGCAGCTCTTGCGGCGTCCTGAAGCCGGCGGCAGAAGTCCGCGTCCCTTCGTCGGTTGATACCAGCGGAGAGGCGCTCAGCCCCACGGCCAGGCTCAAAGCTACGAGTGCCAGTCTTTTTCCCCTCACGGGTCGCCTCCCTCAGATGTGCCCACACGCTTCCTTTGGGCGCGCGCACGGCGCGCCCGGCCACCTATGAGTTTAGGCGTCGGCGGGCTGGCTCCTGCCACGGATGGCACTAAGCGGCTCGGGGATTCGTCTTTCGGCTCGTGAGCCATACGCCCAGGCCCACAACGGTTCCCCCGAGGACCTGTGCGGCTCCCACGGAATCTCCCGCGAGCACGGCGAGGGCGACTCCAAGAACGGGGACGAGGTTGATGTAGCCGGCGGCCGTGGACGCCGTTACGTATCGAAGGGAGCCGTTCCACAGCGCGAACGCGGTGCCGGAGGCCAAGAGGCCGAGGTATGCGATCGCTCCCACACCCGCCAGATCGAATTGCGGAGGCTCCCCGAGAGCGATCTCCGCGGCCGCCAGTGGTGCAAGGAAAAGAAGCGAAGCGGCCACGGCGGCACAGGTGGAGACGATGGGCGGCCGTTCGCTGCTCATCTTCCGTCCCTGGATGGTGAAGATGCCCCATGCGATCACCCCGCCGAAAACCAGCAGGTTCCCAAGAGCGGCTGTCGGGCCCGCATTCGGAGAGGGCGCGTATGTGACGAGCGCTACCCCGGCGACCGAGAGGACGATCCCCAGCAGGTTGGCGGGGCGGGGCCGCTCACCCAGGAAGACGGCGGCAAGCCCGGCCGTGACCGCAGGGATCGCGGCGACGACGAGAGATGCCTGCGCCGGGCTCGTGAACAGGAGACCGGATGTCTCCAGGCTCAGGTGGAGGACGATCCCCGTTAGCCCGAACAGTACGAATCGTCCCTGGAGCGACTCTCGCGGCCGCCAGCCGCGGCGCAGGGCCAGCGGCGCCAGGAAAACGAGCGCGATGATGAAACGCAGGGCAAGGATCGTGAAGGGACCGCTTCTGTCGAGGGCGGCATCGGTCACGATGAAAGAGCCCGCCCAGATGAGCGCGGCGATTACGAGCGCCAGATGTCCGCGCTTCGTGGCTGCTCCTTCGGCAGTCGTGACGGGGACCGTCACGGCAACCTCACCCGGGCGTCGGCCACGTGGTGGTCGACCGGTGGAAGGAGCCGCGTCCCCGCGCCGACGAGGGCCCGTCCGACCAGGAGCCTGACCGGGTGGGGGCGGACGTCCTTGACGATGCGGGCGCGGTCGGTGGCGGCAACCAGGCGGGCCTCTCGCTCGGCGAAGCTCTCGAGGACGAGGTCGGGCCGCATGCAAACCTCCTTGTAAGGGTCTATACTCCTGAACGACTATTACTCTATCGGGAGTTCTGTAAGGAGTCAAGTCGTGTTCACCAATTACAGAGACGAGGCGGCCGCTCTGGCCGCGGACCTCGTGAACACGGTCGGGTCGATCACTCAGACCGACTTCATGCCCGATCTCGACGCCTTCCGGGCCTTCTTGGACGAACACGGCCTCGAGGCCGGTGACGCGACCGAAGGGGACCTCGAGGAGGTCCGGGCCCTGCGGCGGGACCTTCGCTCCGCCTTTTTCGCTCGAGGCGACGACGAGCTCGCCTCCATCTTGAACTCTTTACTGTCTCGCTCTGGGGCCCGCCCGGAGGTGACGAACCACGACGGCACCTGGCACCTGCATTACGTCTCCGCCGATGCTCCGCTCGCCCGGCGACTCACGGTGCTGACCTCTATGGGGCTCGCCGCCCTCGTTTCCGATTTAGGGAGCGAACGGCTGGGGATCTGTCAGGCCCATGAGTGCGAGGACGTCTACGTCGATACATCGCGCAACCGCTCCCGGCGCTACTGCAACGACAAGTGCACGACGCGGATGAACGTGGCTGCCTACCGTGCCCGCCACAAAGGAACCGTCAACTAACAAGCGCTATCGCCAGGCCGAGCCGATACTCCGGGTGCTCAACTGAGGGCGACCTTCCCTGCGCGCTGCCGGTACTCCTCGAGCTCTTCCTGTTGTTTTTTCGCCCGCTCCTCGAGTTGCACGAAATCCATTCCCGCCGCTTCGGCCTCCTCGAGGTCGAGCCTCTGCAGCGTTCGCCAGAGAGCGCCCTTGCCTTCGATCCCTATCGCTAGACCGTCGAGCTCGATCAGGCGGCTGAGCTCTGAATACCCGACGAGCTGGCCGTTGAGCTTGAGACGCCCGACCTTCTCGCCGAGCCACGCGGCGGCATCTTTCAACAGATCCTGACGGATCCCGAGTGCGCTCATCAGATTCAGGAGTGCCAGACGATCCTCTTCGATGTCCTCGGCCAGCCGTTCGAGGAAGGGCCCCCACTCGGTGCCCTTGTTGCTGTTCGCACTTCTTTTGGCGAGCTCGACTGCGGCGACCGCCCCGGCCAGGTGATCGTTCAGATAGATCGACAGGTATCTCTTGTTCATCACAGACCTCCTCTTTGCTCTTCGCTCGGGATCAGACTCGACCTTGTCGGGAGGGCTGAGGGTCGACGATCTCTTCCCCGTCCGGCTGCACGACGGTGGCGACGTCGTCGCCCCTCTCGTTCGTGTCGATCCGATCGGGCGCCGGATTGCTAACCGTGTTGTTTGTTTGCTCTTGCTCTTGCTGCTGATCTTGTTCTGCTGCGCCGGTCACGCTCAACCTCCTTGGTCCTCGTTTCTCCGCCCTTACCCGTTCGCTCTTTCGCCAATCGCCGTGCGAGGGGGGGCGCGGTTAGCGGCGGACGCAGGCGGGTAGTGGTCTGCACATGGGAGGCGTGAACGAGAAGAGTCAGACGAGAGAGGTTGAGCCCGAGCGGCTCGAGCACTTCCGCGAGGTGCTCGCGAAGGCGATCGAGGTCGCGGAGGGAGAGGGGATCCTCTATCTCATAGGTGGCAGCATGGCCTCGAACCATTGGGGCCGTCCTTCGGCCGTCGGCGACGTCGATCTGATCGTGCAGCCGACGGACGCGAAGAGGCTGCTGAAGGCTTTCGATGCAGCGGACTTCGACACCGAGGAAGCGGATCCGAACTGGCTCTACAAGGCCAAGCAGGGCGATATCTCGGTCGACATCATCTTCGAGATGGAAGGCCATATGTATCTCGAAGAGGAGATGGTGGACCACGGGGTCATCACCGAGCTTCACGGGACGCGGCTCCGCCTGATGGCGGCAGAGGATTTCGTTATCAGTCAGGCCCTCAGCGCGGGGGAGGACACTCCCGATTACTGGTACAACGGTCTTGGCGTGCTTGCCAAGACGCAGCTCGATTGGGATTACCTGGTGGAGCGCGCGTCTCGAGGACCTCGGCGCGTTTTGAGCCTCCTCATCTTCGCCCAGTCGAACGACCTGCCGGTCCCCGACGGCGCGATTCGGAGGCTGTCCGAGACTGTCTACGGACGCTGATGGGCGGGGCCGGCGAACCCGTCGAATATCTCGCGCAGAAGCTCAGAGATGCGTTGGCGGCAGACGCTCGCACCGGTGAGCTCGGACTCGATGTGATCCCGGTCAACGGGCGCCTGGTCGTGCGCGGCGTCGTCGGAAGCGAACAGCGTCACGACGCGATCCTCGAGGTAGCCGGCGAGGTCATACCGGAGATCGAGGTGGTCAACGAAACCGACGTGAAACAAGTCGACCCACCGGGTGACCAGGAGAGCATCAGATGATCCGCGTTGCAGCGGTCGGTGATGTGCATTTCGGAGACGACTGCAAGGGTCTCCTTCGACCACACCTCGAGGATCTCGTGGGTAGGGCAGATCTTTTCTTGATCGCGGGCGACCTCACGAGGCATGGGTTCGCCGCGGAGGCCGAGGTGCTTGCAGAGGAGGTCGCGGGGACGCCAGTTCCCATTGCGCTGGTGCTGGGTAATCACGATTACCACTGCGGTGAGGAAAAGGAGATAACCACCCTCATGCAGGACGCGGGGGCCGCGGTGCTGGACGGGGACGCGTTCGTCCTCGAAGGAGAATCCGGACGAGTGGGCGTTGCGGGCGTCAAGGGATTCGGAGGGGGCTTTGCCGGTGCCTGTGGAACGGAGTTCGGCGAGGCCGAGATGAAGTCCTTTATCGGTCATACGAGAGGGCACGCGGACGCATTGCAGAGGGCGCTGTCCGGCCTCGACACTGACTACAAGGTCGCGCTCCTGCACTACTCGCCGGTCGAGGACACCCTGCAGGGCGAGCGTCTCGAGATCTATCCCTTCCTCGGTAGCTATCTCCTGGCCGAGGCGATCGACGCCGCTGGAGCCGACCTGGCCATCCACGGGCACGCCCACGCCGGTCGGGAGAAAGGCGCGACCCCCGGAGGGGTCCCGGTTCGAAACGTCGCCCAACCGCTGATCGAGAGAGCTTTCAACCTCTACTGTCTGGGGAGTGACGCCGACCCCGCCTGCTGACGACCTCTACTCGCTGCCGCTGGACGAGTTCACCGCGGCGCGCGACGAGCTCGCCAAGCGTCTGCGCGACGAAGGAGACAAAGAGGCCTCTCGCGCGGTGAAGGCGCTTCGTAAGCCCAACCTCCCTGCGTGGGCCATCAATCAACTCGCCCGGCGCGAAGGAGAAGCTCTCGGGCGCCTTCTGGCACTGCGAGACGAGCTGGCCGAGGCGGGGGACGCCAAGGAGCTTCGAAGGCTTTCGAGTGAGCGACGGAAGACGATGTCTCTCCTGGTCGAGCGGGCCACCGAGATCCTCACCGAGGCCGGTCATTCCTCGTCCGCTTCGACGACCGAAGCCATCTCCCAGTCCCTCCAGGCAGGTGACGACGAGGAGGAGCGCGACCGCTTGATCCGGGGTGTGCTCGACCGCCCCCTCGAACCGTCGGGCTTCGAGGCCCTGGGCGGCTTCGAGGCCTTCGCCTCGGCGGCGGAGGGGGAGCCGGAGCCCGCGGGGCCGAGTCCCGCCGAGCGCCACAAGGCCGAGGATCTGGCCCGAGAGGCCGAGGCCGCCGAGAGAGAGGCGGGCGAGCTCGCTACTCGAGCGGATGAGGCGGAAGACTTGGCAGCCTCGGCTCGGGACAGTGCCGAGAAAGCCGCGCGCCGGGCCGAGAAGCTCCGCAGGAAGGCAGACGAGGCCCTGGAGGCCCTCGGTTAGGCCTCGTGACCGGGCTCGAGCTCCATGGCCCGCTGGAAGGAGAAGAACCCGCCTCCGCCGGCTTCGACCGAGATGGGTTCGAGGAAGAAACCCGTGTGGTCGCCCGAATCGAAGCGGTCGGCTATCCGCCCTACGAACCGGTCGGGGCACTCGGGTAGCAGCGGCACGCCCTCGGGGCCGGGCTCCCATGTGCACCGCTCGAACTTGTCGACGTCGTCGCCTGTGATCTCGCCGAAGAGGCTCGCCAGGTCCTGGCGATCCTCCGGGACCACGTGCACGGCAAGGTGGCTGGCTTCCAGAGCGACGCGATGGGTGTAGTTCTTGTCCGAGATGAATGCGACGAATCGCGGCGGATTGATCGTGCATTGCGTCGTGAAGCCGACGAGGCACCCCGCCCTCCGACCCTGCGAGGCCGTCGTCACGATGAACATCGGGTAGTCCAGGTGCGACCCGACCTCGTGAAAAGCGTCCTCTAGCTCGGATCCCATCCTCGTCACTTCCTTTTCCACTCGAATCGCTCGACAATTACTTGTCGGCGCGCTCCGTTTGCGGGTCGGCGTCCTCCATGTCCATGCCGGAACCCTCGCCGGGCGAGTCCTTGGTCTCCTCCGCCTTCTCTTCGTAGCTGTCGCTGCTCTTTTCCATGTGTCCTCCTCGGATCGCCGTTCTCGAGAGGTTCTCCTGAGACCCGGGACCCGAAACCCGGTCCCCGCCTCGCAGGCAAATCCGACTGAGGTACGGGGGGCCGCGATGTAATCGGGTGGGTGATCCACCAGGTCTGAGTCCGGCTCCAGGAAGTGGGGTTTCCATCGATCGTCCCGTGCAATCCGCCCTGAGCGGCGCCCTGGCTCGGGCGGCGCTGGTCGTCTTCGCCGCGTTGGTCGCGCTCGGTCTCGTTCTGCTGTTCGCGCCGGAGCTTGCCAACGACCTCGACCGACGTTCGTCCGGAGGTGACGTCGAAGCGACCGGGCCGGGCGTCACGGTGACCGAGGCGAAGCGCACGGCAGAGGAGACGACGGAAGCCGACCGCGGCTCGGAGTCCGATTCGACCTCGAGAGAGGTTGGCAACGAAGCGGGTGGGAGACGAGGCCCGGGGCGCAAAGAGGGCGGGAAGACGAAGACGACCCAGGTCTCCGAGAGCGACGAGTCGGTGTCGTCCACGACGACGGAGACGACTACCACCCGCACCACGCCCAGCGCTGCCGACGTGGGTCCTTTAGAGCGAGCGCTCGCCGTGCCGGCCGTCATGGTCTTGCTGAGGTGCGCCGCCGTCGCGGCCATCGCCGGCCTCGCCGCACTTCCCCTGTTGCTGGCATCCAGGCGGAAGGATCACGGATCGAACGCCTCCGCCGAGGAGCCGCCGACGCCGACCGACGCCGTCCCCGCCGCCAAGAGCGACGTCCCCGCCGTCCCCCCCGCCAAGAGCGACGTCCCCCCGAAGGTTCCGCCCGCGGCCAAGGAACGACCCGCACCACGAGCCGTCAACGGTTCCGAGGCGGGCGCGAGCCCGAGCTCGGGATCGGGCCCTCGCGACAAAGCCACGGCCCCCGACGCCCCCAAGGCACCGATCACTAGCCCGAACGGCGAGCCCGCGACCACGGCGGTGCGTCTTCCGGTCAAACCTCTCGTGATGAGGGTGGACGCGGAGAAAGCGAAGGCGCGCATCATCGAGGGGATCCCGCTGCTGAGCGAGGTCTTCGAAGCGCGCGGTGAACCCACGATCTCGAACACCCTTCCGGACATGCGTGTGCGGGTACAGCTAACGGACACGCTCACCAAGGAGCAGCCGCTGCCGGTCTCCGTTCTCGCCGAGGACCCCACTCTGGCGCTCGCCACGTTCCGAACCGAGGTCGAGCAGCGTCTCCGCCGGCTGGCACGTGACGCCGTGGCGCAATCGGCGGACTCTACCGACGAGATCCTGCGAAGTCTGGTCGACGAGCGTTTGTTCGAGCCTCAAGCGGCGGAGGGGTTCAGGAACCTCCTGCGCATGTCCGAGCGCGCTCTCCATGGCGCGCGCGTCGATCCCGCGATGGGCGCCTGGGTGCGTGAGGAGGGCGTGAGCCTTCTGCTGAGCCTCGACCTGATGTTGCCCTCGTAGTCCGGTCAGGGACCCGGGGACGTCTGCGGGAACTGGAGGTCGGGGCCCTGAGACGGAGCGTCGGGCCAGCGAGCAGTGACGGCCTTTGCCCGCGTATAGAACCGAACCCCGTCCATCCCGTGTATGTGCGCATCGCCGAATAGGGATGCCTTCCATCCGCCGAAGGAGTAGTACGCCATCGGGACCGGGATGGGCACGTTGATCCCGACCATTCCGACCTCGACATCATTTTGGAAACGACGGGCAGCGCCTCCGTCTCTGGTGAACAGGGCGACGCCGTTGCCGTAGGGATTCCTGTGCGTGAGGTCCAGTGCTTGATCGAATGAGTCGACGCGTACAACCGACAGCACGGGGCCGAAGATCTCTTCTCGATAGATCGTCATGTCGGGCGTCACGCGGTCGAACAGACAGGGGCCGAGGAAGAAACCCGAACGCTTTGCCTGGGCGCGCCCATCCACAACGAGGTCGGCTCCTTCACGAAGACCCTCGTCTACGAAAGCGATCACCTTGTCCCTGTGCTCGCCCGTTACCAGAGGTCCCATCTCGGAGCCTTCCTCGTCGGCGGGACCTACCACGAGGTCTGCGACTCGCTCTTTGATCCTCTCGACGAGTGCGTCTCCCGCGGCGCCCACTGCGACGATTGCCGATATGGCCATGCACCGTTCGCCCGCGGAACCGTAGGCCGCTCCCACCGCAGCATCGGCGGCGAGGTCCATGTCCGCGTCTTCGAGCACGATCATGTGGTTCTTGGCTCCGCCGAGTGCCTGGACCCGTTTACCGAAACGTGCAGCGGTCTCGTATATGTATTTCGCAACCGGCGTGGAGCCCACCGAGCTGATGGCTCCGACTTCCGGGTGCTCGAGCAAGACGTCGACGGCGACTTTGTCTCCCTGCACGATGTTGAACACGCCGGGGGGCAAGCCGGCTTCGGTGAAGAGGCTCGCAAGGAGGACCGAGGGCGACGGGTCCTTCTCGGACGGTTTCAACACGAAAGCGTTCCCGCAAGCGATGGCGATCGGGAACATCCACAGGGGAACCATCGCCGGGAAGTTGAAAGGTGTGATGCCTGCGACGACGCCTACGGGTTGACGCAGGGAGTATGAGTCGACCCCGGTGGAGACATTGGACGAGAACTCTCCCTTGAGCAGGTGGGGGATGCCGCACGCGAAGTCCACGACCTCGAGCCCCCTTGCGATCTCGCCGAGTGCGTCCGAATGAACCTTGCCGTGCTCCTGGGTGATGGAGCGCGCGAGCTCGTCTCGATGAGCGTCGAGCAGCGATCTGAAAGCGAACATGATCCGGCTTCGATCGCTAAGCGAGCTCGATCGCCATTCCCGAGCCGCACACGAAGCCGCATCTACCGCTCGGCCTACCGTCTCGGGAGATGCAAAGGGGACCCTCCGTTGCAGACGGCCGGTAGCGGGATCGTAGATGTCTCCCGTGCGCGCCGCGGGTTCCTCGACCCGACGGCCATCGATCCAGTGGGGGACGAGCTCGGTCTCGATGTCGTTCATGGGGTTGAGCCTAGACGCGGGCCGGCTGTCGACGATTGTCCGGGTTGGCTAGTTGCCGTCGTCGTTTTCGCCTTCCGTGATCACCGTAGCGGAGCGCGATCGGACTAGGTCGCCGGGCTGAAGGGTGTCGACGTTCAAGAGTTGGTTGACGATCGAGCGGGCCGCGGCGAGCGTTTTCTTCACGGCGGCCTTGGCTCGACTTTGATCGTTCGCGTCCAAGGCATAGGAGGCCACTGCGAGACCTTGCACCACGGTGTCGTTGATCTCGACCGCCTGCTGTTGCCGCACCTGTAGTTCCAGGACCCTGCGCTCCGTCTCTTCGTTCCTCTTCCTCTCCGTGATGTCGAGGACGGTCCCAACCATGCGCAGAGGCTCTCCGTCCAAGGCCTCCACCCGGCCAGTGGACAAAAGCGTGCGCACCTCGCCGTCGGGACGCACGATCCGGTGTTCCAGTGCGAACCCATCGTTGTCGTCGAGCGCTCGCTGAACCTCGCGGTTCAGCCCTTCTCGATCCTCTTCGTGCACGGATTCCATCAAGGTTGAGTAGTCGCCTGCGGACCCGCCGGGGTCCAGCCCGTAGATCCGGAAGAGCTGGTCGGACCACACGACGTTGTTCGCTTTTATGTCCCAGCTCCAGCTGCCCAGGCGGGCCACCTCTTGAGCTTCCGCGAGCTCGGTCTGGCTCTTTCGGAGCTGGGCTTCCGTTGCATGGTGCCGGAGTATCTCTGCTTCGAGCGTCGCATTCTGGTTTATGAGCTCGCGCGACAAGAAGCTGGTGATGAAAGTCAGTGAGGTGAGAATCGAGAACCGGGCCAGGAAGGTCGCCAGGACGATGTGCTCCTCGACCAAGAGGATGGCGGCGGTGTAGGAGACGAACGTGAACAGCAACAGCGCCACCTGTGCTCGCGGTGGATATGACGCCGAGAAGAAGACCGTCGTCATCCCGAACAGCAGGAAGAGGGGGGATTCGTCACCGCCGGAGAGAGCGATCAACGCACAGATCAAGAGGATGTCGAGGACTGACCACGCGTACAGCGCGCGCATTCCCCACGCCGAACCAAAGAGGCGCTGCCACGGCAGGAGGCTGATCACCGCCGCCCCCGCTGCGGCGGCTACCAGGGTTGCTACGAACCAGGTCCGGTCCTCGAACTCGACGCTCGAGGGAATGAGGGCGAAGACGAGGAGGGCCGTAAGTATCAGGAGCGTTGCCTGAAGCCCAACGCGGACCGTACGAAGGCGATAGGAGATCAGTGACTGGCCCTCACCGTGCACGGCCTCATCGTACTCCCGCCCCTGGGCGGCCCCGGGTGATTGAGAGCGCATCGAGCGGGTAGGGAAGGGGGAGCCCTGTTTCACAGGGCTCGACAGTCCCTATACCCCCAGGAGGTAGTTGCTATGGCGGAAGACAAGCAGAAACTCATCCAGTTGCTCCTCGAGGCGCACTCGAACGAGCTGGCTCTGGTGAGCACACTCGAGACGCACATCAACATCGCGGAGCGAGGGTCCTACCGGTCGTTGCTGCAGGATCACCTCAGCGAGACGCGCAACCACGCGACCCGGATCCAGCAGCGGCTCCAGCAGCTCGGCTACCGCCGAAGCATCCTGTCGTTCGGTTACGGGTTCGCTCAGAACGCCCTGAAGCAGAGCCTCGTGCTTGCCAAGGGTCCGGTCGACATGATCCGGGGCCGCGGCGACGTCAAGGAGAAGATGCTTCGCAATGCCCGCGACGAGGTCATGACCGAGGGCATCGAGATCGCCACTTACGACGCGATCGAGTCCTTCGCCCGCAGTATCGGCGACCACGAGACCGCGGAGCTCGCTTTGAGCATCCGGTTCGACGAGGAGCAGATGTTCGAGGCTCTTCGTAAGGAGATCCCCGTGCTCTCCGAGAGAGTCGCTCTGACGCAGTCCCAGGTGGGTCAGCGCAGCGACTCCGAGCCGTGGGATGGCTACGACGACATGACGGTGGAAGAGATCGAGGGTCGACTCGAAGACGCATCCGAGAGCCTCATCCACACCGTGCGCGCCTACGAGCTCAAGAACAAGAACCGCAGCACCCTGCTCAAGGCGACCGAACGGGAGAGCGTCGGCAGCTAGCGGATCGAACTGAAGAGGGTAACAAAGAGGGGGCCGAAAGGCCCCCTCTTTTGTGTTGTAGCCAAGAAGCCGGCCGCACGGGTTCGGAAGCGAACTTTTTTAACTTTCCTCTTGACAGGGCGAACATGTGTTCGATAGTGTGAGCGGAGCAAAGCGGGCTCGATCTGAAGCTGACGGACCTGGGGGGTCCGGGATCGATGATCCCCGGCGGATCTCTGGGGAGGGGTTTGGAGAACATGAAAGGTGAAGGCGAGTAGGGACCAAGAGCTCGATCTCGTAACGGGCCTGGATAGGTGGCA
>JALZBR010000208.1 GCA_030863485.1 Actinomycetota bacterium
CCTTCAGGAGGCGCTCGGCGATCGTCGTCTCGCGATCGTTGAGCTCGAGCTTTCGTAAGAAGTCGTCGACATCCCCGATGCATAGCTGGCAGACGTCGTTGATGTTCTTGTCGGCGAGCGTGACGGCCAGAGACTCCGGGCGCAGGCGGGCTCCCTTGCATGCGGGACACGGCACCTCGCGGAAATACTGCTCGTAGCGGTCGCGAGCCCACTCTGAATCCGTTTCGGAGCGACGACGCTCCAGCCAGGGGACGACACCTTCGAAGACGGTCCAGTAGGAGCGCACGCGACCAAAGCGGTTCTTGTATCGGACGTGCACGTCTTCGTCTTCGGACCCGTAAAGGATGATCTCTTGCGCTCTCTGCGACAGCTTTCTGAAGGGCACGTTCGTCTTGAACTTGAAGGTCTTCGATGCGGATGAGAGGAGCTTCTCGAAGTAGTCGAGTCTCTTGCCCGACCAGGGTGCAATGGCACCTTCGTCGATCGAGAGGTCCTCGTCGGGGATCACGAGCTCCGGGTCGACCTCGAGGTGCGTACCGAGCCCGTCGCATCTCTCGCACGCCCCGTAAGGCGAGTTGAACGAGAAGTTTCGCGGCGCCAGCTCGTCGAACGAGATGCCGCAGTTCGTACATGCGAAATGCTGGGAGAAGAGGATGTCCTCGGCGGCGTCTTCGACCAGATCGATCGCGGCAACGCCTTCGGCTAGTTGCAAAGCCGTCTCGATGGAATCGGTCAGCCGGCTGCCGATCCCCTCTTTGATGACGAGGCGGTCGACGATCACGTCGATGTCATGCTGGAAGTAGCGGTCGAGCCGGATCTTGTCCGACAGATCCTTGACCTCCCCGTCGACCCGCGCCCGGGCGTAGCCTCGCCGCGCGAGGTCCTCGAAGAGGTTCGTGAACTCGCCCTTGCGGCTGCGCACGACCGGAGCCAGCACCTGGAACTTCGTCCCTTCGGGCAGCTCCATGACCTGGTCGACGATCTGCTCGGGGGTCTGCCGGGCGATCGGGCGTCCGCAGTTGTGACAATGAGGCCGGCCGATGCGAGCGAACAAGAGCCTCATGTAGTCGTAGATCTCGGTGATCGTTCCCACGGTCGAGCGTGGGTTCTTGGGAGCGGACTTCTGATCGATCGATATGGCCGGGGAGAGCCCCTCGATGAAGTCGACGTCAGGCTTGTCCATCTGGCCGAGGAACTGGCGGGCATAGGACGAGAGCGACTCCACGTAGCGACGTTGGCCCTCGGCATAGATCGTGTCGAAGGCTAGGGACGACTTACCCGATCCCGAGATCCCCGTGAAGACGATGAGCGCGTCCCGGGGAAGCTCGAGGTGGACGTTCTTGAGGTTGTGCTCTCGGGCGCCGCGGACGACGAGGGCCCCCGCGGCTCCGTTGGATTTAGGCCCTGGCATGGTCACTGATGCTAAACGACGCGCTTGTAACTTCCCTTCCCCATCCGACCCGATTTCTTGCCGTTCTCGGGCCTCCCTGGTGGTTCCAAGAGGGCATGCTTCGTGACGAGAGACACCGGGGCCCGGGTACCCTCGATAGATGAGGGATCTGGCCACATACCGGGACGAGTTCCCGGTCGTGAACGAGCGGACCTACCTCATCTCTGCCTCACTGGGCCCCCTCTCCCGCCGAAGCCGGGCTCTGGCCGAGGAGCATCTCGACCTCTGGCAGCGTCTCGGTCCCGAAGAGCTCTGGTTCGACCACGGCATGCCCAAGCTGCGGGAATGCCGCGCCCTCTTCGCCGAGCTGATCGGGGCCAATCTCGAGGAGATCGCGATCGTTCCCTCGGTCTCGTCGGGGCTGTCCTCGGTCGCCACCTGCATGGACTTCCAGGCCCGCCCGAAGATCGTTCTCACCGAGATGGATTTCCCGACCAACCACTACGTCTGGCGGGCCCAGCAACGGGTCGGCGCCAAGCTGGACACCGTCTCGTCTCCGGACAAGATCAGGATCGAGGCAGAGGATGTAATCGAGCGCATCGACGAGCAGACCAGCGCCGTGAACCTCAACCGGGTGCTGTTCGAATCTTCTTGGATCATGGACTCCCAACCCATCGTCGAAGCGGCCCACGCCGCCGGTGCCCTCGTCGTTGCCGACGACTTCCACGGAAGCGGCATCGTCCCCTTGGATGTCCACGCCTCGGGGATAGACCTATTGCTGACCGGAGCCTTGAAGTGGCTCTGCGGCGGCCAGGGGATCGCCTTCCTCTACTGCCGCAAGGACCTCATCCCGCGCATGGAACCGCTCGTGGTGGGCTGGTTCGGGACCAAGGATCCTTTCGACTTCGACCGGACGCAGCTGAGACTGCGCGACGACGCCAGACGTTTCGAAACCGGGACCTACACGCTTCCGCAAGCGTGGACGGCGTCGGGCGGGATGAGCATCATCTCCGAAGTCGGTGTCGACCGGATCCGGGCCCGGAGTCAGGAGCTGACCCAGGCGTTGATCGCCCGACTCGACGACATCGGGCTCGAGGTGCTCAGCCCCCGCGACCCGTCCCGGCGCAGCGGGGTCGTGAGAGTGAGGATCCCCGGTGGGCGGGAGCGGGCCGAGAGCATCCTTCACGACCTGTTCAAACGAGACGTCGTCCTCGACAGCCGCGGCGACTCCCTGCGCATCTCTCCCCACTTCTTCAACGACGAAGACGATCTCGACCGCTGCTGCAAGGAGCTTGCCGGCGCGATCGCCCGACTGTGATCTGCTTTTCGCGCAGGATTCACGCTCGACTGGGCAGGGCCCAACGACCTCTCAGGAAGCGAGCACCGGTCGTGCCGGCTCGCGCCGCCAGCCACAGAGCAACACCCGAGGCCAGGCCGGCGGTCCCCCACCCGAGATCTAGCGCTGCCAACGACACCGCGGCGAAGAGAACCGAGCAGCCCACCATCGCGACGGCCAAGAACCTCGTGTCCGATGCGCCGATCAAGATGCCGTCGAGGGTGAAGGCCGCCGCCGAGAGAGGTTGGATGAGTGCGATCCAACCGATGAGGGTCGCCGCGGCGTCGTTGACCTCCTGGTCGTCGGTGAAGACGTTGGCGATCTCGTGTCGCAGCAAGAAAACGGCGAGACCGAGGACCGCTCCTGCGAGCACCCCCCAGAACATCAGTCTGCGCCCAACGGCCATCGCGTCTTCCGGAAGTCCCTGCCCCAGATACTTCGCCACGAGCGCTTGACCGGCGATGGCAACCGAGTCCTGAGTGAAGCTCAACAACAAGAAGATCTGCATCCCGACTTGCCACGATCCGAGAGCCACCACTCCCATCCGGGTTGCGACTGAGGTCGCGAGCGTGAGCGCCGCCAACAACGCCCCGGTGCGCACGACCAGGTCCCCGCCGACCTTCAGAAGCGACAGCGCCACCTCCCGATCCGGCCTCACTCGGGCTGCAGCCAGCCGGCGTCGGAGGATCAGCAGGAACGCGAGCGCGGCCCCCCACTGCGCGATGACCACGGCCCACGCCGCCCCCTCGACGCCGAATCCGGCCGGGTAGATGAGCACGTATGCGAGCACGGCGTTCACGCTTGCCCCGGAGACTGCTACGAACATCGGCGTACGGGTGTTCTGCGAGCCGCGCAGCCACCCGTGGCCCACCTGTCCGATGAGCACCGCGCCGGCGGCCAAAGAACGAATCCTCAGATAGGGAACGGCAAAAGCCGCCACATCCCCCTCGGCCCCGAAGAACTCCACGATCGGTTCGGCGAAGAGGACGCCCAGAAAGGTGACGGTGACCCCCAGCCCGACGGCCAGGAACAGGGCCTGAACGCCCACCGCGGCGGCGCCCTCCTCGTCTCCCCCGCCCAGGGCCCGAGCTACCCGAGGCGTCACCCCGTAGGCGAGAAAGGAGAAGATCCAAAAAGAGGCGGTGAAAGCGGCGGTGCCGACCGCAACGCCTCCGAGCTCTGGCGCTCCCAAATGGCCCACGAGCGCGGTGTCGACAAT
>JALZBR010000216.1 GCA_030863485.1 Actinomycetota bacterium
GGTTGAAGCTGTAGCTTAATGTCACCGCGGAAGCCCTTCGTCCCACGATCTTTATCTTCGAAGAAGGCGACTTTGCCCGCGAAGCTGAACGACCCGGGAACGTCAAGAGAAACGCCAACGCCGGCCAGTTGGACTCGTGGCGGGTGTGTTAACGGATCCTGTTTCGGGTCCCACAGGATACGGAGTCCCTCCACAGAAGCGCCCGCCGGCATGCCTTGAGCCAGGTGAACGCCGCCATTGAAGCCGATCCAATTCTCTCCCGTAGTCTCGTCCGTGCCGAAACCCAGTTTGGTAAGCTCGAGCTTGAAGCCATGGAAATTGAGCGACTTGGCTTCGGGAAGGTCCAGCCACCCACCTTTGAATTTGGCTCCCCCAGTGCTATCAATTGAGAGTACTTTGACATCGAAATTAGGCCAATCCAGGTCGGCGACGAGCGGGCGAAAATTGCCGGAGATGGTGATTTGGGAACCTTCCGAGCCGATCATTAATGCCAGACTGTCTACACTAGCTTCAAGCAGTCCCTCCTTTCTAAATTTGATGATCCCATTGTTTTCGGTGGCTCCTGGAGGTTGGCTTGAGGATATATTCAGAGTAAGGCTGCCGCCTGCGCTCAGACCCACATCTACACGTAACACTTGGTCAAAATATGGGAGACGTATAAGTCCCTGGATGCTTACCTCTATTAGCGCATTGTTAAGAAGCGAAATCTCGGCAGATTCTAGTGCGAAGGTGAAGCCTCCAAGCTTCCCTACTAAGTCGCCTGTAATAGTTCGAGATGTTGGATCGTAATTGGCTTTCCACGTCGCGGTGGCGGTACCGCTTACGCCGTCAGGGCCTATTGAAGCATTGGTAAAGGAGATAGAGACTGGCTGCCCGCCGTCTGTAGCAATGCTATCTGGAAGGTAAATGGTTGCGTTTCCGAGTAAGCACCCTTGCCATCCCGCTGGTTTCCCTAGAGGAGGATTTGCTGGGTCCAAAGAGATAGAAATTCCAGAGGCTTCCAAAACGAGACCTGTATCTCCGAGTGCAACAGGGTCTAGCGTGAAACTTGTGGCGACGCCCGCCCGAGGTGACAAGCTGATACCGCCCTCGGAGCTAATCTCCAAGTTGTATGCACCAAGAGGGATTTCCGCTTTACGTGTCAAATCGGGGACAAATGGTCCCGCACTTCCCGAGCGGGTCACTGGCTTCAAGAAGTTCTCCGAGAAGCGAAGCCGGGGTTCAAGATCCAAAACCCGAAGCTTCGGGCGATCAGACAGTATTATCTCACTTCGGAAAGGAACGGTAGGCTGCTTAGAATCGCCAAGGGCAAGCTTCACAGCCTCAACTCCTGGCATACCGAGAACCGCTTCGCCCAGAATCTCAAGATCCGTCCGAAGGATAAGCTCATTGTCGGCATCCTCCACCGAGAAGCCTGTGACGCTAACGCTATCCAAGAGGCTCCGGCCTCGCTCATCTGGGACAGTATCGAAAATTCCAGCCGGGAGGTCTGGGTATACATCTTCTATAGGAACGAATACTTTTACAGTGCCGTTACTCATCGCGTTCTCTCAGGGAGCACTGGCAGGGATATGAATAAGTCTTTCAGCATCATCGAGCGAGTTAGCCCATGTAATCGGGTCGCCATTAGCGAGAGTCTTGCCGTCTGGGGCTAATCGCACTTGTACCTCTATCTCCCTAGGAGGCCTAATAAAGCCGTTAAGGGCTTTAGGGTTTCCGTCTGCTCCCCGATAGACCACAACCCTTCCGTTCTGATCTAGGTAGTGTCCATCTCGCGACTGGAGACGCCAACTCCCGACTTTATCTCGTGCCCAGTCGTACTCGCCCCGACGTCGCAGCCCTGGTATCCTTTTGCGAGCCGCAGGAGCCTTCCATCGGATGCGCTCGACGCCGTTCTCGTCTACCCATCTCAGGCCACGACCACTAAGTGGTTTTTGTTCTTTCCAGTTTGGGTGACGATTTTGTACCCAGTGCCTAGCTTGTGTTGGAGTCTTGCCAGAGGGATTGAAAACCTTGCCTTCTCTGGCCATAAATATTATGTTTCCTGCAGCCTTACTGAGAAGGAGCTCCTGAACAAGGACGCCCGCATTCGCAATAACAACCGTGCCGCCATTTGCTAGGTAGACTGTTCCTACTTCCAAAGAAGGCCCTGCAGCCATCAGACTCAAATAACCAAACCCGCCACCGTTTTTGAGAGCCTGGTATATATTTGATACCGCTCCAATGCCTTGGATCATGCTCTTATACAGGGATACCACGCCCGCTACGGCTCCAATTGTGCGGACGATCTTGGCCCCCAATACGGTGTCCTTTAGCACACCAACGCTAAGCTCGGCTACTGCTATCTTGCCCGTTAATTCAGAGCGACCTACCCAGTTCGGATTCGACTGGATTTCGGACAAGGCGGTATTCAACTGTGCCATCTTCAGGTCTAAGTCGCTAGCCACCCTTTTCCACGCCTCTAGCTGCGATGGAACCGGAGCCTGTGGTATCAAGACCCAACCAACATATAGACGAACCTGATGAAGCCATCGGTAGGTATCGATGAGCTGCACGTTATACCAAAGTGTTTCCAGATCGAAATAAGCCGTGCTGGTAGGTTTACAAGGATCCGCTAATTCGTTTCGAACAGTGTTATAAAGAGAATCGGCCTTCGAAAGATAGCTTAAGAGAAGCTGAGCCTGGTTGAAATCCCCCCCAAAACTTGACAAGTCCTTTTGGAACACTAAGCGATCAGACTCCAAAAGATAACGTAGCTCATCAAGAGCGGCTCGCATCTGGACCGAGCGCAGAAAAGCTTGCCCCTTGACCGTTTCTGTAGTAAACGGAAATACTATATTGCCTAGAGTTTCAAAAAGTCGAGCCCATTCTAGATCTGCTCTACACTCTTTGAATGCCTCAGTAGCAATTTCGGTTATGTCGACTGCAGTTAAACCATCTAGTTTGCGCAACTTCAATGTGACAGCGTTTGGTGTATTTGCCTGAGGTGGCGGCACAGATCCCTTGAGCATAGTACCAAGGTCCGCCCCAACCTTAACAATAAGGGGGTTTAAAATAGGATCCTCTTTTGGGTCTTTATCCCATTTTCCAATCCATTTACCTGCGAAGAAATCGTTCACCATCATATCCTCAGGTGATGGCGGAGTGTTCCCATAGGTGTCCCGTATCAGCTTCCTAATAGCCGCCTCCGCTGTAGTTCGGTCTACGTTCTCGTAATAGATACTCGCAGGGATTTGATCTGAGGAGAACTCATCCGATTCATCTACTAGCGTAGCCCACGGCCATGGAACATACCTGGAGTGGATAGCTATTGCTCCTGACGTGGATGCGCTGGTTGGAGGCTCGTACTTAATTGCGCCGGCAGCTATAGCTCGGAGTGTTGCGCCAGGACCTGCCCATATCGTCAAATCCTTAGGATCTGTGTTGATTGGGCCGGGGGTGCTGGCTTGAGGCTGAACCAGTTTCAACTGGCTCCCTTTAGGGACCACCGGAAAGGGTAGATAAAAGTCGAAGCTTATGGTTACACCTCCGCTACGTTATACACAACATTGAGGTTCCCGCTCGGCTTTCTTACTCGCAGCCGGTACTGATATCCGTTCGTACTAAGTGCCGTATTGTCAAAATACTGGGTTGTTCCCGGAGAGAGCCATCTTGTGCTAATGGCACGCCAGATCACCTCAAGGTCCATGCGGCGCTGGACTTGGATCTCTAAAGGTTCTGGTGGAGCAGCCCAGGTTAGCAGAACGCCGTTTTCCGTTTTACCGTCGCTGAGAGTCCTGGAGCTTCTCGACGCTTTGAATGCAGCTGGAGGATCAGGAGGTGTTGTATCCACCGCCCGTGCTGAGAAGATTGGAGATGGCTCAGAAATGTTTCCAGCAGTGTCGCGGGCTACCATACGGTAGTAGTAGGTACGATTACCCACGAGAGGTTCATCAATGATCTGCTGTTGCTTCACGTCACTTTGAGGAATCACCTCCCGCGTTGGGGGCGTTCGCTCAACATATTGAAGTTCATCAGGATTTTCGGCTCTGAAGATCAGATACCGGTCCAGGTCGCTTTCACGGTTCGGCACCCAATAGATCGTTATCCGACGGTCACCACCAAGCATACGGGTAATGACCGGTGTCCGTGGGGGTGTCACACCGGGGCAGCACACTGGCGGGCTCGGGCGGCTCAACTCACTGGCATTACCTGCAACGTCGACAGTCGCAACGCGATAGAAGAACCGATTGGACGAGGACCCGGGAAGTTCATCATGAAACTCCGCGGTCCATCCGCCGCCTTTGATGGTAGGCTTGATCGGCTCCTCGGTCAGAAGCGCAAAGGCTTCGGTCGTATGGGGCAAGTAGGCCAGGACCTCATGGGTGTCGTTGCGAAGCTTCTTGTATTGCTGCTCCAGCTCGGCCAGGCGTTGAGCCTTCTTCTGCTGATCTTGTTCGGTTTTCCAAGCATTGATCTTCGCGTCCAGGTCATCGAAGTCCTTCTTGATCGCTTGGCGGATCTGAGGCTCCTGAGGGTGAGTCTGGAGGCGTACTGGCAGGTCGGCCGTCGTTATGGTGTTGCTGCCGCCGGCCCACGTGCGCGGTTGCGAAGATTGCGCTCGGTACCGCCTGTCGAGGTCGTACAACGACGCATCCATTGCCCGGTATACCCTGTAGAGAGAACCTTCTTTAGCCGGCCAGGAGAAGGTGTACGAGGAGCGGCCGTACCCGTCCGCAGGCTCGGCGAGGATGCATCCCGAGGTCGGGGGAGTTAGCTGCAGGTCGGGTGGCGGCAACGGCCCCGGGTGGTAGACGGCCGTGACGCTTAACGCCACGCTATGAGCGCTCTCCCCGTTGGGATCGACCGCGGTGACGCTCACCTGCCCCTGGG
>JALZBR010000246.1 GCA_030863485.1 Actinomycetota bacterium
GCCAGGGCCGTTCCGGCGGCCGCAACGACCGTGAAGCTCATGTAAAAGAGGCGCCCGTAGAGGGCCGTCTTGACGCCCATGTCGCGGACATCTCCCGCCTTTTCGGCGAACTGGCCGGCCTCCGAGCCGTAGTTGCCGAAGAGCTTGACGAGGAGAGCCCCCCCCACTTGGATGCGCTCGGTCATCTGGGTGTTCATCGACGCGTTCGACTCCATCTGCCGCTTCACAAGACGCCCGAGAATTCCCGCCATCCGCCGCGTAGGGAGCACGAACAGCGGCACGACCACCAGCGCGACCAGCGTCAGGCGCCACTCGAGAATCGTCATCGCAATCACGGTCATCACGAGGTCGGCGACGACCTGCATCAGCCCGGAGGTTGTCTCGGTGACTGCTCGCTGCGCGCCGACGACGTCGTTGCTCAAGCGGCTGATGAGGGCACCCGTCTGTGTCCTCGTGAAGAAGGCGATCGGCATCCTTTGGACGTGGTCGAAGAGTGCGACACGGAGGTCGAAGATGAGTCCTTCGCCGATCCCCGCCGTCAGCAGGCGCATCCCGACGGCTACGAGCCCCATTGCAACCGCCGTGCCCAGGATCCCGAGGGACAGCCATCCGAGCATTGCGGTATCTCCCGTAGGGATCGCGACGTCGATGATTCGTTTGATGATCAACGGTGTGACGACCGCGAGCGAGGACATAAAGAGGATCGTGGCCATCAGAAGGGCGATCCTCCCCCGGTACGGCTTGGCGAAGACAAACACGCGCTTCAAGAGCCCCTTGGGCAGCTCTGCCTTCAGGTCCTCCTGATTCGTGCGGACCATTCGCCACATCTCGTGGTAGCTCATTGCGATCAATTATGAGCGGTTGCCAACTGGTAGTTTCGGGGAGAACTTAATTCGTATGACCCGCGGTCACGCTCCTGTTGCATGACGGGCGAACGGAAGAAAGGGCAGGCGTTTTCATGAGCTCCGAGTCACCACCCGAGCAACCGATCCCCCAGACCCCCATCCAGCCGGCCGACCATGGGAACCAGGTGCCGGCGGACCGGCCCCTAGACCCGGCGAAGGTCTTGCGAATGGCGAGTTTGGTGCGGGAGGTCTTGGACGAGGTGCGCAAGATGAGCCCGAGCAAGGAGACCGCCAGCCACCTGGCGGAACTGTATGGCCGCGTGAAGACGCAGCTGTCGGATGCGATGCCGGAGTTCCTAGCCAGCGAGCTGGATGCCATAGAGCTCGACATGCCCTTCAAGAATGGCGCGACAACCGAAGACGTACGGGTGGCGTACTCGGCCCTGATGGGGTGGCTCGGCGGGCTATTCCAGGGTCTCCAAGCTTCATTTCAGGCCCACCATCAGATGCAGCTGGCAAGAGGTCAGAGGCCGGAAGTCCCCGACATGATTCCGACGAGCAAAGAGGGATACCTGTAGGACCCGGCAGGAGTCACAAGCTTCTTGCAACCAGACTTTAGGTGAGGCTCAGGGTTCCTCGGAACTTCATTTGACCGAGGCATTAGCCTTTATTTAATGCCACATCCCACCACGATCGCCGAGCTCCGCGCATCCGCGTACCCGGACAGGACCGTGAAGCAGGAGCTGAGCGCAAACCTCGTCCGAAAGCTTGGGAGATCCGAGCGGGCTTTCCCGTCTATCGTCGGCTTTGGCGACTCGGTGCTTCCGGCGCTCGAGAGAGGAATCCTTGCCGGACACGACATCATTCTGCTCGGCGAGCGGGGGCAGGCGAAGACCCGCTTGATCAGGCAGCTCGTCGACCTCCTCGACGAGGCCGTGCCCGTGATAGTGGGGTGCGAGATCAACGACCACCCGTATCACCCCATATGCGCAGCCTGCCGCGCGCGCGTCGCCGAAGAGCCCGACCTCACGCCGGTCGAGTGGATTAACCGTTCTGCCCGGTTTTCAGAGAAACTCGCCACGCCCGACACCTCCGTCGCAGACCTGATCGGTGACGTAGACCCGATCAAGGTGGCTGAGGGCCGCTATCTCTCGGACGAGATGAGCATTCACTACGGGCTTATCCCTCGCACCAACCGCGGCATCTTCTCCGTGAACGAGCTCCCGGACCTCCCGGAGCGCATCCAGGTGGCGCTCCTCAACATCCTGGAGGAGCGGGACGTCCAGATTCGCGGTTACAAGATCCGCCTGCCCCTTGACCTGATCCTCGTGGCAAGCGCCAACCCGGAGGACTACACGCACCGGGGCCGCATCATCTCCCCGCTCAAGGACAGGTTTGGCTCGCAGGTGAGGACCCATTACCCTGAGGATCCGGACGACGAGATAGCAATCATGGAGCAGGAGGCCGAGCCCACGGCGACGGGGATACCGGTCTACGTCCCCTACTTCATGAAAGAGGTGCTTGCCGAGCTCACCGCGCAGCTACGGCGTTCCCCGGGAGTCAACCAGCGAAGCGGCGTTTCGGTGCGTTACTCCATCGGCAACCTCGAGAACCTCATTGCCTCGGCCGTCCGCCGAGCCGTGATCGCAGGGGAGACTGCGGCGGTTCCCCGCCCAATAGACATTTGGACTCTGTTGGAGTCGTCGATGGGACGGATCGAGTTCGACACGATGGAGGAGGGACGCGAGGAGCGGATCCTGGAAGGCTGCCTGAAGGCGGCTATCGGGCAGGTGTACCGCCGGCGGCTCGGGGGCGAGGATCTGAGCGGATTGATCGATCGCTTCAACAGCGGCCTGGTCGTCGAGAGCCGGGACGTGCAGCGAGCAGCCGACTTTCTCTCGCAGTTCGGGCGCATCCCGGGCCTTGCAAAGGTGATGCAGCGGCTGGAGCTGGCCGAGGAGAGCCCCGCCACGGCGGCTTCGGCCGTGGAGTTCGCATTAGAGGGGCTGCACCTGACCAAACGAATCAACAAGCACTCTACGGGCCCCAGGTCCTGGCGCTTCGGCAACTCGAGATGAAACATGAGTACTCCCGATGGGACGGCACCCAGGACTTTGACACCTCCGACCTACAGGCCGGAGACCTCCTCGACGAAATAGCCGACGACCTTCTTTCCGGCGCCGGGCCCGACAGGGCGATCCAGCGGCTCATGCGCCGCGGGATCAAGGGCCGGACGGCGGGGCTGGACGAGCTGAGGCGCCGGATAGCCGAGCGCAGGAGGCGGTGGGAGGAGCGCACGAACCTAAGCGCGCCACTTGCGCACATGAGAGACCGCCTGAATGAGATTCTCTCCAAGGAGAAGCAAACGCTCCGTCAGACCCCCGGGGAGGAGGCGCGCTCCAAGGAGACGTTCCTCGACCTGCTGCCTGCCTCATCGGCCGGGGCAATCCGGCAGCTCATGGACTATCGGTTCGTTAACCCGGAAGCCCAAAAGGAGTTCGACGAGCTCCTCGAGGAGGTCCGCCGGGAGCTGCTCCAGGCGCAGCTTGGCAGCTTGATGCAGGGCATGCAGAACGTTACTGCCGAAGATGTCGCCCGTCTGAAGGAGATGCTCCGGGAGCTCAACGAGATGATCAGAGCGCGCTCACGCAGGGAGCCCTACGACTTCGAGGGTTTCATGCAGCGCTACGGCGACCTATTTCCCGAAAACCCGAAGGACCTCGACGAGCTGCTCGAGGCGCTCGCGCGCCGGATGGCGGCCATGAGCAGGTTCTTGGCAAGCCTTTCTCCATCACAAAGGCAGGAGCTGGAACAGCTGGCCAGCGCGGTCATGGGCGACGTCGACCTCGAGTTCGAGATGGAGATGCTTTCAGAGGAGCTTCGGGAGCTCATGCCCAACCTCCCTTGGGGCGAGCCTGCATACGGCTTCTCCAACTCGCCGATGGGCCTTTCCGAAGCGGTCGACGCCTTTCAGCAGCTGGGCGAGATGGAGGAGCTGGAGGACGCCCTTCAAGGACGCTACCAAGGCGCCGGCATCATGGACGTGGACGAGGACAAGCTGAGGCGAGCCCTCGGTGAGGAGGCCGTAAGCGACCTTCGAGGCCTCAAGCAAATCGAGAAGGCACTCGAGGACGCGGGGATCGTTGCGAGCGAGCGGGGGAGGCTACAGCTAACGGCTCGCGGGCTGCGCCGCCTGGCAGAGCGGGCTTTGATCAAGGTCTTCGAGGTTCTGAAGCACGACCGCCCAGGCAGCCACGAGGATAGGAGCACTGGTGGGGTGGCCGAACCCACGGGATCGACTCGGCCCTGGCGGTTCGACGACGAGGGCGAGATCTCGGTCCAGCGAACCGTCTTCAACGCGGTCATACGCAGCGCAGGCACCGAGGGGCCGGCCGTCCCCCGCCCCGACGAGGGAACGAGCGGGGGGCATGGAATCCGCCTTCATCCCGAGGACTTCGAGCTGCTCGACGCGGAGTCGCGGACCAGGACCGCCACGGCCCTCCTGCTGGACCTGTCGTTCTCCATGCCCCTCAGAGGGCACTGGGTCGCCGCGAAGAAGATGGCTCTGGCCCTTCACTCGCTGATCGAAGGCAAGTACCCCCAGGATTACCTCTACCTCATCGGCTTCTCCGATTACGCCCGGCAGCTGGAGCTGAAGGAGCTGACGGCCGAAGGGCCGATCGAGCGTGTGTACGGGACGAACATGCAGCACGCCTTCCTCCTGGCGAGGCGGCTGCTCGCGGAGCACTCGGGGTGCTCCCGGCAGGTGATCATGGTCACCGATGGCGAGCCGACCGCACACCTCGTCGACGACGGCGACGGCGAGCCCTATGCGATCTTCAACTGGCCCCCGATGAGCGAGACGATTCACAAGACGCTCGCGGAGGCGTCGAGGCTCTCGAGCGCGGGAATCACGCTCAACATCTACATGCTCGAAGAGGAGCCGGGGCTGACCAGGTTCATGGACGAGCTCGCCCGCAGAACGGGCGGACGGGTTTTCCACGCCGCCGGGCAAGATATCGGCCGCTTCGTGCTCCGGGACTTCGTTCGCCGGCGGTAAAACAGCGGCGACGGCGTGAGCCATCGAGGCGTGAAGGAAGCCATCGACCTCAACGCAGACGTGGGAGAGGGGCTGCCCCGCGAGGCCGACGAGGCCCTCATGAGAGTCGTCACCTCCGCGAACGTCGCCTGCGGAGGGCATGCAGGCGACCGGGAGACGATGCGGGCAACCGTCCAAGCTGCCCTCGAATGCGGGACGCGCGTAGGCGCTCACCCCTCTTACCCAGATCGTGAGCGGTTCGGGCGAGAAACGATCGAGATCAAGCCTCACGAGCTGGAGAAGTCTCTGCGAGGCCAGATCGAGGATCTCATCGGCGTCGCCCGAGAGCTGGGGGCCGAGGTTGCCTACATCAAGCCTCACGGATCGCTTTACAACGATGCTGCCCGGGACGCCAGCCTGCTCGAGCTGGTGCTGAGGGTGGCGCGGGAGTTTGCTCTCCCGGTGATGCTCCTGGCCTCCGCGGCAGCCTCAGCTCATGCCGTCGCGCCGCCGGGAAACGGGCCTCCGATCATCAAGGAGGGATTCATCGACCGCGGGTATCTAGACAATGGAAGGCTGATCCCGCGAGACCGCCCCGGCGCTCTCATCACCGATCCCCAAGCGGCTGCCGCACAGGCGCTCGCGCTTGCTCCGGACGTAGACTCGCTTTGCGTTCACTCGGACACCCCCGATGCCGGCAAGCTGGCTCTGGCCGCCCGCCGAGCGCTGGAGGAAGCGGGCTACCACATTGGTCCTCCCCGGGGTTGAGCTCTACGGAAGCTCGGAGATTGGAAAGGTGACGTCCTACTCCCCCACGATCGAGCCGTTGGGCGACCGTGGGGTGCTGCTCAGGCTAGGCGCTGAGCCATCGCGAGAGTTGACGGCCGTGCTCGCCGGGGTGGCGCGCGCGGCGCGAAAGCTCGGGAGGGTCGTAGACACGTCCCCAGGGCAGACGACGGTCCTGCTCGAGGTCGAATCGGGTGCAGGAGCAGAGATCGCGGAGCACGTTCGGGCGCTGGTGGACGAGACCGAGCCGTACGAGGGAAATCTGGAAGACGTTGAGATCGAGTACAGCGGCGAAGACTTCGAGTGGGCCTGCGAACACCTCCGCATCGAGCGGGACGAGCTCATCAGGCTCCACTCGAGTAAGCCATACGACGTGAGGCTCCTCGGCTCGCCCGGTTTCATCTACCTCTCCGAGGTGCCCGAGGCGATAGCAGTGCCGCGGCTCGACAGCCCCAGGCAGCACGTCCCTGAGGGATCGGTCGGAATTGCGGGAAGGCAGACGGGAATCTACGGACGGCCGAGGCCCGGAGGGTGGCGGCTCATCGGACGAGTGAACGAGGTCCCATCGGTAACGCCGGGGGACAGCATCCGCTTTCGTCCCCGATGATCCGCATCGTCGCCCCCTCCATCGCGACGAGCGTCCAAGATCAGGGCCGCTTCGGCTATCGAACGCTGGGAATCTCACGCTCCGGCGCGATGGATCCCCTATCGCTCGCGACGGCTAACAAAATAGCAGGGGCCGATCCTGCCGCCGCCGGCATCGAGTTCGGGCCGGGCACCCTGGTCGTGGAGGTCACGGCCGGCGGGACGATTTGCATCGGGGGAGCACCAAGGATCGGAGTCCCCTGCTGGCAGCTGTTGGAGGTCTCCGGCGGACAGCGGCTGGAGCTGTCGGGCCCCACTTCCGGAATGTGGAGCTACCTAGCGGTAGGGGGAGGGATCGACGCTCCCGTCGTCATGGGAAGCCGGTCTACGCAGGTCCGAGAAGGCATCGGCTCGTGGCTTGCGCCGGGCGCGGCAGTCGGTAGGTCGGACCAGCACGCTCCGCCCGAACCAGTGCAGCCTCCCCCCTTGGCGGGGCCGGTGCGACTGCACGGCAAGCTCGCAGGAAGATGGCGCGTCGGCGCCCGCGTCGACCGGATGGGATATCAGCTCGAAGGCGAGCGACTCCCGGGCGGGAGGAGCGACGAGTGGTCCGAACCCCTCCTGCCCGGATGCGTCCAGCTCCCGCCTTCCGGTCAGCCGATAATCCTCATGGCCGAAGGGCCGACCGTAGGAGGGTACAGCGTCCCCGCGGTCGTCCACTCGGAGGACCTCAGGCTAGTGGCGCAGACCCCTCCCGGCGGGGAGCTGCACTTCATCCAGCCCTAGCAAGCTGATTTGGTCCGGCGCCCCCGGAACGTCCTCCCAAAAGCCTCCGTTGCTTCAACGAGGTAGAACGCGACCCCGGATGACTACTCCTCGACTTCGGCCGTCGCCGTAGGACTCGGGGTGGCCGTCGCAGTTGGCGTTGCCCGTATCGTAGCTGCCGGCGACGGCGATGCGGTCCGCCTCGGAGTAGGTGACGTGCGCGGCGTGGTCCGGGTGGTCGTTGTCCCCCTAGTCGCCGTCGGGCTTGCCTGAGCCTGGGTGGTAACCGATGTGGCGCTCAGGACGCAGTTTTCGGGATGAAGGATTTCCCCCGCCACCGAAACGGTCATGTTTGCAAGGTTGTTGGGGAACCGGGTGTTTCCGGTGATGTCGGCGGGCTCGAACGTGGTCTGCCGGGTGTACCCGACGACTACGGTATCCCCTTCCTGGAACGTGCATGTGGTGTCGGGAGCGGAGTAGGACGAGAGCCGTATGGCTATTGAACCGGGGGCAGCCTGCTCGATTGCGGTCCCCGCACCCGGCGTCTCTGCCGCTGTTTCGGTTGGACTAGGGCTACCGGTCGCGCGCCTAGTTGGGGAAGGGCTTGCCTGGCCGGCTGCCGCGCTCCCGGAGGCTTCGATGACAGTTCCCTCGAGCTGGAATGACGGCCTGGCGGTTGGCGACTCCGGTGGCGTGGCTTCGGGAACGGGCAATACGGCAGTCTGTTGTCCCCGGTCGCACGCGACCCCCAGCACGACCAGGGCGGTCGTCAACGCCCAGAAAAGCTTCTTCATGCGCACCTCCTCCGCGAGAACAGCTCCTGCTGGGCGGAACCGCCCGAGCACTCCTCAGCACCAAGAAACGGGGGCCGAGCTACGCGCCCCAGCGCGACGACAGCTGCCCGCTCTCGTCGATGCTTTTCCCATTTAACTCGTGACATACACGCGATTGAAAAAGTGTACGCGCGGCAACCGCCCGTGAGGCGGAGCCTACCAAGTCGTACGTTAAGTACCCTGCTTGCTCGGGGGGTGGGACTCGAACCCACAACCTATTGATTAACAGTCAACCGCGCTGCCGATTGCGCCACCCCCGAATGAGGCGTCCTTCTGACAATAGCATCGCCGCGCAGATGTGAAACTGAGGGGCGTGGGAATAAGTTGACCGACGGGGACAGCGGAGGTCGTGAGATGGGCGCTTTTAGTAGAGGCATTCTGTTGGGCTTCGGCATTGGATACGTGAGGGGCGCAAAAACCGGCGAGGAGCGCTACAACCGGATCAGGAGACGGCTGCGCTACGGCCGCGCCATGAGCAAGGCAAGCTACAACACGCTCCGCCTGACATCGTCTGGGATCAAGCAGATCAAGGACATTCTCGACCAAAGCTTGAAAGGACCCCGCCCCCCTGCTCCTTAGAGAGCGGCGCCGGCGGCGCGGGGCCGCGAGCGGGAACAGAAGGAATCAAAAAAGGGCGCCTCAAGCGCCCTACCATTTGTGAGCTTTGGTCCCGTTTCCTACTCCAGGTAGTCCCGCAGCTTCTGCGACCGGGAGGGATGTCTCAGCTTCGAAAGAGTCTTCGACTCGATCTGGCGTATCCGCTCGCGGGTTACGCCAAACTCCTTGCCGACCTCCTCGAGAGTCCGCGGGGTGCCGTCGTGGAGGCCGAATCGCAGCTGAATGACCTTCTTCTCCCGCTGAGAAAGGGTGTGCAGCACACTCTCCAGCTGCTCCTGGAGGAGGATGAACGACGCCGCGTCGAGGGGTACGACTGCATCTGAGTCCTCGATGAAATCGCCGAGGTGGGTGTCCTCCTCCTCGCCGATCGGCGTCTCAAGCGACACCGGCTCCTGGGACACCTTCATGATCTCGCGGACCTTGTCGGCGGAAAGCTCCATCTGCTCGGCAATCTCCTCGGCGAGAGGCTCCCGGTTCAGGTCCTGCATTAGCTGACGCTGGATGCGGAGCAGCTTGTTGATCGTCTCGACCATGTGGACGGGGATCCGGATAGTGCGGGCCTGGTCGGCAATGGCTCTCGTGATGGCCTGGCG
>JALZBR010000264.1 GCA_030863485.1 Actinomycetota bacterium
GCGTCAGCCCTTGCACCGCATCGGTGATCCTCGCTTATTTGGGATGGCTTGAAGTGTCGTCCTCGCAACATTCAGGAAGGGTTGGCGGAAGGAGCGGAAATTGTCCCTTCAAATGGGGAATAGAGCCGATGACCTGGGGGAAGTGAAGTAATGGTCGTCAGAAAGGGAGGGGACATGAGGAAACCTTTGCTCGCGCTCGCTGTCGTATTGCTAATTGCTGCTTCCGCATGCGCTCAAGAGGGACCCACCGTCACGCAAACACCCCAAGAGGAAGGACCCGTTGAGTCACCTACTCCGGTCGTCATAGGCACGTTCCAACTTCAGGGAAGGGTGCTCGAGACACTGGGTAGCGCTCAGGGCACGACCGCAGGGACGTCGCCCAGCCCGACGGGCTCTCCCACCGCAACCCCTACCGCGTCTCCGACCGGGACGCCCACTGCAACTCCGACCGCGTCTCCTACGGAGTCTCCTACCGAGTCTCCTACGGGGACACCAACGTCACCGGCTCCCGGAGCAGCAGTCATCGAGCGCGGAGCCCCCGGATCGATGGCTATTCGCCTGACCTCCTACAACTCTGAGGGCACGTCGTGCATCTTCCAAAACGGAGACACCGTCGTCGTCTCCTTTAGCCGAACGACCAACTTCACGCCCTCAGAGCTTCGTGAGAACGAGCGCTTCCCGAGAAACCTGCGGGAGACCAACGTGAACGTCCAGGGGAGGGTCATGAACGAGGAGAACTGCATATTGGTGGCCGACTCTGTCGCACCGCAAACGCAGGCGACTCCCACCCCCACTCAGACCGCTGGCGGCACCCAGCAGCAGTCACCTTCCCCAACCGCTTCGCCTTCGCCCACGATGTAACGCAGTGGCAAAGGGGAAGCCTAGGATCGAGAGGGGCGTTAGCCCCCTCTCGATCCTATAGCCCACTCTCCACCCGATTAGAAGGATTTGGGCCGTTGCTCCTCCTCGTCCCCTCCGTTACCGACCCCAGGAGATTCGTGCAAGGCTAGCCTGAGCGGCGGGTGAAGACCGGCAAGGGAAGGGTTAGGCTGGATTCCGATGCGGCGCAGCCACCACTTCTCGAGAGGCCTCTACGGCTTGGCAGCGATGCTCATCGTCTTTGCCCCCGCCGTTCCCAGGGCAGGGAGCGAAGACTCTCGGGAGAGCCGGCAACGGATTGCCACCGCGAGCATACTCACCCCCACCTTCGACAAGGGACTGGCACGGAGGGGTGACAGGATGTCAGCGCGGAGCGGGGGAGAGTTGCGCGCTACATCGTCACAACCGTTTGCAGCCCCCTCGTACTGCAGCCTTCCGCTCCCCGGCTCTTGCCTCGAGTGGCGGATCTCCCTGTCCATACCGGTCGGAACTTTCAGAGATTTCGAACGGAGCCCTCAACCCCGCGCTCCTCCGGCGTCACTCCTGCTCTAGCCCCTTTTAGCTAGGCCGCATTCGCGGCGTCTTCAGCCGGAGGTTTCAAACATGCCACGTCACCGTGCTTGGCGCGGTCTCCTCGTACTTGCCGTCCTGGGCGGAGCTGTAGCCCTTGTCCTTACGCGCCCACCCCGCCTAGGGCTCGACCTCAGAGGCGGCACGCAGATCGTCCTGGAGGCGCGGGACAGCCCAGACCGTAGGGCCGACGACGATGCCGTAGAGAGGACTCTGGAGGTTCTGCGCAGGAGAGTCGATCAACTCGGTGTCGCCGAGCCAAACCTTCAGCGGACCGGTCCCAGACGCATCATCGTGGAGCTACCGGGCGTCTCGGACCCCGAAGAAGCACTCGCCGTCATCGGACGGACGGCCCAGCTGGCGTTCCGTCCGGTTCTCGGGACCGAACAGGGGCCAAGTCGGGAGGACCTTCCCCGTCCAAGCGAGGGGCAGGGCGAGATCGTCCGCGACCATCAAGGACTCGGGCTTCGAGTTGGGCCTCCTCAACTAACCGGTGAAGCCGTGCGAGATGCACGGGCGGTGCTCGATCCCTCGACGGGGGGATGGCATGTTCAGGTGAGTTTCAGGAGCCGTGGAGCTGAAGAGTGGGCTCGCATGACGGCTGAGGCTGCCTGCGCGGCCCTCGGAGACCCCACCCGCAGGATCGCCATCGTTCTCGACCAGGAGGTCATCTCGAGCCCGCAGGTTTCGGAAGAGATCCAATGCAACGAAGGGATCACAGGGGGCGACACGGTCATCACCGGCGACTTTACGGAGCGGGAGGCCAAGGATCTTGCCCTTTTGATCAGGGCGGGTGCCCTTCCGGTGCCGGTCGAGGTCGTTGAGCGGCGCACTATCGG
The DNA here is from genome assembly GCA_030863485.1 of Actinomycetota bacterium. Next base: position 2,289 of record JALZBR010000264.1, read on the forward strand.
CCCGACCCTGGGAGAGGCCGCGATCGACGCGAGCAAGGAGGCGGCTCTCATCGGCGCCGCCCTCACAGTCGTCTACATGCTCGCCTACTACCGCCTTCTCGGGGGACTGGCGGCGCTGGGATTGCTGGCCTACGGCGTTGTTTCCTTTGCCGTGCTGCTGGCGCTCAACGCGACGCTTACCCTGCCCGGCATCGCCGGGTTCGTTCTGGCCGTCGGCATGGCCGTCGACGCAAATGTGCTCGTCTTCGAGCGGATCAAAGAGGAGCACGCGGCCGGCCGCAAGCTAACGACCGCGGTGGCCGAAGGCTTCCGGCGCGCTTGGAGCGCCATTGCCGATTCGAACGTGACGACTCTGCTGGCGGCTCTCCTGCTGTTCTGGCTTGCCTCCGGGCCCGTCCGCGGCTTCGGCGTCACCCTCAGCATAGGGGTGGCCGTATCGATGTTCACCGCCCTGATCGTCGTTCGGGCGCTGACCGACCTTGTGGCCACATCTTCGTGGTTGACATCCCGTCCGGTGCTTCTCGGAGTGGGAGTCGGAGGCCGGCTGAGGACTCGCCTGGCCGAGCGCAACCCCAATCTCATGGGGCGTTACCGCCTGTGGTTCACGATTTCGCTCCTCGCCGTTGCGCTGGCATCCGTCGGCGTTACGGCACGTGGGCTGCGCTACGGGGTCGAGTTCACGGGGGGACGCCTGCTCGAGTTCTCCACCCCCCGGTCTCCAGATGTCGGCGCGATCCGGAGCGCTCTTGCGGAGAGAGGCTTTCCTCGCGCCGTGGTTCAGGAGTCGGGGGACGAAAACATCGTCGTCCGCACGCCGACTCTGGACGAGGAGGGCGAGCGGCGGGTCGTGGACGCTCTCGAGTCCGCTGCTGGGCCCTCTCAGCTCCTGAGAGACGAGTTCGTCGGTCCGACGATAGGAGCGGAGCTCCGGAGCAGGGCCGTCTTAGCGCTTGGGCTGGCTCTTTTGGTTCAGCTCATTTACCTCGCGGTCCGCTTTCGGTGGAACTACGGACTCGCGGCAGTGGCCGCAATGTTCCATGATGTCGTGATCCTGGTGGGCGTCTTCGCCTGGCTCGGGAAGGAGATCGACGCGGTCTTCCTCGCCGCTCTTCTCACGGTCATCGGCTATTCGATCAACGACTCCGTCGTGGTTTTCGACCGTATCCGCGAGCAGCGGCTTCTTCGTCCGAAGGATTCCTTGGGGGTCATAGCCAACGATGCCTGCCTCCAGACCGTTCCCCGAACGATCAACACCGGCCTCGGCGCGGTTTTCATCTTGGTCGCCCTTTACTTCTTGGGAGGGGAGACGCTTACGGACTTCGCTCTGGCCCTCCTCATTGGGATCCTGGTCGGGACCTATTCGTCCGTGTTCACGGCGGCGCCGCTTTTGGTGGCGATCGATCGGATCAGACCAGCTCCGGTGCCGACGCGACCAGTGAGATCGAGTCGTGGGAGGGCGACGAGCCCCGCACGCGCAAGGAGGTCGAGAAGGACGCGTGAGGTTCGCAGATGAAGGTACTCCGCTTCGTTTGGCGCCCCTTTGTGCTCCCCTCGCTCAGGCGCTTGCGCTGACGACCGTGACCTTTGTGGACCTGTTGTCCTGGTCAACAGGACCGACTACGAGCCTTTGGCCGACGTCAGTGCCGAAGGGGAAACCAGCCGGCTTTCTCTTGGGACCGTCCCCAGCTGACGGGAGGTCGCGTATTGGCGCTCTTTCGGGGGGCTGGCCTGCGTGGAAGGAGTGAGGCTTGCCTTCACGATCTAACAGCTACGAGATTCGGGGAGGGACCGGAGGACTCTCGGGGAAGCTCTCGCAATGATCCTCTTGCGCTCGCCGCAGTGCACGGTTCGGGGTTCTGGCCGCCGTGTTCGGCCAGGGCTGGCTCCAAGCATGCAAGGTGATCCTGCTGGATGGCCTCGGCAGCGAGAAACGGAACTTGAGGCGAAGAAGGCCATAGTAGTGGGAATTCCAGAAATACTTCTCCGAACGAAGACGCCGAGGTGACGTTTTCACTCCCTGCATTGGTGGGCAAACCGGCCAACCCGAGTCACAGTGAACGGGGGTCACGAAAGGTTTTGTGGGGTGGGTGAAGGGAGGAGAAGAACGCCGGTGAAATCAGATGCCTCACGCAGGCATGAGGAGGGACGTCATGAACCGTGACATACGGGTGGACGATCTACCGGGGATCGGCCGCAGGTACGAGCTGGCTTGCGAGGACGGCGGGGTCCTCACCGTGGTGATTCACCACACGGGGCGCCGCGACGTCTACGTGCTCCCCTCCGACGGGGACGAAGCCAGCACCGTCACCCTGAACGATGCCCAGGCTCGAACGGCCGGGGCGGTCCTCAGCGGGACCTACTTCACTCCCACGGCGGTGCGACGCGTGCAAGAGGTGATCGACGATCTGGTGACCGACTGGGTGGTGCTGACCCCAGGGTCGCCGGGGACTGGTCACTCGATCGGGGAGCTGCAAATACGAAGCCAAACCGGGGTGGCGGTCATGGCTATCCTCCGGGGGAATTCGGTGATCCACGGCCCTGCTCCCGATGAGGTGCTGCAGGCGGGTGATCGTCTCGTGGTTACCGGCCGCAGGGAAAACCTTCAAGCCTTCCAGCGCCTGGTCGTGGGGGGGTATGAGTGAACTTCTGACCTTCCCGCATAGCGCGCCATCCTCCGATGAGCAATGAACTCATCGCCCTCGGCGGCGCATTTCTGGCTGCGGGCCTGCTTGGACGGTTGGGCAAGCGGTTCGGCTTGCCCACGATTCCTTTCTTCATCGTCGCAGGGATGGTCACCGGCCCTCACACGCCGGGTCTCGTGCTCTTCGGCGAGCCGGAGGCCCTCGAACTATTCGCCGCGGCGGGACTCGTTCTGCTTCTTTTCCATCTGGGGCTCGAGTTCTCACTCCGCGATCTCGTAGGTGGAGGCCGGCCTCTTCTCGTCGCAGGGGTTACGTACATCGCGATCAACGTCGGTGGGGGACTCCTCTTCGGACTGGCCCTGGGTTGGGGTACACGGGAAGCGTTAATCATCGCCGGAGCAGTTGGCATCTCGTCCTCGGCGATCGTCACCAAGCTTTTGGTCGAGCTCAAGCGCCTTGCGAATCCCGAGACACGGCTCATCCTCGGAATCATCGTGGTCGAGGACGTCTTTTTGGCTCTCTACTTGGCCCTGCTGCAGCCGGTACTAGGTGGCAGCGAGGGGCTTACGGAGTCACTGCTCGCGTTTGGCCGGGCGTTCGGGTTCCTACTCGTGCTTGCCGTCGTTGCACGCTTCGGGGCTCATTGGGTAGGGCGCCTCATAAGCTCGCGGGACGAGGAGCTCCTTACGGTTCTCTTCGTAGGCCTGGCCGTACTCGTCGCCGGAATCGCCGAAGAGGTCGGAGTGTCCGATGCTATCGGTGCTTTCATGGTGGGCCTCATTCTGGCCGAGACCCAGCTCAAACCCCGGATCCAGAGACTGGTGCTCCCCCTGAGGGATGCGTTTGCTGCGGTTTTCTTTTTCGCCTTCGGCCTAACCATCGATCCCGGTGACATCCCCGCTGTGGCCCGCCCAGTCGTGGTGGCCGCCATCCTGTCGGTATTCCTGAACCTGTTCGCAGGGCTTGTCTCTGCTCGAACATGGGGGTTTGGACGTCGCGGAGCGGCGAACGTTGCTCTCACGATTCTCGGGAGGGGAGAGTTCTCTCTCATCCTTGCGACACTCGCCGCCGGCGCTGGCCTGGATCCCCGTCTGGGGCCTTTCGTCGCCCTCTACGTCTTGGTGCTCGCGATCGCCGGTCCCATCCTCGCCTCCCACTCTGGAGTTCTGGCTCGACTTCTACCCCCCGGACTGTTCCCCGGTGGATTACGCCGGGATGCCTCCCGTAGTGGGCCAGAACCCGGATCCTTAGCGAGGGAACGAGGTGATTCGGCGAAGAGGAGCATTGAACCCGTCGCCAGGGCCGCGCCGGCCCGTGATGGGACCGTGAGGCGGCTGCTTTCAGAAATGCGTCTGACAAGGCTTCTACTGCCCGTCTCCTGTCTGGCGGGGGTTTTCATCTACGGAGCGGCCGGATATCGGATCCTGGGCTACTCATTCGGCGACGCCGTGTCGATGGTCTGGTCCGACGTCACCCCAGTGGACTGGCTGAGATCCCTCCGGTCGGAGGCGGCGCGTTTCTTCGGATTGACGGTGACGGCGTTGGGTCTCTTCTCGCTGTTCGTGATCTTGGCCACAGCCGTCGGCATGAGTTTAGAAGGTCGATTTCATCTTTCGTGGAGGGAGCGCCGTATGCAACGCCGTATCGACAGCCTTAAGGGGCATTTCATCATTTGCGCCTACGGGCGCGTCGGAAGGGCGGTCGCGAGGGAGTTTGAGGCCGAGGGGGTGCCTTTTGTGGTGATCGATGTGAAGGAGGAGCTTGAGGAGAGGATGCAAAGCGACGGCGTCCTCTACCTCATCGGAGACCCGTCCTCGGAGGCGGTCCTTCGGCAGGCCGGGATCGAACGGGCTCACGGTCTCGTGTGCGCGGTCGACTCGGATGCGGCGAACGTGTACATCACCCTTAGTGCGCGGGCGCTCAACCCCGACATCTTCATAACGGCGCGAGCAGGTGAGCCGGAGTCGCCGGAGCGCCTCTACCGGGCCGGAGCCAACCGAGTGATCTCGCCTTACGTAACGAGCGGCCGGCATATGGCGCTTCTGACGCTGAGGCCCCGCGTCGTCGACTACCTGGAAGTGGCGGGGGCAAGAGGCCTTCGGCTGGAAGAGGTGGTGATAGAGGCGGGGTCTCCTCTCGCAGGCCGGGAGCTCGGTGAGGTGGCTGGGGAAGCGGTCCCCGTCCTGTTGCGGCGCGCAACCGGTGAGACCATCGCCAACCCTTCCCCCAACGAGACCCTTCAGGCGGGAGACCTCCTGCTGCTTTACGGGGAGCCCAAGGTCCTTCGGCCCGTGGAGGGTGGGTAACGACGCTCGCGGGGAAGTTGCGCGGTAGGGGCCCCGGGCGTTAAGGGGACCGGCCCAGCCGGACGTTTCCCTCAGGGCGGTAACGGGAAGATCGCCCGCCATGAGATACGCCGCTTTCGCCACGGACTATGACGGAACTCTTGCCACTCACGGCCGGGTGGGCGAGGAAGTGCTCGATGCGCTGACTCGCCTAAAGGCCAGTGGACGAAGCACGATCCTCGTCACCGGGCGGATCCTCGACGAGCTTCTCGACGTCTTCGACGGCGCAGACCTCTTCGATGCAGTGGTCGCCGAGAACGGCGCCCTCCTTTATTTTCCGCACACGAAAGAGCGGCGCGTTTTGACCGCACCGCCCTCGACGGAGTTCATGAAGGCGCTCGAAGAGCGCGGGGTCCCCTTCTCCGTCGGTGATGCCATCGTGGCAACTTGGGAGCCCAACGAGACACACGTACTGGAGATCATCAGGACCCTCGGGCTTGAGCTGCAGGTCATCTTCAACAAAGGGGCCGTCATGATTCTGCCGACCGGGGTCAACAAGGCAAGCGGACTAATGCATGCGCTGCAGGAGCTAAAGCTCTCCCCGCACAACGCCGTGGCGGTTGGGGATGCGGAGAACGACCACGCTTTCCTGAGTCTTTGCGAATGCTCGGTTGCCGTGGCCAACGCGCTTCCGACGCTGAAGGATGGGGCCGATCTCGTGACCCAAGAAGATCATGGGGCCGGGGTAATCGAGCTCATCGATCGGATGCTTGAAGACGATCTCGCAAGCGTCGAGGCAACTTCCCGCCACGACCTCGCCTTGGACGACAACGAAGACGCCGACGGCTCGCAGCGCGTTCGGATTCGAGCGTACGGCGAGACGGTGCTTCTTGCGGGGCCCTCCGAGAGCGGGAAGTCAACAATCGTGTGGGGGTTCCTCGAGCGCCTGAAGGAAACCGCTTACCAGTTCTGTTTGTTGGATCCGGAGGGGGACTACGAAACGCTCGAGGACGTCCTGACGTCGGGAGACCACCAACGACCCCCGAGCGTCGATGAGGTCATCCGCTTCTTGGATGACCCGACCCAAAACGTCGTCGTGAACCTTCTCGGATTCCCCCTAGAGGACCGGCCCTCCTTCTTCGAGGCGATCCTTCCCCGTCTGCTCGAGATGAGGACGAGATCAGCCCGGCCCCACTGGATCATCATCGACGAAGCCCATCACGAGGTGCCAAGTGAAGCTGGCCGGGAACCGCTGGTCCTGCCGGCGGAGCTGGGCTCAACGTTGCTGGTCACCATCCACCCCGACCACCTCGACCCCAAGGTCCTTGCCTCCGTAGACACCGTCATCGTCACCGGCGACCCGGCTCCCGCCGTTGAGGCCTTCGTCCGAACCGTGGGGGAGGAGCTCCCCGAGCACATTCCTTCTCCTAACGAGGGGGAGGCGCTTTTTTGGCGTCGTTCGGCGGGAGCAGGCCCGCCAATGGTGTTCAAGGTCCGGCCTCCAAGAGCCGAGCGGCGCCGCCACCTGCGGAAGTATGCGGAGGGGGAGCTTGCTCCGGACCGAAGCTTCTACTTCCGCGGCCCGGACGGGAGGCTCAACCTCAGAGCGCAGAACCTTGCTCTCTTCATGCAGGTGGCGAGGGGCGTGGATGACGAGACATGGTCATTTCACCTCGGGCGCGGCGACTACTCGGCGTGGTTCAAGGAGGGCATCAAGGACGAAGACCTGGCGGAAGCTGCGGGACGCATCGAGCAGGAGCCCCGGCTCAGCCCGGCGGAGAGCAGAGAAAGAATCGCCGCCGAGATCGAGAGGCGGTACACGCTGCCCGCGTAGAGGTCGCTCGAGTGGGGGCGAGCTTCAGGGTTGGTCTCGCTGAGGATGGAGGCTACAATCGAAGTCGTGATCTACCCCGCCGCGCAGCCTTAACTTTCTCTCGAGCGAAGCCCTAGCGCGGCCGGCGAGCTCCTAGGGGAGCGACAGCCATGAGCCGGCCGGCCGCGGGGTTAGGGGCGCGAATGATCGCGTACTACGCGATCGGCGACCTCATTCCCCTCTACCCCGTTTACGCACTTCTCTTCAGCGACCACGGCCTTTCCGCCGGCGCGATCTCGTCGCTTTTTACCCTTTGGTCGCTGACGGCGTTCGTGCTCGAGGTTCCTTCTGGTGCGTGGGCCGATGTCGTGTCGAGGCGGGGCCTCCTGGCGGTCAGCTCACTGCTCCTGGCTCTCGGCTTTGCCACGTGGATCGTCTTCCCCTCATATGCCGGATTCGCACTCGGGTTCGTCCTGTGGGGCGCCAGCGGGGCGCTGATGTCGGGCACGTTCCAGGCGTTGCTGTACGACGAGCTCTCGGCGTTCGGCGCCGCGGCCGGCTACCCCCGCATCATGGGGTTCGCGAACTCGGGGTCGATGCTCGCGAACCTCGTCGCCACCGCGCTCGCGGCACCGCTCATGTCGGTCGGCGGGTACGCTCTCGTAGGGTGGCTGAGCGTGGCGGTTGCGCTCGTCCAGCTGGCACTTGCGTTGTCGCTCCCGCGGGCGCCCCGGGTGGCGGAAGCCGATGAGACCGAGGTTGCCTCCCCAGAGGGCGGGTTGGTGAGGCGGTACTTTTCCATGCTCCGAGACGGCCTCCGGGAGTCCGGCGCCACGCCTACCATCCGGCACGCGGTGTTGATATCGGCACTCTTGTACAGCTTTCTCGTTTACGACGAGTACTTCCCGTTGGTAGCCAGGGAAAACGGCGCGCCGGCGACCCAGGTCCCTCTCCTGATCGCGCTTACGGTTGCGGGGCAGGCGCTCGGAACGGTGACGGCAGGACGTACAGCAAAACTGGGCGGACGCGTTCTCGCCCTCGCGCTGTCGGTTGCCGCGGCTGTGCTAGCTGCAGGGGCTCTTACGGGCGACGTCGGTGGGTTCGTCGCCATTGCTTTGGGGTACGGCGCCCTCAACAACGTGATGATCGTCTCCGAGGCGCGGCTGCAGGAATCGATAACCGGCGCCGCCCGAGCGACCGTGACCTCCGTATCCGGGTTGCTGAGCGAGGTGTTCGCGCTCTTGTTGTTCGCAAGCTTTGCGATCGGGTCGGGCTTTGCGCAGGTCAAGACGATCGTGGCCTTGCTCACAATCCCGCTTCTCGTGGTTGCTTTCCTCGTCGCGCGGTGGCTTCCACGACCACTGCCGCAAAAGCGAGACCCGTCTTCACTGCGCCAGAGCCGGTAAATACAATGCTTGCGCCCGCTTGTCCCCCTGCATCGGGAGCGACATGAGCGAAGAGTATGACGTTGCGGTGGTCGGCGGAGGCATCGCCGGGTGCACGGCCGCCACCCTTTACGGGCGAGCTGGACTGAGAGTGGCACTCATCGAGAGCCACTCCAAAGCAGAGGCCTACAACAAGGTTTGCACCACGGTCATCCAGCCAAGCGCAACTCCGACGATCAGGCGCCTTGGGCTGGACCAGATGATTGAAGAGGCCAGGGGTGTCCGTTCACGGGGACGCGTTTGGACTCGGTGGGGAATCTTGCGCGACGAGACCGGCGAGCCGTACGGGTACGACATAAGACGCGAGAAGTTGGACCCGATGATGCGGGCGGTCGCCTCCCGGACGCCTGGAGTTGAGTTGATGCTGGGCCATGCGGCAAGGAGCCTGCTGACGGAGGGCCGGCGGGTCGTTGGGGTCGGCGTGGATCGCCAGGACGGATCGAAGCGAGAGGTGAGGGCTCGCCTTGTCGTGGCTGCTGATGGCCGCAACTCACCGGTTGCGAAGATGGCGGGCGTCAAGGCTCTCACCATTAAGCAGCACAACCGGTTCGGTTACTTTGCCTTCTACCGGAACGTTGAGCTTCCTTCGGCTTCGGAGCCTCAGATCTGGTTGCTCGAGCCCGACGTAGGCTTTGCCTTCCCACAGGATGACGGCCTTGCCATCCTGGCCTGCATGCTCACCAAAGACAAGCTGCCGGCCTTCAGGTCCGACCTTCAGGGGAGCTTTGTCTCATTCCTCAAAGCGGTTCCGGACTATCCGAATTTTGATCCCGCCGACCAAGTCTCGAAGGTGTTCGGGCTGGTAGACCACCCCAACCTCTGGAGGCGCCGCCCGCTCCCCGGTCTTGCCTTCATTGGTGACGCTGCTGTTTCGGCGGACCCGCTGTGGGGAGTGGGCTGCGGGTGGGCATTTCAATCTGCCGAGTGGCTGGTGGATTCGACGACGCCGGCGCTTGACGGTGGTGGCTCAAGCCTCGATCGCGCTGTCGGGACTTACCGTAAGCGTCTTCGGTCGCAGCTGGCGGGACACTTCTTCTTGATATCCGACTACTCCACTGGGCGGGCTTACAACCCGGTTGAGAGGCTGATGTTCTCAGCTTCGTGCCGCGACCCCCAGCTAGCGCGACTCGCTCTCGAGTTCGGCACAAGAAGCATTCCCGTTCGCAGGTTCCTGTCTCCTAAGGCGATAGCACGAGCTATCTCCGTCAACCTTCGGCATCGAGGGGTGCAGCAC
>JALZBR010000280.1 GCA_030863485.1 Actinomycetota bacterium
GAGAAGGGGTTCGGGGGGCAGTTAGGCGGGGGGCTATCTACAAGAGGGCGTAGAACACGATCCCCGCGACCACGCAGTAGACGGCGAAGGGGTAGAGAGTGTTCGTCCGGAGATATTTGATCAACCCCCAGATGGCCGCGTAGGAGGTCACCAGGGAGGAGACGAACCCCGCGACGGCCGGCGCCACCCCGAGGCTCGAGCCTCCGAGCTCGGGGACCTCCACGATCGTCGCTCCGAGCAGCGAGGGGATCGCCAGCAGGAAGGCAAAGCGGGCGGCGTGGCTGCGCTCGATCGCTAGGCCGAGACCCGCTCCGATGGTCGAACCCGACCGCGAGATCCCGGGGAAGATCGAGATGGCCTGGGCTGCCCCGATGGCCCCGGCGTCCACGTAGTTCATGTCGTCCATCGTCCTCAGCTTGGTCCCGGTCGAGGCGGCCTTCCTCTCGTGTGTTCTGAAGATCTGCTCGGCCCCCACCAGGATCACGGCCGTGATCAGGAGCTGTAGCGCAGCCGCCCCGGCGTCCTCGAAGGTGCCTTCGAAGTAATCGCTGAAGATGAACCCCACGAGGGCTGCAGGAATGGTCCCGATTAACAGCAGACCCACGAGCTTGCGGGATCCCCGGCTTCGACCCATGAAGCCCCGGGCCAGGTCGAGCAGATCGCCCGAGAAGTACACGAGCAGGGCGAGAAGCGACGCCGCATGCAGAAGAACGTCGAAAGCGAGACCGGGATGGTCCCAGCCGGCGAGCTCGGGCACGATCACGAGGTGGCCCGACGACGAGATCGGGACGAACTCGGTGAGCCCCTGCACTGCGCCGAGGACTATGGCTTCGAGGATGGACACGGGGCGGCAGCATAAACGGCGGTCCGCCTCGGCAGGATTGTGACCGTTGAGGTCGAAATTCCCTGAGGCAACGCTCGGTGGTGAGCGTACTTATGCCCGGAGGTAGGTATGAGAGTCATCAAGAAACTCTTGGTAGTGGCGCTGGCTTTGCCGCTCGCATTGGTCGGCTCCGCCTCGGCCGGAGACTTCAGCCCCGTGATGAAGTTCGGTCTGAAACCGGCCAAGGTCAACAAGAACCCCGAACTCAGCATCTTCGTCGAACAGGACGCCGGCGAAGAGGAGCTCGGTCACGTCACTCTGAAGATCCCGGCCGGGTTCAAGCTGCCCACGGATAAGCAAATTGAGGACGGCGACAAGATCGGCACCGCGGACCTGCAGATCGAATCCGGTCCCAAGTGCGCGGGGGCCGGACCGGCGAGCGCGCCGGCGACGTTCCCCATGCGGAACATCGTCGAGAGAGACAGGACGGACGAGCAGGCCGACCGCGGGGTCAAGGCGGTTTGGGTGGTCGACCTCCAGCCCGTGACGACGATCCCGCTCGAGATCAAGGGCAGTCCTCGCAGGGGCTACAAGCTCGACGGCGACATCCCCGCGAACCAGTTCACCTGCCCCCCGCTCGTCTTCGACGCAACGATCTTCTCGAAGTCGCAGTCGGGCAACGTGCCGATCGTCAAGACCCCCGGCACGGCCGGCAAGTACATCTTCAGAGGGACCTTCCACAGCCAGGACTCGCCGACGGTCAAGAACATCCGCCAGGCCATCAAGATCAGCCGGTAGCTCGCACGGTAAACAGCGTCACAGGCGGCTCCGGGAACCCTCCCGGGGCCGCTTTGCGTCTCGCCCCAGAAAGACGGTGAGGTGGCCTAGGTCTCGATGCTGGCGCCCTGAAGCGCGGTCGAACAGGGACAGCTGCGTTCGAGGGGGATCTTCGGCACGATCGAGAACAACAGGGTGCGGAGCTTGTCGTTGTTCTCTGTGAAGACCCGCACCACCTCCTCGTGGCTGACGGGGTCGCTCTCTCCCACCACTCCGACGTCGTAGTCGGTGATCAGCGAGACGTTCACGTAGCAGATCTCGAGCTCTCGGGCGAGGTAGGCCTCGGGGTACTGCGTCATGTTGATGACTTCCCATCCCGCATCTTGGAACCACTTCGACTCCGCCCTCGTCGAGAAGCGCGGGCCGGGAACGGTCACCACGGTTCCACGGTCGTGGACGGGGATCTGGTTGCTGCGCGCTTCCTCGACGGCAAGAGAGCGCATCTCGGGACAGTAGGGGTCCGCAAAGGAGATGTGAGTGGTCACTGGGCCCTCGTAGAACGTGTCGGCGCGACCGCTGGTCTTGTCGACGAGCTGGTCGCAGATGACGAACTCACCGGGCTTGACATCCTTGCGGAGCGATCCCGCCGCACAGGGGCCGAGGATCCGGGTGACGCCCAGCTGCTTCATTGCCCAGAGGTTGGCGCGGTAGTTGATCTTGTGCGGGGGGAACTGGTGCTTGATCCCGTGGCGCGGGAGAAAGGCTACCGACCGGCCCTCGATTGTCCCCACGGATAGGGGTGCCGAGGGAGATCCGTAGGGGGTGTCGACCTGGACCTCTTCGACGTCGTCCAGGAACGAATAGAAACCAGACCCGCCGAAGATGCCGACGTCGGCCGAGCGGGCCATCTAGACCGCTGCCTGCACTAGGCAGACTTCTCGGAGGTCGAGGCCGGCTTGTCGGCCTTTTTCTCGTTCTTGGACTCCGGCTTCGAGTCGGATTTCGGCTTGTCGTCCGCCTTGCCATCGGTGTTCTTCCCGGCGCTCTTCGACCCCTTCTGGTCCGTCGAGTAGAACCCGGAGCCCTTGAAGACGATCCCGACGGGCGAATAGAGCTTGCGCAGGCGCCCGCCGCAGTGGGGGCACTCCTCCAGTGGCGGGTCGTCGAAGCTCTGCTTGGCTTCGGTCCGCTCTCCGCAGCTCGTGCAGGCGTACTCGTAGATCGGCATGGGCTGATCTTCTCATCCGGGTACGCGTCTTTGCCCTGGAGTCGTCTAAAGTTGTCCTGAAGTGCCCGAATAGCTCAGATAGGGACCGACGGCTATGTCGCTTCGTCGCAAGCTCACGCTCTTCTTCGTCCTGATCGTGATGCTCCCCCTCATCGCCGCCGCCGTCGTGGTCCACCAGGTGGTTGTGGGAGAGGTCAAGGACCGGGCGAACATCGCTCTGCAGCCCGCCCTCAACACCGTGCTGGCCTCCTACAACGGGCGGGCTCCCTATGTCGACGGACTCGTCGAGCGCGCCCTGGTGCCGGAGGACGATCTCGGTGAGGCGCTGGCCGGTGAGGACAACCTCCGCGATTTCCTGCGGGCCCGAGTGGGTCGGAGCTCGGGCGTGGACTTCCTCCTCGTCTTGAACGACAGGGGCATCGTCGAGTTCGCCTCGACGCAGCCCCGCTTCGTCAAGACCTTCGAGCCTCCCGGCGCGCGAGACATAGCGGACTCCGTTCGTTCGCCCGACGCCCCGTCGACCGGTTTTGTGGCCTCGCGGCCCGTGGACGTCCGTGTGAACAAATCGAAGAAGAGCTTCCAGATCATCGGGGGCTTCTGGGTCGATGGGCGACTGCTCGCCGCCGCCGGCCAGGAAGACGTCGAGGTCTCGCTGGTCGCGGGGCAGGAGGTGCTCGCTTCGACGGAGCGGCAGGCGCCCCCGCCTCCCTCGGGTCTCGGCGCGTCGATCGGGAAATCGTTCGACGTGCAAGTGCTCGGGGCAGAGGCGGCCCGAGCCCAGAGGCTGCCGGTCGGAGACATGGCCGTCGTGGCTCTGACCCCGCGCGATCCCATCACCGATCTGTCCCGCCAGGTGCTGATATCCGAGCTTCTGCTTCTCGCGCTGGCGCTTCTGTTGACCGGGGGCCTCGCGTACTCCCTGGCGCGGTTGATCACGCGTCCACTCGACGAGCTGACCGAGGGGGCCACGGCAATCGCCCAGGGCAGGTTCGATCACCAGATCCCGGTGCGCTCGCGCGACGAGGTGGGTGCGCTCGCCCTCGCGTTCAACAACATGACTGCTCGATTGAAGGACACGATCACCGAGCTCTCGTCCTCGCGCGACCAGCTGCAGCGCGCCGTCCGTCGAGTCGGTGAGACGCTCCGCTCGACGCACGACATGCGGCAGATCCTCGATTCGGTGATCAATACGGCCACCGATGCGGTCGAAGCCGACGCCGGCGTCCTGTGGACCTTCACCTCGACGCGCGACGAGCTCTATCCGGTGATCGGCACGAGGTTGGAGACGAAGGAGCTCGGCCGGATCCCGGTGGGACGAGGGATAGTGGGCCTCGTTGCGGAACGGGGGACCCCGATCGTGGTCACGCCCGACGGGTCATCGCCGCGACCTTCGTCTTCCGAGCCGAGGTATCCCGTCGGCCTCGCGATACCTCTTTACAGCGAGGATCGCATCACGGGCGTTATCTCCCTCTATCGGGATGCTCCGGTTCCGTTCTCTCGCGAGGACTTCGATACCGTGCTGTTCCTGGCCGAGCAAGGCGGCGTCGCCATCGAGAACGTGCTCCTCCACGATGAGGCCCGGAGGTTGTCGATCACCGATGGCCTGACGGGGGTGTGGAACCGTCGCTACTTGCAGATGCAGTTCCGCCAGGTCCTGGCCACCGCCACCCGGTTCCACCGTTCTTTCAGCGTACTGATGCTGGACCTCGACAACTTCAAAGTGGTCAACGACACCTACGGACACCAACGCGGCGACGCGGTCCTCATCGAGTTCGCTCAGAGAGTGAACGCCATCTTGCGAGAGGTCGACACTTTTGCTCGTTACGGAGGCGAGGAATTCATCTGCCTGCTCTCGGAAACCGATGTAGCCGGCGCTCTCACCACGGCCGAGAAGATCCACGAGGTGATCAGGTCCGAACCGTTCGCAGGCGTCGGTGAAAAACCGGTTCACATAACGACCTCGATAGGGCTCGCGTCCTTCCCGGACCACGCCGACACCTATCAGGGTCTCGTCGAGGCAGCCGACCGCGCTCTCTATCAAGCGAAGCAGGAGGGCCGCGACCGCGTGCGGATCGCCGGCAGCAAGCCCCCTCCTAATCTGAAGCTCGCCTGACCAGCCCTCCATCTGGGGTCGCGGTCCTTCGGTACCCTGACCCCAGTCGGTAGCAAATCTCTCATTGGAGGTCGTGGATGGCAGTCCGCAAGGCCGTGATACCCGCTGCAGGTCTGGGGACGCGCTTTCTGCCCGCAACTAAATCGCAGCCGAAGGAGATGATCCCCGTCGTCGACAAGCCGGGGATGCAGTACGTGGTCGAGGAAGCGGTGAGGGCCGGCATCGAAGACATCCTCATCATCACGAGCCGCGGCAAGGCGGTGGTGGAGGACCACTTCGACCGATCTCTGGAGCTCGAGTATCACCTCGAGCGAGTTGGGAAGCTCGAGGCGCTCGCCCAGGTCCGGGACATCGGTGAGCTCGCCAACATCCACTTCGTACGACAGAAGGAGCCGCTCGGGTTCGGCCACGCGGTGTCGTTCGCCCGCGATCACGTGGGAGATCAACCCTTCGTGGTGATGGTTGGTGACGAGATAGTCCCCGATCCCTTGCGCGACGAGGAATCGCTCCTCGGCAGGATGGTCGAGATCTACGAGGCCAAGCAGGCGAGTGTTGTCACGGTGCAAGAGGTGGCCCCGGAGGCCATCTCTTCATATGGGGCGATCGAACCTGTCGAGGAAGACGGATACATCCGCCTCGAGGACATGGTGGAGAAGCCCAAGCAAGAAGAGGCTCCGTCGAATCTGGCCGCCCGGGGCCGGTACCTCTTCACCCCGGACATCTTCGAAGCGATCGATCGGACGAAATCGGGTTATGGAGGCGAGATCCAGCTCACCGACGCGATCCGCCTTCTGGCGAAGGAACAGGCCGTTTACGCCTACGTTCACGCCGGTCCCATCTTCGACGTCGGCAACAAGGTGGCCTATTTGGAGGCGGAACTGGAGCTGGCGCTTCGCAGGGAGGACCTTGCGGGCCCCGTCACCGAGTACGTGCGGGAGCTTGCCCGGCGGCTCGGCTGAGCCGGAAGTAAGGCCTCGCTATTCGGTCGCCGGCGGATCGCCCGCCTTCGGCCTCTTGAGGTAAGCAGTCATCCCCAGCGCTTGGCTTTCGACGACCTGGACCAGCTCCCAGCCTTCTTCCCCCCACTGGTTGAGGATCTCCTGTAAGGCATGAGATATGAGCGGGACGGTTGCGTACTCCCATTTCTGCAAGGCGAGATCCCCTCTCGGAAGTGAACGTGGTGTGGTTGCCGCCACGCCTCTCTGGCTCCAGCGACATAACTTACTTCACATGCCCGAGGCGCTCGCCGTCGAAACTACCGGGCGGCTTCTGGCCGTCGAAGTCCGCCGTGCTCGGGGACCCATCGAAAGGTCCAAAGGTCTTCGTGGTCTCCCTCCATTGGCTCGAGGTGAGGCCCTCGTCCTCGAGCCGGCCAAGCAGGTCCACACCTTCGGGATGAAGTATCCGATCGACGTCGTCTTCTGCAACTCAAGGGGGACGATCCTGCACGCGCGTCGCCATCTTCGGCCTGGACGTCTGACCCGCGTCGTGCTCGCTTCACGCTTCGTCGTGGAGCTGGGCGCGGGCTCCCTCCCGGAGGATCTGGGCCGGGGCGATCGTCTGAGGCTCGTTCAGCGCAGCGTGCGATAGGAGCGATTGAAGTACACGAGCGGTGAACCGTCCCGCGCGCTGCACGCGACGACTTCGCCAACGACGATGTCGTGGTCGCCCGCATCGATCGCCTGGTGGATCCGGCACTCGAGGGACGCGAGCGTGCCTTCGAGAATGGGGACGTCGCTGTCACCCGTCCGGTGGGGAACCGATTCGAACGGTTTGTGCCCGGCTTTGGAGAACCCCCGGGCGACCTCCACCTGCTCCTCCGACAGGATGTTGACCCCGAACGACCCGACCTCGAGGACGATCTCGCGGGTGCGCGACCCCTTCTCGAGCGAGACGAGGATCAGGGGAGGAGTGAGGGACACCGCCGCAAACGAAGAGGCCGTCATGCCGTGGAGTCGCTCGCCGTTCGAAACCGTCACGACGGTTAGCCCACTCGCAAAGCGACGGAGTGCCTGCCGATAGTCATCCGGCCCGACGGGCATCAGGCCGGCGGCACCTCGTCCATCCCGGTGTGGAAGGTCTCGAACGGCAAGAACAACCAGAACCCGGAGATATCGCCCAGCCTCTCGCTCAGGAAGCGAACAGAGTCGACGTGGGGGCCGGAAGTGGATCCGTTGACTCGCAGAGCTCCGCGGCGCTCGAGCTCCTCGATCAGGTCTTGAGTCGGATGGCCGTCGATCTCCATAACGACGAGTTTAGTGCCGAGCGGCGCGGTCGACTCCGCTTAGTTGTCCGAGGGATCTCGAACGACATACGTCTCGCGTGCCGCGGCGAACACCGCCAGCGATGCGCACGTCATGAACCCGACCGCCGAGCCGATCACCACGGCCATGACGTAGCGACCGCTTTCGCCCGGCCACGTGACGGTGACGAAGGCAAGCATCGAGAAGATCCCGAGCAGGGCCGATATCGCCATACCGGCGATGGCCATGCGGTGGAGGCGACCCTGGTGGCGGGAGGGTTCCGGCTCGACCGGGTCGGGGGCCTGGCCCAGCGGTACGACGTTCTCCGGAAGGTCGTCGTATCCGGGAGACATTTGCTCGGTCACGAAGAAGCTCCTCTCGACTCGAGCCACGCGACCAGGGTGCGGGCGGCGAAGCCAGAGGCCCCCTTGGTGACCTCGTCGTAATCACTTTCGGCTCGGCCGGGGCCGGCTATGTCCAGGTGTCCCCACGAGATCCCATCGCCAATGAAGTCCCCGAGATAAAGCGCTGCAAAGATGGCGCCGCCGAAGCGCGTCCCGATGTTCTTGATGTCGGCGACGTCGGAGTCGAGGTCGCTCCTGTAATCGTCGAACAGTGGCATCCGCCAGACCCTCTCACCCGCGGTTCCCGCTGCTCGCTCGATCTCGGCGGCGAGGCCGTCGTCGTTGGCGAAGTAGCCGGCCGCCTTCTTGCCGAGGGCGACCATCATCGCTCCGGTAAGAGTGGCGACGTCGACGATCGCGTCGGGACGCTGCTCGGATACGTATGCAAGGGCATCGGCCAGTATCAGTCGCCCTTCGGCGTCGGTGTTCAGAACCTCGGAGGTCTTCCCACCGTAATGGGTGATCACGTCTCCCGGCTTTACGGCGGAGCCACTGGGCATGTTCTCCGTGGTGGGGACCACGGCGGTCACCTCTACTCGAACGTCGAGCCTGGGCAAAGCGCCCATCGCCCCGATGACTGCTGCTCCACCTCCCATGTCGGTCTTCATCGTCTCCATACTCTTTGCGTCCTTGAGCGAGAGACCACCGGAGTCGAACGTGACCCCTTTGCCGACGATTGCGACGTGCCCGAGTGGGTTCTCCGGCTTGTAACGCAACTCAATGAGGCGAGGGGGCCGTGTGGAGCCCTGGGCGACGGCAAGCAGGCCGCCGAAGCCTCGTTCCGCGAGCTCGTTCTCGTCGAGCAGGGTGCATTCGAGGCCGGCGACTTCGGCTACCTCGCGCGCGCGCTCGGCCAAGACTTCGGGCCACAGCGCGGATGCCGGCTCGTTCGTGAGCTCCCGGGCGGTCAGCGTCGCGGTT
>JALZBR010000285.1 GCA_030863485.1 Actinomycetota bacterium
TGCGCCTGCGGGCCGGGACCCTAAGGCCCTCCTCACGCCACAAGCGCTGGATCTTCTTGCGGTTGGTGGCCCATCCCTCGTCTCTGAGCGTCGCCCAGGCCCGGCGGTAGCCCCAGCGCTTGCGCTCGCGGCTGATGTCCCTGATCCGCTTACGAAGAGCGTCATCGCCCCGTGTACGCATGCATGCGCGGCGCTGGGTCGAGCGGTGTTGACCGACGACGGCACACGCCCGCCGCTCCGAGATACCGAGCCGCTCTTGGAGCATGACCACGGCTCGGCGCCGGCTCGACGGGCTCAGAAGTTTCCCTTGGCGATCTCCCTCAGGGCGTCGATCTCCAGTTCTTTGTCGGCGACGATGCGTTTGAGGCGCGTGTTCTCGCGCTCGAGCTCGCGCATGCGCTTGGCGTCGTCGGCTTTGAGACCGCCGTACTGGTTGCGCCACCGGTGATAGGTCTGCTCCGAGACCTCTAGGTGCTTTGTGACCTCGGCGATGTCCTTTCCCTCGGCGAGAAGCCGATCGGCTTCTCGGAGCTTGCGCACCACCTGGTCGGGTGTGTGCCTTCGCCGCTTCACCGTGATGGTCCTCCTTCCGCCCCCGTAGGGCATCAAGACTCTCATTCGGCGGTGGACCGATTTCAGGGGGTCAGCGCAGCGTGCCCTCGCGCTGCCGGCGCTCAGTACGACGGCGAAAGCGCCAAGTCAGACGGCTTGGCGGAGGAGCCACGAGGAGCAGCTCGTTACTGTCTTCCCGACTCCTTCAAATCAGACCTGTTCATATTCCCGCGCCGCACCTTCGAACGTGAACCACCAGAGAAAGACGCCTCCAACAGTAACGAGCGCCAGCCCTGCAGCCGCACCGTGCGCCCCACCTATCCTGGCGCCCAGGACTCCACCAAGCACAGTGACTGGAGCCATCATCAACTGCGCTCGCAAACTCCGGTCAGCTTTTGCAAGGATCCTCAGTCCGGCACGAGCTGCGTGGATCGCTCCGAGCGCTCCCCAGAAGAGCGTCAAGGTGGTCAATACCGAGCGGCCAAGCGCGTATGACTCCCCTAGCAGGGCACTACCCAGTTCCGGAGGCATCAAAAGGAGCGCGAGGCCCCATCCGACGGCAGCTGCGGTCAGTAGCAGCCCGGAGGCCCGGACGGCCGACAGGAGACGGTGATCTTGCCGGTCGCGCAACCTGGCGCCCTCGGTCACCAAAATGCTGCTGCCAGCAAGGAAGAGGACGCCCAAGGGCCCAAGAAGGACACGAGCAGCGTTCAATGCAGCCAGACCGGCAAGACCACTGATGGCTCCGACAGCGAGTAATGTGAAGTTAAGAGCCCCACTCTCCACGAGAAATTCCAACACCAGACGCGGCGCGATATCTCGGTGTTTCAGTAGCCAGGAGGCAGCCGTGGTAAATCGGGGGCGAACAGTCAACTGTATGAGACCGACCACTCCGGCAAGCGAACCCGCAACTCCCCAAATCGCAATAAAGAGACCAGGTGAAGGACCTATGAACACGGGAGCAACCAGCCCAACAGCAAGTTGCGTCAAACCCCAAAGCAAATCATTTAAAGCAGCGCCCTGCGCCTTACCCGCCGCAAAAAACGTATACCGGCAGGCATTTTGAAGGAGCAACCCCGGCAGGGTGACGGCGAGCGCGATAACGGGTCCGCCTGTGAGGGGTTCGAGAGCGAGGGCGCTGACGACGAGAATCAGGAGAGCAACAAGGCCACCGACCAGTGAGAGCCCACAAGCGGATCCCGCAGCTCCTTCAAGCTGCGGACGCGGCACTCCACTGTAACGAATTATCAAGGGTTGCAACACCATTGCTGTCATGAACTCCACGACAAAAATGTAGAGCGTGTAAGCGATGGTGAAAGCTCCGAAGGCGTTTACGTCTACGGAGCGCGCGACCAGAACGCTCAGCGTCAAATTCGTGAGGCTCGAGATAGCCTGATCGATGAGGATCCAGCCAGCACGGGGGCCGACGCCCAAGCGAGCAACAAGAGCGGCGATAGTCACCGCTAGTGATTCCCTCTCGGGGCAGGATGAGTCAAAGAGGCCTCAAATAGCACATTGTCTCAGCGTCAAGGAATGGCAGGCCTCAACGCGCTCGCTTCCTAGCACGCATAGCATGGTCGCGCGCTGTGAGATGAGACGGGACCTCATAGCTTACTCATGAGCCTTCAGATTTAGCCTCAGCTTTTGAGTAGAGTGGAGAGATTTGCAGAGGGCCGGCAAGCCGAGCCGTCACGAGATTCTCGCGACAGCTCGTTTGCCTGAGCGGGACAAGAACTCGAGATCCCGCATGCAACATAGTTCATCTGCAGATCCATCGGGCGAGCTGACGTCGTCGGGCACGGGCTGATACGGCCGCACATGATATAGATTCTCTTAGTCTGCCTCGGGTGGGCCCGTTCAACCTCCCGGTATGCCGCACACCTGCGGATCCCGCTAGACCTGCATGATGTGGCCGTTCAGCGCAGGCGTTCTGGCCCTGGACCATCCTTCGGGCTTGATAGTCCAGAACGTCCGGAGAGCGATAAGCCACACGCCTGCTGAGCAAGACGCCGAGCTGCGGCGGTCGGCCAGAGGCGTCTCCTGCTGACGAAGCTCCCACGTCCCCGCTCACTCCTGACCAGCTCAGGGCGGGTCATTCGGGTCGGCTGCCGCTTCCAACCCCTATGTTGACAGAATTCTATCGGACGGCTAGAGGCGAGGTAGGTGGCGGAACTGGAGAACTCCACGGTAGTAATGCCATATATAGACCCAAGGTGCTAATCCAGAAATCACCCCTACCGCTAGCCCATCTACAAGCGAGAGCCTCTTGTTCCAACAAAGTGCCGCCATATTGCTCACCCAGCCAAGAGCCAAGAGATAAGCTCCCAGAGTCCGCAACCGGCATCGCCTGGTACGAGCTCCCGTTACGAAAGTAAGAACTCCAGCCAGAAACAAGAGTGCGGCGTGATGGCGCGCCCTGCGGAGCGAATAGGGCCCGATCGAGCGCATTCGATTGACGTCTCGGAACCTGATTGGGTGCTTCCGGGCCAAAAGCGGGTCGAAGTAGTAGCGGCGAGCGTCGCGGAGCGGCACCCAGAACGATGGCGCCCGCGGCGGGTGATAGACGATCAAGTCGCCGTCCCAAACAACACGGTATCCCCCAGCCTCCATTCGAAAGAACAGGTCAATGTCTTCACGAAAGTGAATCTTCCGCTTCGGGTCGTAAAAACGTTCATCGAACCCGCCAATCGCGCGAAGCGCTTCTGTTCGATAAACAATGTTTCCGGCCACATGCTGTCCTTGTAG
>JALZBR010000303.1 GCA_030863485.1 Actinomycetota bacterium
CGCGCCTGAGGTGACCAGGAGGCGGTGCGTCCTGTGCCGTCGCGAGCGCCCATAGGGTCTTCGCCAGGGAGTAGACGTCGGCCTGGCGGCCGTCCGCTCGGGCGGGGTTGGCGATCATCTCGGGCGCGAGGTAATTCCGCGGCCCTAGCTCTTGTGACGAAGCGGTCAGATCTTCCTTGCCCGGATAGCTGACGAGACCAAAATCGCCGATGAGGTAGCGCCCATCGAAGAAGTGCAGGTTGCTCGGCTTGATGTCGCGGTGCGCAATGACGCCCATCGCCGCCAAAGACCGTGCGACCTCCACGAGGGCTTCGCAGACCGCATCTAGCGTTGGAGACGCTCCCAGCGCCTCCCGAATGGGTCGCGCCACCGGCATCGCGACCCAGGCCCGCTCTTTGGGTGGGAGCGGATCCGGGAGAAAGCTCTCGATGATCGGCACAACCCCGTCTGGGTGCCACTCCTCGACCACGTGGGTCTCAATCCTGAAGCGCTGAAACGGCTCCGAGTCCGTCTTGCGCGTTCGAAGGACTTTGAGTGCGACGACCTCGCCATCCCGCTCCGCCTCCCACACGTCGGCGTTCCCGCCTCCGCCCAGGAACCGCCTTAGCGTCCACGGCCCGACCTTCCCGCCCACCTTCAAAGATGACATTGCATAGCCCCCCACCTGCAGGACGCCGCCTGAAACAGGATTCGCCCGCACGATCGCGGCGAATCGGACACGGGCTAACTTCCCGATGCTTCTTCCTCAAGATAGCCATAGACCGCTTCGCCGAAAGGCGACACTGAGTAACGGCCTTCGGTGTGGCCTCCTACAAGTCCGGTGTTGACATTGATAATCAGGCCCCACGACAACAGCTGCGCGGCGACAACAGTCAACGCGTTCCCTACGCCGGGCCACAGCGCGTGAATGTCACTGTCCGCTAACGGCGTACCGGGACTCAGCTGAGCATGCCCTTCGAGGGGCGGAAGCTTCTTCAGGAGATCCAACAGGCGGACGTGGGCGGGCTGAAGGTTGTTGAGCGTCGACAACACGAGTTGCGCCACATCGACCTCTGCGTCGTCAGCAGCGATCAAGCCAGAAGTGAGTGCCCTCGCAAGACCTTTGCGTTTTCGCGCGTCGACCTCCGCAACGGCCGCCTCGACCGCCTGTTCGAACATCGCGGCGAGGCGTGGATCGTTCCGAATCCGCTCGAACAACTCGGCAACGTCAAGCCTGGCGCCTCGCGTGACGTCATCGACGAATTCCTCCGCCCGCCGGCTCCGGTATTCGTGACGGTCAACCAAGTACTGGGCTGCAATCGGACCTAGCTTTGGGACGACCCGAAGCAACGCCAGGGCCTCGGGTCGGGGCGGGTGATGGTCTTGTTCGTCAGCCATAGCTCGTCATCCGCACCCTAGAGAGTCACCTTGCCAGGGCACCGCGAGTCGCTCGACGGGCTGCATCTCGAATAGCGGGGCTTAGGTCAAGGCCCAGTCCCCTCACGAGTCCGATGTCGTAGTTGCCGCCGCCATCTGGCTCCATTGCCAAGAAATATGCAGCCCTAGCCGCGCGCCCGTCACCAACCTGGGCACGTCCCAGTGCGGCGAGTCGCCCCAGAGCGAATATCAGGTCACCCTCGGCGCCGAACAACGATCCCGCGGACCCTACATACGCGACCGTGCCATCTCGGCCAAGAAGCTCCAGCTCTTCCTCCAGTCCGAAACCCGTCGGAACGGAGCGCCGATTAGACACTCGGCCAACGATGTAGATCGGCGCTCCTTCGTACCGGAGACCGTCGTCTACGAGCTCTTCCGGCGTCAAGGCGATGACGTCCCCAAGTTGGACAGCCGCGACATTCCACGGAACCCCGGCCTCACCCGATTCAGAGCCATCAGCGCTCTCGAACACCGTGGGCGGTTCGAGCCAGACGTCACTCTGCTCAATCTGTTCAAGCACGTTTCTTGGCGACGTGGCGGCGGTCGGGACCGCGCTGGCGGGTCTGAAAACGCCCCCCTCCTCATCACCGCTGGAGCGGGTCAGCGCAATGCTCACGATGCCGACCAACGTCGCTAAGATGACGCCGCCCCCCGCCCATGCGGGATGCTCGAGTTTTCTCCACCACTCCCCTAGTCGCATGCGTGAACTCTAAGCAATGACTCGGCGTACGGGTCCCGTCGGCATGACGCCGTGGGGTAACGGCGTTAGGGGAGTGAATGCGGCTAGTTCTGCATTAGCTCCTCGACCCGCCACAACGCGACGGCGTCGTCTCCAACACCCGGGAAACACTATTGCGTCTTGAAGGACGGCGCGGAAGCGCCCACTCGGAGCAAGAAAATCTGGTCGAGAGACAGCTGGCGCTCCCGGACGAGCGCGGCCCCGCTAGCAATCAATTCGAGGGCGAGCTTCACCAGGAGCGACCTTTCACTCCAGCCGTTTCGGTCACGACGACGGCACTTGAGCCGCGACCGTCAGCCGAATAGAGCAGCGTTTCTCTTCCCGACCGGTCGTGAAGGCGACCACGCACCGCGATCCAGATACCCGTGGGTACCCGAAACGAACTCGTCGTATAGCCGAACGTCCGGTGATGCCACCGACGGGAGCTCTCGTACCACAGTACGTCGGGATACCCGTCGTCATCGACGTCGTCAAGAACGCGAACGTATACGTCGAGGCTCCGAGTAGGAGGTGTAGAAAGCACGTCCGCTCTCGCCGGCCACTTCCACGGACTACTTCCGGAGACAAGAAAGCGGCGCCCCCCCAAGCCGTCGTCGTCCGTGAGCATTCGAAGACCCCACACACGAACTCTGGTTACGTTTCCAACCGCCCTCACCTTCCGGAAGGCGATCTCCCGCCGATTAGGTCTTCCGAACCAGAGGATGTCGTCGAACCCATCCCCATCAAAATCCCCAACGATCTCGCCGTACACGTTTCGTCGGCCCGGGAAGTGGAGTTGCGATCGGCTGCTGAACCTCGGCGACGTCAACACAGACGCGCTCGAATCCCGGGTCAGCGGCGGTGCGTTGGGATACCGCGCCATTGAGGGTCCGCCCGTATCCCCCTCTAGGAGAATCCTGTTGAAGTGCTGATCGATCCCGGGCAGTAGAAGCCCGCCCGTCATGAGGAAGACCAGAGCCACTCCGACTAGGGCTAACATAGGCTCGCCTCGGAGCCGTAGCGCTGCGTACAAACCGGCACCGAAAGCAGCGTTCTGATCTCTCACACTCCGTCCAGGACGCCGCCGACTCCCACGAGGGGGACATCGCGTCCTCGAGGATCCAGCTGCACCATCGTCGCGACCCGACATGACACCGGACGACGCTTCGGCGGGGGGCGTGGAGACACCCCGCGGGGCCGTTTCCGTTGCCGCACCCTTGTCAGGAGCGAAGTCGAACGTCGAAACAATCGATGCCAGAGGAAGGGCACCAATCCGGTTGACGCGCTCTGCGACCCGGTCCCAAAAGTGATCGTCGAAATCCAACGGCGCGTCAGGCACTTGCCTCACCTCCCTCCACAGCAGCTAGCTTCTTGAATTTGGAGCCGGCTCGGTGTAGCAAGGTCTTGATGGTCTCGTCGGACACGCCCAGCCCTTCGGCGATCGTCTTTCGGGGCTCACCTTGTAAGTGGCGACGAGTCCATACCTCGCGCTCGCGCGGGGTGAGATCCTCCAGGATCTGTTCGATCATGACCTTCGCTACCACCTCGTCAGCGAATGGACGTTGCACCATCTCTTCAACAAATGAAAGCCTCGCAACTGCGGCGCGTTCCCACTCCCGCCGATCGATCTCTGTGACGGCAAGGTTGTGCGCCACGCGGCGAACCCACGGAAGAGGTTTTCGAACATGCTCGCTTGCTGCCAGATATGCCGCGAGAGTTGACTGCACAAGATCGGCTACGTCCTCTGGGTCCCGAAACCATCTTTGCCCGATGAGCCGTGCAGCTTCTCCCAATCGGTGAAGATCAACGTCGGCCATGGCCCAACCGCCTCATGTCCGATCAGTGTTGTAGGGAACGCCCCTGGGGGACAGCGATCCGCGAGATTTCTCCCAAGCGAGGCCTCCCAGAACGCACCCGATGACGGAGGCCACTGAGCCCACGAATTCCCGGGCAGTCGATGGCAATGGAGCGAGGCAAGCTCCTGCCGTCACAACGACGACCGCGGGAACCACTCTGTGGCATCGAAGGGAACGATGCTTGCCGCCACTCATGCCTAAGCAGTCCACTCCGCCCACCGAAAGGGTGACAGCGCGGTCCAGGTACCAACATCCCGGAGAGGAACGGACGACTACTCGCCCAGCAAATCCTCCACCCTCCCCAACAATTTCGACGGCGTCGTCTCCAAGACCTCCGCCAGCGAGAACAGGGTCTTCACGGATGGCGAGTGTTTTCCGCGTTCCAGAAGACTGATGTACGTACGGTGACGATCGCACGCGTCTCCAAGCGCCTCCTGGGAAAGCCCCACCTTGAGACGGGCCTCACGCAGGGCGTCCCCTAGGGCCTCTTCGGGCGAAACCCTTCGCCTTGGCATGTTCAGAAATATTGCCGCTTGCAGAGGATTTCGCTACAGAGTATTTTGATTCACACTCCGATCCGGGCACCGCAACGAACGGGGATCGAATGACTGGCTCCGAGAACCCTGAACTCAACCGCCGAGGTGCCCAGGCACCGGAGGCGGACCGCCGCCGAGGCGCCTCCGAAGGAGCGCTAACGGCGGAACAGCTCCGCACGTTCCTCTCCCGCCTTCACACCCCCCACCGCCTCGACTGCCCCCAGATCCGGGGCCTCCTCAAAGCCCACCGCCGGCTCCCACAAACCCTCTCCCCCACGGCCGTCGGAACCGCGGCGGCCCAGCTGCTCACCGACAAGATCGCCGCCCTCGAGCCGCCACCGGGTGCGACCGCCCCCGCGCGCCTTCCCCACCGGGTCCTCGAGGCCTGCTTCGTGCGGGGCCGCAAGAACCACCAGGCCGCGGCCGAGCTGGGCCTCTCGGAGCGCCAGCTCACCCGCGAGCGGGAGCGGGCCGTGCGCCTGCTCGCCGCCGAGCTATCGGTGCCGCCAGCCTCCGTCCTGGCACCCGAGCCGATCCCGTCGATCCACGGCCACATCCGCCGCGACGAGCTGCTCCGGCGGGTGAGCGAGGCCGCCGCACGGCGCCGGCTCGTCGGGGTCACCGGGGAGCCGGGGGCCGGCAAGACGTCGGTCGTGGCGGCTCTCGCCCACGCGCTGGGCCCGGAGACGGTGTGGTGGCACCGGATGCGCCCCGGCGTCGACGACTCCCTCGAGGCGCTGCTCATCGAGCTCGGACACGGCTTCGCACGTGAGGGATCTCCAGAGTTGCGGGACTACCTGGCGGGAGCGCTGCCCGACCCGCTCCTCGGCGTGGCAACGCGGCTGGCGCTCGAGGGCCTGTTCGGGCGACGCCGCCTGCTCGTGCTCGACGACTTTCGGACCGGGGCGCCGGCGCGGGCGCTCGAGAGCTTCCTCGAGGAGGCGGTTGCGCGCATCCCCGAGCTGAGCGTCGTGACGACAGGCGCGGTGACGACCGGCGCCGACATCATCGAGGTGTCGGCCCTGACGCGGCCCGAAACCGCCGAGCTACTGCGTCGGCGAGGACTGGCGCCACCCGGCTACGTCCTCGACGCGCTCCACCAGCTCAGCGGCGGCAACGTCACGATGCTCGCGGCGGTTGCCGTGTGGTGGTCCGGCGACGGTCGGGGGTTGCGCGCTCTCGAACGACACCTCGCCGCGCGCGGCGGCCTTGGGAACCTGCGCGCTCTTGCCGCGTTCAGCCACGACCACGCCGCGTGAGCGACTACGCGGCTCGATTCTCCTTGTCGCACCGAAGCCGCCCGGCGCGGTAGTCGCGCAGTGCGCGAACGATCTCGTCGACCTGGAGTTCGGTGAGGACACGCGCGCCCCGCTTCCACGGGGTAAACGCGGCGTCTAAGTCTGGGCGGCGCATGATCGGAACCC
>JALZBR010000315.1 GCA_030863485.1 Actinomycetota bacterium
GGTCGTTGCCGAGCGCGAAGGGGACGTCGAACGCGAACAGCGCCAGCGATCCCACTCCGCCTCCCTCGAGAAGGTGGCGCTGAAGGCTCTGGAAGCTCGTCACGCCGCGAGAGACCACTGCGGCTTCACCGTCCAGGACGATGTCGTCGCAGTCGAGGCCCCTCATCGCCTCGGCGATCTCGGGATAACGATCATCGAGGGGCAGTCGGTTGCGCGACAGCAACCTCACGCTCTTTCCCCTTTTGAATGCCAGGCACCGGACACCGTCGAGCTTGGGCTCGAAGATCCAGGCCGGGTCGGAGAAGTAGGTCTCGGTCAATGTCGCCAGCATCGGGGTGAACCACGATGGCTGCTTGCTCCTGCGAACGAGGCTGTGCTCCTCGACGGCAATGATCGCGTCGAGACCCCCGCCACCCGCCGGCTTCACGGTTTGTGGATCTTCGGAACCGGTTGACCGCGGCGCTCCGCTTCCGCCTTCAGCCTGGGCTGGAGCTGCGCCGCCTTCGTGAGAAACGCCTTCGTCACCCCGAGGCGGTTGCCGGGAAGGCTGAAGTCGCCGAGAAGACGCTCGACCCGGAACCTCGCGTCGGCCCCGTCGTGGCTCACCTCGCCGACGAAGGTCGCGTTCTCCTGACCGGCGAAGCGCTCCGCATGGACGTGAAACGTGAGGCACGCGGGACCTTCTGCGGGGGCCGGAGCCCCATTCGGGATATCGAATGCAAAGCCGTCCCCTGTGATGCGGGTGGCGCGGACGGGAAACGGGATGGGCCACTCGCCGTGTCGCACGGTGAGGACGGGGTCACCCATGACCTCGAGCGCGCGTCGGGCGCGCGGACGCCACTCCGTCGGCGCCCCCTGGTAGGGGCCCGGCCCCCTCCCTTTTGGAGCGGGATCGGAGGGAGGCACTTCCGTGTCCTGGGGTGCCCGCCACACCGAGGGGGCCGCGTCCAGATCCGCGTGCGGCCAGACCATGATCTCGAGCGGCGTCACGTGTATCCAGATGCGCACCCAGTACCACGCCTGCATCTTGAGAACGGGCCACGGGGTCGACCTGTACGCATCTGGAAGTTTGGTCGTCGCACTGCGCACGTAGCGGTCGGTTCCGGCCTGTAGGTCGCGGTCCGTGACGGTGGCCCCTCCCTTGACGAGAACGACCGGGAAGTCCCGGATCCCCGACCCCGCCGGGTCCCGGAACAAGAGGGCAACATGAGGGTTGCGCCGGGCCCGCTCCGCTTTGGACGGGTAGGTGAGACCGGACGACACGTCGATCGAGGTGCCCCCGGGCTCGACATACGGAGTCAGAGGCCACGTCACGGGAGTTGACCGGCGCGTCAGCGTGGCGAACTCCGCGGTGACGGCATTCGCGAACACCTCGCTGGCCTCCTGTGGCCATCCCTGTGTGTCCAAGCTCGCCTCCTGTGTCGGACGACCCTAACGAACCGCGTTCCATCCTTTTAGACCGCATCAGGGGTGCCAACCCAACGCTTAGGTTCGAGCCATGAGATCGTGGCGGACGCCTCTCCTGGCCGTGCTGGCGGTCTCGCTCGCGGTCGCAAGCGTTCTCGTTGTCCGATCACGACAGCGCGGGTGGGACCATCCTGCCCCGCTGAGGCCCGACTCGAGCATCCTCTTCTCGGCCCTGGCTCCGACGGAGGCACCGGATATCTTCCGTCGCTACTTCACGAAGAACGACCTGGCGCGCGCCGACACCCTTCCGAACGATTTCGACTTCGAGCGCAGGCGACTCTACGGCCTGCCCACGTCATTGCGCCGGGAATGGGAGGGGTTCCCGGGGGTCCGGCACTGGGTCGAGGCGGGCTGCGGGGAGGACACGCCAAGGACGATCATCTACGACCCCGAGAACAGAGAGCTCACCCCAAAGAACGAACAGGCGGATTTCCTTGGTTCGATCAACAAAGCCATCCGAATGGTCGAGTCCACGGGCTGCCACGACTTCGGCCTCGCACCGGGATCTTCGATCCTGTTCGGCCTCGATGGAACCGAATGCACGTACTCGCTCGCCGACTCCGATCTCTACGACATCGACTGGACGAGGGTGGACCTCGTGGACATCCAGGCTCAGCGCCTCCTTAGTCCTGGGTGTCTCGAAAAGGACGGCCTTGTTACATACGAAGCCGCGGTGTCAGACGTCGCCCAGCACGTCCGCAAGGTCAACCCCGACATCCTCGTGTTCTCTCAGGTGTCTTTTCGGGACAACGACCCGCTCGACATGCTGGAGGGCCTGCAGACCGTAGGCGACACCATCGACGGGATCTACTTCTCTTATCCGTCGAACAACACAGACATCCCCTGCGAGTATTGCTCGCCCGAGAACCTCGAGCTGTTCCTCTCGGAGGTCCGCTGAAACCTCTGGATTGACCTGCGACAATCCCCACCGTGAGTCCATCAGAAAAACCGCAGACCGGCTTCGATCTCTCGAGCGTCGACGCGCTGCTCACCGGCACCCGCGCGGTCCGCAAACGCCTCGACCTCGACAGAGACGTCGATCTCGATGTCGTGCAGGAATGCTTGCGCATCGCGCTGCAGGCCCCCACCGGATCGAACATGCAGCGCTGGCGATGGGTCGTCGTAACCGAACAAGACAAGAAGGACGCGCTCGGCGACATCTACCGACGCTCGATCGATCCCTACCACGACATCATGGAGCAGCTCGCGGGCGACAACGAGCAAACGAAGAAGGTCATTGCTTCCTCTCGTTACCTCGCCGACAACCTCCCCAGGATTCCCGTGCTCGTCATCCCATGTCATCTCGGAACGCCCGACGACATGCGCAAGCTGCTCGGCCCCCTCGGCTACCCCCACGAGATCACCGACAACCTCGCCGCGTCCGGTTTCTACGGTTCTATCTGGCCGGCGGTGTGGAGCTTCATGCTCGCCCTTCGCAGCAGGGGCCTCGCCTCAACGCTGACCACAATGCACCTCGCGCTGGAGCACGAAACCCAGGACCTGCTGGGCATCCCCGGCACCGTCTCGCAGATGGGGATCGTCCCCGTGGCGCACTTCAAGGGTCAGACGTTCAAGCCGGCCAAACGCCGTGCAGCCGAAGAGGTCACTTACTGGAACGTGTGGAAGACGACGCGGCGACCTCCCGATTAGACCGACCGTCCCCCGACGCTAACTAGTTGCCCTGATCCTCGTCCGAGGGATAGGGCCAGGGCCGGTTCAGAACGATGATCACGTTGCGATCGGCGGGATCCTCACCAAGCGAACCCCGGCTGTTCTGGTAGTCGTTGTATGCGAGCTCGCGGGCGATGCTCGCCAGCTTGAGCACCTGCTCACCCGCTTTGCCGCCGACCTTGAGATCCGGCTTGCCGCCACCCGGGTTGGGCGGCCCGTCATGGTCGAGCATCGTGAGCACGAGCGACATCGTTCCGGGGTTGTCGACGCCCTCGTCCATGTTGTCGACGAGCTCGATCATGCGCGATTGCTGTGGCCAGTCGATGTGAGCCGAGGTCGAGACGTGCCAGAAACCCCCGAATGCAGCCGATGGTCCGACTGCCGAGCCGGCGGGGGCGCCGTCGCAGTCGTAGTTCCTTACGTAGTTCTCGTGCTCGTGGCCCGCGATGTGGGCTAAGACGTTCGGGAAGTCGCAGTAGAGATCCTCGAGCGTCTGGCCCCCCGTCGTGTTCTGCGGAAAGTCGGGGTCGGCCTTGTCGTCCTCGTGCTCGACGCGTTGGCCGTAGTGCAAACCGTTCGTCGTGGGATCGGCGGGGTCGGAGTACTCGCTCGGGTCTGCCGAGGGGAAGCGCGTCGTGCGCAGGGTGTGGTGGCTGAAGATCATCACGTATTCGCCGACTGCCTCGGCCATCTGAAGCTGTTGCTTCATCCAGTCGAACTGGGTGTCGTCGACCGATCCCTCGGCGCAGACGGGGGCCCCGCACTCGTCGGTGATCGTGTCGAGCGTTAAGAAGCGCAGCCCCGGCCGCGGCGAGAACGAGTAGTAGCCGTCGTTATTGGCGTCTGCCTGAGGAGGCCGTCCGTAACCGAAGCACGGTTGATCCTCCTGGGCCTCCTGAGCCGGCGGCTGGTCGATGACGCAGGGAGACGGGGCGAAGCCGTGACCCACGGGGGCACCGCTCGTCAAGAAGTGCTGCTCGATCCACCCCGCGGTCCCACAGGGCCCCGGCGCGCCCACGCCGGCCTCGTCTTTGGCGAGGTAGCAGCGGCGGTCATCGCGAGGCACCTGCACCGCGCTCACCGCGCTGTTGAGGATGTCGAAGATCTCGTCCTCGCCCTCGTTCTGCCCCAACGCCGAGTCGTCCGGCTTGGCGCACCCGGTGACGATGCTCTGGAAGGTGGGGTTGGCGACCTCGCCATCCTGGGTGTAGAGGGGGCCGTTGGGGCCGAAATAGGCCTCGGAGCTGTTGCCCTGGACCAGCGCGTCGTGGTTGCCGAACGCGGAGAACCACGGGATGTCGAGACCGATCGCTTCGAAGGGCTGTTGCGCGGATTCGAAGAGGCCGGGGAAGTCCCGGACGGTGACGTCCCGGAACGGCGTCTCGAAGAAGTTCTCCTCGCGGAGCGGCGAGTACCCGCTGCCGTCGGTGTTCGGCCCCGAGACGTCCGGGTCGTAGTAGCCGTGCTCTCCGCCGCCCTTGACTCCATCGTAGAGACCGGGATTCGTGTCGCCGCAGGTGCCTTCGACGCCCGAGTTGGGATCGATCTTGTCGACGAAGGTGAAACCCTCGGTCGTCAGCTCGGGCGGGACGTTGGGATCGCCCGGCTGCGGGAGGTCCGCCTCGTCGCGGTCTCCGGTGGTGCCGTCGAGGATGTCGACGAACCAGCGGGTCTCGTTGTATTGCTGCGAATCCGCGTTGTCTCCGGTGAGGATCGCCATCTCGATCTGCTCCGACGTGACCGGCGAGGTCGTGTTTCGCACGGCCCGCACCATTGCCTCGGTCACCTGCGTAGTCAGCGATTCCTGGGGACGATACGCGGCCGAGAACGGAGTGAAGACCCCGCGCTGGGTCTTGTCGAGGAACTCGACGCGGCCCGGCGACTCCTCGTCGACCATCTGAAAGTCGGAGAGCTGGATGAAGTTGAGGATCGAGCCCTGGCGCGGGGGCCGGAAGCTCTGCTCGTCTCCGATGACCGTGTAGTCCTCGCCCGGGGCGAACTCGAGGAGGTTGTCACCATCGCGGTCTCGGATCGTCCTAACGGTCGTGTCGCGTGGGATGGCGACGGCGGGAGCCGCGAGGACGAGCACCAACAGCAGTGACAGACAGCCTGCAAAGCGACGCATGTTTCCCCCCGTGCCTCGGTCGGTCAACTAAAAAAGGAGCAGCGCCCCCACGGCATGGATCCGCCGCGCTGCTCCATTATGAATGGTTCCACGCCCGCCTTGTTATCCCTGCCAGAGCTCGGCCGACTCCCGTTCGGGGGGAAGGGATCTTCTAGGCGTCGAGCTCGGCCCACTCCTGGGCGACGGGGTCGTCGAAGACGTCGAGCGGAAGGTCGGGCTTGGCGAATGTCCGGGGAGCGAGCCGTCCGTCGTAGCGCGCCTTGCCCAGGACCTCGTCGGCTCGCTGCTCGTACATGTGGATGAGGAACTGACGCAGCTCCTTCTGGAAGTCCTCGGAGAAGCCGGACCAGCCCTGGGATATCCGGCGCCATCGCTCCGGAAGACGCTCCCAGGGATCGTCGTTGAGCCGGCGGCGCGTGGTGGCCACCATGGCGTCGATCTCGCACGCGGCGCACTTGGAGAACAAGGGGCTGTCGAGAGGCGCTTCGCACGCCTCGCACAGGGCGTCCATACGGTTTTCATCGGCGGGCCGGGGCCTCTTCTGAACCGAGAATTGGCCATCCCTGGTGGTCCCTTCAGGCGAACCATTCATGGGAGGCTCTTGGAACACGGGTCCCGGGGGCCGCGTTCTTACCGTTGCAGGCCTATAAGAGGAGACGAGATGAAGGCTACGTTCGCAGCAGGGTGCTTTTGGGGCGTCGAAAGCGAGTTCCGCAAGCTCGACGGCGTAACCGACACGAAGGTCGGATACACCGGGGGCCGGATCGATAACCCGACCTACGAGATGGTCTGCGGCCACGGGACCGGCCACGCCGAGGCCGTTCAGGTCGAGTTCGATCCCTCCGTGGTCTCGTACGAGCAGCTGCTAGAGGTCTTCTGGAGCATCCACAACCCGACGACGCTCAACCGCCAGGGCTGGGACATCGGCGATCAATACCGCAGCGCGATCTTCTTCCACGACTCCGAACAGGAGATCGCCGCGCACAAGTCGATGACCGAGGCCCAGGGCAACCACCGGCGGAAGATCGTGACCCAGATCGTCCCGGCCGAGAGGTTCTGGCTCGCCGAGGACTACCACCAGCGCTACAACGAGAAGCGCGGCGTCGTGACCTGCAACACGGTGCTGAGGGCCAAGGCGGAGGCCGAGGCCGCCTCCTGAATTCTCATCACAAAAAGGGGGCCGGTTCCGAACCCGGCCCCCTTCTCTTGTGCGATCTAGTTGTAGGGCGTGAGGCGACCCTCCGGAGCGATGTCCTCCTCGTCGACATAGACCTCGCCGTCGACCTCGCCGGTGATGCGGCTGATGGCGTAGATGGACAGGTTCTCGGTCGGCTTCAGCGGGATGCGGACCCTTGCGGTGTGGCGATCGGGGCGGGGGGCCCTGATCGGCTCACCGTTGTTGATCGTGAAGAACAGCTTCTTGTTCCGACAGCTGAAGTGCCCGGACTTCTCGTTTGCGCGGTCGCTGTCTCTGTTGATCTCCCACGACAGACCCGCGGAGTAAGTGTGAGGTGCCTCGGCGACCCCTCGCAAGAACCTGCATCTCCAGGCCTCGGCGGTCTTCAGCACGAGCGTTGCGGTGTCGTCTCCGTTCCCGATGTAGCGGACCTTGACGATGTCGAGCCGTCCCCTCGTGTCGTTGGGGTCGCTCTTGGTTTCCTTGACGGTGTGGTCGGCCATCGCTGCGCCCATCCCGAGCGGAAGTGCCATGGCTCCGATCAGAAGCGAGAGCAAGATCTTGTTCTTCATGGTTCGTCTCCTTGAGGTCGTTGGCCGGTTCGTGGTGACGCCGACCGGTCGTCTGAGTGTCCGTTTTGCGAAGATCGATCTCGGAGGTCTTTACGCAGCGGTCGGCCGGATCGGATTCATAGAGGCGGAGGTCGCCCTTCTCGGCCTCGGGGCTTTCTGAGGATGAAAACCTCCCGGATGCATCCTCCGAGGCCCTTTCGTTCGTACTGTGTGCATGGTGGACAGGGACCCGGGGATGACCCGCGAGGAGGATTTGTTGATCGCTGTCGGAAGAGGCGACGAGGCCGCCCTGCGCGACCTCTACGCCCGCTTCGAAAGACCCCTGTACGCGCTCGCCTACCGCTGGTATTCCGACAAGGACCTCGCCGAGGACCTCGTCCAGGAGGTCACCGTGCGGATCTGGAAGAAGGCCGACACCTACGACCTCGGCCGAGGGACCGCTAGCGCCTGGATCTTCGGAATCGCCCGCCACCTTGCGACCGACCTCGCCCGGGCGAAGGGTCGTCGGCCCACCCCCATCGAGGAACCCATAGCCGTCGATTCCCAGCCGTGGGACGAGGACGATGCATGGCGGCAGTGGGAGGTCGCCAAGGCCGTGGCCGAGCTCCCTCCCGACCAGCAAGATGTGGTGCGCCTTGCGTTCACCCACCAGCACACGCAATCCGAGATAGCCGCGCGCCTCGACGTTCCCCTGGGGACGGTCAAGACGCGCATGCGCCTGGCGCTTCAGAAGCTGGAGCCGAAGCTGGCCGAGCGCGGCTTGTTGGAGGTTTCCTCGTGAGCGAGGACCGTCACGTGCGCGCCGAGCTCGTCGACGTCCTTCTCGGCGAGGTCCCGGGCGAGAGGCTCCCCGAGATCGACCAACACCTGAGTGAGTGTCCCGACTGCTCCGAGGCGCTCGAGAGGCTGCGCAGCGTGAGGGCCGCCGTGGCCTCTGCGCCGCTCGAGCCCGCTCCCCCGGCGGGTCTCGCCGAAGACGTCTTCTTGCGCGTGAAGCACACCGGCACCGTCGCCCTGCTCGAGTCCGCTCCGCTCGGTCCCGAGCCCGATGCGGACATGGCGAACCGGGTCTTCGCCGACGCCCGGCTCGAGAAAGTCGTCTCCTTGGACTCCGCTCGCGAGAGGTCTGGACGCACCCGGCGGGGCCTGCTCGTTGCGGGGGCCGCGTTGCTCGTCATCGCGCTCGGCTTCAGCGTCATGCGCATCGCCGCCCTAAGTGATCAAGTCAAGGATCTCGAGCAACAGACCGCCGTCGAGCCCGACGGCCACGACATGCAAACGGTCGCGGTCGCGGGGCTCGGGATCGAGTCACAGCTCGAGCTCGTCCACTTCCGCCACGACAACTACCGCCTCGAGCTCCAGACGAAGGACTTCCCCGTGCAGAAGGAGGGCCACCATTACGAGGTGTGGCTCGTGGGCGAGGGCGGCGAGACCCAGGCAGGGAGCTTCCGGATCCTCCGCGACGACGAGATCACGTTCGTCTTCAACGTCGGGATCGACCCCCGTGACTACTCGCGGGTCGAGATCATCGAGGAGCCCGACGATGGTGATCCGGAGAAGGAGGGTGAGGTCGTGGCCGAGGGCACGATCGACCCTGACCACGTGGAGCACTAGCCGACCCCATATCGAGGTTTGGCCCCAACCGTTCGGAAATCGAACGTCTGGGGACAACCTTCGGGTTCGTTCCGCCGGTAGGGTGGGGTGATCCGTCTCCTTTGGCCCCACGGCGGCCTCCGAGAAAGAGTGATCTCGACTTGACGCTTCTCTTAGTTGCGCGTGCAGGCCGTTTGCGCGCCAAAGGCTCCCCATGAGGCTTCGGGACAACCCGCTCGTCACCGCCGCGGCCGGGGCCGTGTGCATAGCGACCTCCGGAGTGCTGGTGCGTCTGGCCGACACCGAGCCCGTCACGGTCGCCGTCTACCGATGTCTCTACGCGCTGCCTTTGCTGGCGCTCATTAACCACTCGGAACGCCGGCGCTTCGGCGCATTGCCCGAGCGCTCCACCAGGCTGGCCTGGGTCGCCGGCGTGTTCTTCGCGCTCGACTTGATCTTCTGGCACAACGCCATTCACGCGGTAGGGGCCGGACTCGCGACCGTGCTCGGGAACCTCCAGGTGGTCATCGTCGGTTTCGCCGCGTGGCTCTTCTTGAAGGAGCGACCCGAGCGCAGCCTCTTCGTCGCCATACCGATCGTGTTGCTCGGCGTCGTGTTGATCTCGGGCGTGATCGGCGAGGGGGCGTACGGCGAGGACCCGGTCATGGGCGTGGTGCTGGGAGCCGCGACGTCCGTTGCGTACGCCGCGTTCATCCTCGTGCTGCGCCAGGGCTCGGGAGATCTGCGCCGCATCGCTGGCCCGCTGTTCCATGCGACGTGGGTGTCGGCGGTCGTTGCCGCGCTCTACGGATTGGCTACGGGAGACGTCGACTGGGATCCGGGTTGGCCGAGCCACGGATGGCTGATCGCATTGGCCGTCACGTCCCAGGTCGCGGGGTGGCTGCTCATAGCGCGCTCACTCCCGAGACTTCCCGCGGCGATCACGTCGGTCGTGTTGCTGCTCCAACCCGTCGGCGCGGTCGCGTTGGCGGCGGTGACCCTCGGCGAGCGGCCGTCGCTGGCTCAGCTCCTTGGAGCGGGGATGATCCTCGTCGGAGTAGTGGTCGCGACCGCAACCCATCGGAGTAGCTCCAAACGCAGAGCCGAGGAAGGAGCCTCCGAACCGCTGTTGGAGACCTCTATCTAGCCTGGGCGTGGTCCAGGAGCCACTGGTGGGTCTCGCCGATGCGGTTGAGGATCAGCGTGAGGTGGCCGTCCTCATCGCTCAGTCGGGCGTCGAATGGGCTCCCGACCTCCCGCGGAGATCAGGGCTTGCCGTAGGAGATCCTCATCAGGTCGCCGCTCGAGAAGAAAGAACCGTTCGCCTTGCACCGCACTCGCATCCTGAGCTCGCCGTCGCCGGAGGTCCCACTGACGTAGTCGCCCGGCGCGCCGGTCACAGCTTTGTCGATCAGCACCGGCGTATTGCTCACCGTTCGGGAGTCGACCTCGACCCACGACGTGGTGCTCCAGCGATAGAGCGACAGGACCTGTGTGCATTTGCGCGAGAGCTTGCCTTTGTAAGTGATGCGCAGGTTGCTCAGCGAATCCGCAACCCCCGTGAAGCTCCCGTACCACGAGGCCACGTAAGGGCTCTTGGTCGATGAGCTCACCTCGTAATAGACGGCGTCATCTGCTGCCAGCCTCGCGGCGGTCCCGCTGCGAAGCGAGCCCGACAGGATCGAGGTCGAGCCGGGAGCCGCTACGACGTGCGTGATCGTCTTGAAGCTCCACGTCTTGGGGGCCGCGAGTTGATTGGCGGCAAGGTCTGTCGCACTCGTGGCCACGGTGGCCGAGTAGGTGGTTCCCTGGGCGAGAGGCGTCGATGGGACGAAGCGCATGGTTGCTCCCGACCACGAGAACGTGCCCGGCACGGTGACACCATCGCTCGAACGGACGAGAGAAAAAGCGCTCTCGGCCGAGGCCTTGTCCATCTCCTCGCTAAAGGCGACGTTCACCCAAGTGGCCGAATCGACTCCCGTCGCACCGTCGCCGGGCGAGACCGAGGTAACCGCGGGAGCGGTCGTGTCGGCCGGCGGCGGAGGTGCTGTTTCAGTGATCCCGACCCAGCTCAGATAGCCGTAGTAACGACCGGAGACGGGGTGAGTGGGGTCGCCGGTGAATCCGTAAGTGGAGGGCCTCGCTGCGGCTTCGGCTCGCATGTGCGCGACGATCTGAGACGGCGTGAGCCCGGTGCAGGGGCCCGCCCCGCCGTTCTCGCCGAAGCAAAGCGCGACCGCGCCGGAAACGTGGGGCGTCGCCATGCTCGTGCCCGACATCGTTCCGTATCCGCCTCCCGGAACGGTCGAGGTGATGCAGGTCCCCGGCCCGGCGATCGTGTGCTCGGCCCCCGCAGAGGTCGCGGCGAAGTTCGAATACAAGGCATAGGAATCGTCCACCGACTTCGAGTCACAGGCCGGTCTCACGAGGCCTCCGGATGTCCCGTCACCGTCGCTCATTGCCGAGACGGTCAGGACCTCGGGATAGGCCGCGGGGAGATCTGGATTCGGCGCGTAGTCGAAGTCCCAGCCGTCGTTGCCTGCCGCGACCACGTAGGTGACGCCCGCAGCGGTCGAGCGGCAGATCGCGAGGTGCTCGGGATCGGTCGTGGTCGCACAGGTCTCGATCGAGGGTCCCGCACCACCAAGGCTCATGTTTGCAACGGCGATGTCGTTCGAAGTATCCGCGTCGGTTCTCGTCGAGGTGACCCAGTCGATCCCGCAGATGACACCCGACATCGTCCCGCTGCCGGTCGCGTCGAGGACCTTGGCCGCGTAGAGCTTCGTTCCGGGTGCGACCCCGACGACGCCTGCACCGTTGTTCTCCGCCGCGATCGTTCCCGCGACGTGGGTGCCGTGACCGTTGTCGTCCTGAGCGGCGCCGCTGCTTATGCAGTTCACGCCGTGGGCCGCATTGAGGTCGGGATGAGCGAGATCGATCCCGGTGTCTATGACCGCGACGTTGGCCGAGCTTGCCTCATGTGTGCTCGAAGTCGTTGCCGCCTCGATGCGACGAACGCCCGGGGGCGCAGAGTCGCCGGTCGACAGAGGGACCGAGCCGGTGGCCTCGACCTCACGATCGGGCGCGACGAGTGCGACCTTCGGGTTGGCGCGCAAAGAACGAACCTGCCCCGGGTTCAATGCCGCCGAGAAACCCTTCAGCGCGTGAGAGAAGTTGTGCCGCGCATGGAA
>JALZBR010000339.1 GCA_030863485.1 Actinomycetota bacterium
TCCTCGGCAGCGCCCTCGACGATCTGTTCTGGATTCGACATAGCTCCTCAGTTTTCGGGGTGAAGATGGAAGCAGAAGCAGCGGTGTTTGACGCTAGCTCTGCCTGCCGCGTATACCCAGCTCCCACTGCCCGAACCAGTCTCGGCCCCTGAGCTGACCTTCCCGGAGCAGGAGTAACTTCTATTCCCGACCCGAGAAATCCAACATCCTCAAAGCGTTCGCTATGGAGGAGCAGGGATGATTCGGATTCGAAGGCGGGAGGAGGGGAAGGGGCGAGCCCTCCACGCTGCATCAGACAGGGAGAAGGTGAAAGATCCCTTGGGGTTCGTGAGCGACGTGACTAGAAGCCCGACTTCAGTGCGGACATCGCGTCACAGATCATGAAGTCGCTCGCGCTCAACTGCATGCTCAAGACAGGCTCTGCGCGTCAACGCGCTACTATCCTAGCTGGCGGATTGGGGGTTAGGACAGGAGCATCGTGCCGACCATAGGAGACGCGCTGGGGCACGCTGAGGAGGCGTCGTTCATCGGGCGCGAGGAAGAGATCGCGACCTTCGAGCAGTGGCTTTCGGCTCCACCCGAGCGTTTCGAGATCCTTAACGTCTACGGTCCCGGCGGTGTGGGCAAGACCGCCCTTCTTCGACACTTCCGCCGCCTTGCCCTAGGGCGCGAGCGACCCGTCGTCTATCTCGACGGTCGCCAGATGGCCCCCACCGAGGAGGCCTTTCTGTCCGCCTTGGGGGGCTCGAGCATCGACGACGCTTTGCAAAAATGAGGCCCTCAGTCGAGCGCTGGCAACTCGATAGGTCCGTTTTGGTGTCCTTGTACACCTCGGAGCCGAGAAGGCATCCGGCTAGAAGTCCGATTCCACAGACTAAGGTTGCGCGCTGATCGTAAGGAGGCTGACCCGAACGCACGCTTCACAACAGAACCACCGCGCGGCTTTTCGCCTCCTCCAGGCCCAGAGGCGGAGGCAAAAAGACATGGGGGTGCAGCCGCTCACTCGCCAAGACAGGTTAGATGAACGTCTCTCCTGAACGACCGGCTTGACAACGACCCCCGCATCCGCCTCCTTCAGACACCCGTTCGTACTGCGACGCCAACTTTATTCGCTGGGCAGTGAGGAAGATCTAGCGATTTTCGGCTTTCTGCTACGTAGTCTTACGTACATGCGGGGCGAGTCGGAGAACTTGACACACATGTGGAACACGTTTCGAGGTGACAGCTGCCTGTTCGTGCGATGAGGTTGCGGCATCAAGTCGCTCGAGAGGGGAGAAAGCGTGCAGACGCGAAGGACGGTTGTACTTGTAGTCGTATTGGCGTTACTAGCCGTAGTCACGCCTGGGGCCTCCGCCGCAGACCTTAATGTGTCACTCGCAGGGCACTGGAAGTTCGATGATGGCTCGGGCGACAGCGCTACAGACTCGTCCGCCAACGGTCTTCATGGGAGTCTCAAGAACGGACCTGCATGGAGCACGGGTATCAAGGCGCCGGTGACGGGCAATGCCGCGGCGCTTCACTTTGATGGTGTTGATGATTGGGTCGAGGTACCGGACAGCCCAGCCTTCGACACTCAGCATGTTTCGTTGTCTGCCTGGGTCAGGTTCGACACGACGATCGCTACGGGTCAACGCAACATACTCCGCAAGGGAGATGGAGGGAACCGGAGTTACGGTCTCGATCTGACGGTCTCGGGCACGAGCGGTTCTCGTACGGCGAAGCTGCGCTCGTTCGTTGTTCCAGGTTCGTCCGGCAGCGGAACCGCGATCATCGATATCGGCACGCAGACGCTCCAGCCCGATACCTGGTACGCCGTAGCCATGACCTTTGACGGGTCCAAGGTCACGGGCTACGTGGACGGAGTAGCCGACGGAACATCGAGTCTTGGTGGCACTGACGTCTAC
Organism: Actinomycetota bacterium; assembly: GCA_030863485.1. The sequence continues at coordinate 1,905 of JALZBR010000339.1, forward strand.
GACAACAGTCTGAGCGTTCGCATCGGCGGCCAGTCTGCGGCCGACGGGGGCGGTTCGCTGAGTTACGCCGGGTATCTTGATGAGGTTCACGTCCATAACCGCGCTCTCGATGGATTTGAGGTCGCTGAGCTTGCGGTGCGCGACACGGATGGCGACGGCATCTCCGATGATCGAGACAACTGCCCGGAGACTGCAAATCAGAATCAACTTGACGACGATGCCGACGGGGATGGTGACGCCTGCGACGACACGCCTTGGGGCACTCTCAATGGACGAATCGCTTTCACGGGGTTTGGGCCGGGCCTCTTCACCAGGAACCCCGATGGCAGCGACTCGAAGAGGGTGATCGACGTCATCCGCGAAGAGCACAACCCCTCTTGGTC
>JALZBR010000346.1 GCA_030863485.1 Actinomycetota bacterium
GCGGCGGGGCGGGGATTCGTTCTTCCACCGGGAGAGGGTAGGGCGATTGATCTGGGCGCGTTCAACATGTCTGTGAAGGCAACGGGGGAAGAGACGGGCGGAGCGTTCTCCTTGCTCGAAGCCGACGAGCCGCCTGATTTCGGACCACCAATGCATATCCACCACAACGTCGTGGAAGCTTTTTACGTGCTCGGAGGCGAATACATCATCTTCCTCGAGGATCGCGAAATCTCCTGCCCCGCGGGATCGTTCATCTTTATCCCGGCCGGAATGCGTCACGGATTCAGGGTCGGCAAGTTGGCCAGTCGGAAACTCAACTTCTATGTTCCTGCGACGATGATCGGTTACTTCAACGATTTGAGCGAGGCCATCAAGAAGGATGAGGCCGACCCCGACGTGTTATCTGAGATTGCGTTGCGGTACTCGATGGAGGTCTTGGGGCCCGTGCCAGACGGCTACATCTAGCCTAGCCAACTGAGAACCACTGCCCCTCGACCTATCGAGAAGCGCGGCGGGCTCGATGTGGGGCTCGAGTACCGCCAGCAAGCTGCGGCGCGACGTGCAAGGCTAAGCGCGCGTCGACCGTCTGGCGCCAAGGGCGCGTTTTTTCAGGGAGGCCTCGATATGCAAGAAAGTCAAGAGGAACTGGCTGAGTATGTGCATCTCTACACGATCGCACTCCTTCCAAATATCAGCGAGGGGGACTTCGAACGCCACTTTCTAGAAGAGGTGTTACCGAACTTCGAAGTAACCCATCGTCCAGTTGGTGCACTTAGGCTCAACCACTCACTGATGAAGAGCGAGAGCGAGGAACGCGCAGACCGATACGTTTGGGAGATTCGGGTGCGGTTCACGCAACGTGTCGCAGTCCCCGACGAGGCTGCCCTCGAAAGGTTGGATAAGCTCGTGAGGTCCCGTATCGGCTCCTTCGCTATCCCCGTTTCCTTGACCTTGCTACACGAGATTGGAGCAGCAGAAACCATCTGAACAGACACCCAGTTCGCACGGGCTGCCGGCGGATGTGGCCTAGTGAAGAAGTTCCTCCTCTGGAAAGCCGTGAGACCGAGCCATCGCCGTAGCGGGAGGTAGTGTGTCTGGAATGTGGGCACGGCGCAGCCTGGTGCCAGCCAGAGAGAAGAGAGCGCGAAGATAGTACCGTGCTCCTAGCGCGCAAGGCGGGGCCTTGCTGCTGTAGCAGTATCCGACGCGCTATTTTCCCATCGCTTCCGCCACCGGGCGACGTCGTAATGGGTTTCAGAAGACAGAGCCGTCGCGTACTTGGACAGCCTTTCCTCAGCATTTCCGTGCATCTCCTCTACCCTTCGTAAGAGCCAGCCCGGTGTTGGCGTCTGGTGAATGAAGTACTCCATTCGGGTCAGCCAGATGTACTCGTCCGATGACTGAGTATCTTGAACGAGAAAGTGCTGATCTGGTTCCTCGCCGCTGTCGCTCGTATCCACCGACGGGAATAGGTCCTCTAACATGAATCTTTCGAACTCGTCTCGGTCGGAATCTTCCTTGAGCCTGATCCTGCGGAGGCTAAACGCAACGCCACCGGAGTCTTCGTCTACCATCTCCTCGCTTCTCCTCATCGGCCCCTTGAGAGGAGATCCTCCTCTCGCTGAGAGCCCTCATGGTCACGTGATGTCCGCGGGTTTGGGCGGTGCGTCCCCTATCTCAGCTCTCCGGCTTCGAAGTACAGCTCCTCACCGATTTCGATATCGGCATTGAAGCCGTGCTCCCCTCGTGGCCCTGACGTCTGAAAGAAGTTTCCCGTTACCGTTGTACGTGGCCGCAGGCGGTGCCGAGTGCTGTCTTTCGTTCCCAGGAAGCGGACGGGCGCCGCCTTCCGGAATTTCATGCGCTCGAAGTCGCGGCCGGGCAAGCGGGCCTGGAGAACTTGATCGAAATTGGGCCTCCCCCCGATCTCGTGAGCGAGAAAGAGCCGCTTTGCTTCCCCAAAGCAAAGGTAAGTCAGGGAACTCAATTGACGACGGGGGTCCAGCCTTCGGAAGAAGACCACGGTCTTCACCTCCGCACGGACGTCCTTGACGCGCGGCTCACCTCCCCGCTCGAAATGCCCG
>JALZBR010000357.1 GCA_030863485.1 Actinomycetota bacterium
GGCGTGCGAGGCAGCCGATCAGCGGTCTGGCTCCCAGATCCCATTCTGCGCGTAGGTCCGATGACGAGGTTTGGAAGGGATGGGGGTCGATGCCGTAGTGGATCACGTGAACTTTCTCACGGGGGACACGACGCTCTTGCACGAGCCAGGTCCTCACGGCGTCGGAGATCGCAACGACCGCATCCGCGCGACGCCAGATCAAGTCGAAGATCGGCAGTGTTTTCCGCCCCGACCAAGAGTTGCTGTAGATATCGTGAACCGAACAAACCCAGGGCGTGTCCCGATACAGCGGGAATCGGAAGCCTCCGGCGAGGTCGGCTCGGGGGAGATGCGTGTGGAGGATCGCATCGGAGATTCCTCGGACGAGTCGTCTCAATCTCAGAGGGAAGGTCAGGTCGTACCACTTCTCGGCGTGGAGATGGTGGACCGGAATGTGGGCCGCCTCGAAGTCTTCTCGCAACAATCTATTGCCCTTGGTCGTCTGGCGAAGCGACGCGACCTCCACGTGAATCCCTTGCTCCTTCAAGGAGCGAGATAGTTGAAGGAGATGGAGCTCAGCCCCTCCGACACCCAGATTGTTGATGACGTGAAGGACGTTCACGGAGTGAGTCCGACCTGATCCTGCGTGAGCTGTGCTACGTGCCGGTAGAACGCGATTCGGCGCTCTCGGAGGACCTCAGAGGCATACTCCCTGGCCTTCTCCGCATTTCGACGCGACATGAGCTCGCGACGGGAAGGGTCGCTCAAGACTTGCGCGATCTTGCGAGCCAGCGCGGCGGGGTCGCCTGGGCGAACGAGGTCCTCTTCCGGGAGGAGCTCGACGAATCCTCCAACCGTCGAGCCGATACACGGGAGCCCCAACGCCATCGCTTCCAGCGTGGCTCGCGGTAGACCTTCTTGATATGAAGGAAGGACGAAGAGGTCCGCCTCGCGAAGCCGGGACCTTATCGGCTCGCCGGCGGGCACCCGACCGTCGAACCTAGTTCGGTCAGAGATTCCGAGTCTCTTGGCAAGCGCTTCGAGCTCCAGTCGGTATTGGCCGTCGCCCACGACCCGCAGGTACAGGTCCCATCCCTCTTCGACACATCGGGCGACTGCCTCGAGAAGGATATTGGGGCCCTTGTAGAGCTGTTCCAGGGTCCCCACGGTCACCAGCTGCTGCGCATCCGAAGCGGAATAAGTCCGACGTTTGGGTGCCTCGAACGCATCTGGAGGGAGATGCACACTGGAGAAGTTCGTCACGAACGCGTGGAGCCCGGGGGGGTACCGGCGCTGTAGTGCCGACTCTGTGACATAGGCCGCGGCAGAGGCCGAGCGGCACTGGTCTCGCAAACGCCGGATGAACCACTGCCGGTAGACGGGGCGCAGCGGGCTCTTGTACGCGCCGGGGGCGAACGAATCCGAGGGATCTGCAATGACTTCTATCCCATACGGGTGGCCGGTCGACAAGCTTCGCCATACCAGGTTCGCGACCGGACAGGGAGCGCGCAGGTGGACAGCGGTTGAGCACTCGACTGCAGCTCCCACCTTCCGGCGAACCGTCGTGTACGACTTCAGGAACTCGCCGGGACCGTGGAAGTCGGGCAGCGGGATGCCTTCTATCCCTGGCCCGGTCACTCGGACCCAATCGGCCGGCGGTTTCGTTGCCGGCGTGGTCCTCACCATCAGGCGAACCGAGTCATAGACGTCGAGGTAGCGAGTCCAGAAGGAGTAATCGACCGAGTGGTTAGACGTCCACACCTGACCGTCCGGCGTGACCACACAGCGGATGCTCGCCGTGACCAGAGCCTTCATGCCAGGACCCTGTCGGAGTATCGGTCGAACCAGCTCTGAAACATCATCAGATTCCAGAGTTGCGGTGTCTTGTCATAGGCACCGCTGAGGTGATGAGCTCTGATCGCGGCCACGACGCCGGGATCGAAGAGCTTCTGATCACTCAGTCGGTCCGGGTCCAAGAGCGCATCCATCTCCGGTCGCAAGACGGTGCGGAGCCACGGCCGCAACGGAGCAGCAAAGCCGCCCTTGTGGCGGTGCAGGATTTCGTGCGGAAGGTCCGCGGCAAATGCTTGTTTGAGTAGCTTCTTCAAACGCCATGCGCCGATCCGGCGATTCCCAGGGATGCTAGATACGAACTCGACGACGTCAGTAGCGAGCATCGGCACTCTCGCCTCGAGCGAGTTCGCCATAGTCGCCGAATCGATCTTCATCAACATCCGGTCAGGCAGCTGTCCTTGGAGATCGACGGCGAACAACCGGTCGAGGTGCTTGCCCGGCGCCGAGCGATAGAGACCGGCGAGCTTGTCGAGGCCACTGTCTTCCGCGGCGACACGCGCTGCTGCCCCGGGCGTCAATATCGCCGATAGCTCGTCTCTCTCGAAAGGGCTCTGGTAATGGACCCACCGTCGCATCGGTTCGGCGTCGAGCCCGCGAAGGAACTGCTTCAACGTGACGATGGATCTCTCGACCTGGGTTCGGCCCCGCTCGGGTAAGCGACCCCAGAAGGGTGCCGTAAGCCGCGTGAGTGGCATCATCGGCGGGAAGCCGTCGACCAGTCGATCCAGGACGTACTTCCGATAGCCTCCGAAGAGCTCGTCTCCACCGTCTCCTGTAAGAGCAACAGTCATGTGCTCCTTCGCAACTTGCGACACGAGGTACGTCGGGATCAACGACGAGTCGCCAAACGGCTCGTCGACTTCATTCAAAGCCCACTTCGTGAGCGGCAGTAGCTCGTCTGCCGTCACGATGATCTCGTGGTGGTCCGTTCGAAAACGTCTCGCAACCAAACGGGCATAACCACGCTCGTCGTACGAACGGAGATCTGGGTCCGTATACCCAACCGTCACGGTCACGATGCTCTCGGACATCTGTTGAGCCATCAGCGCGACGATCGCGCTCGAATCAACGCCTCCACTCAGGAAGGCCCCGAGAGGAACATCGCTGATCAGGTGGGACGAAACGGATCGCTCCAGGTGAGACCTCAAGTGCGACGCTAGAGCGGCGGATGTGGAAGGTCCGTCGTAGTCCGGCGCCGGCGGACACCAGTACTGCCATTCGTTGATCGTTCCGTCGTCTTCCACGGTGAGTGCCTGAGCAGGAAGAAGCCGACGGACCTCCTTCAGGATCGTGCGGGGGGACGGAACGTAGCTCGACGACACGTAATGCCCGAACGAAGTCCAGTCCAGGTGCCACTTTTCGTCCTCGAGGGCGAGAAACCCGCGCAGCTCCGAAGCGAACGTAAAGCCGCGGTCTCTTACTGCGTAGAGCAATGGCTTGATGCCCAGGCGATCCCGAGCCAGGAAGAGGCGCTTTCGCCGTCCGTCCCACAATGCGAAGCCGAACATCCCGTCGAGGTGCTTGACCGAATCGAGCCCGAATTCCTCGTAGAGATGCACCACGACTTCCGTATCCGTGTTGGACCGAAAAGTGTGCCCTCGCTTAACGAGGTCGTCACGGAGACTGCGGAAATTGTAGATCTCACCATTGAAGACGACCCACACATCGCCTGCCTCGTTCGGCATCGGTTGACTGCCGTGATCGGTCAAGTCGATGATCTTCAGACGGTTGTGACCTAGGAAAATGGAGTCGCCGACCCTCTCGACGCCCTCCCCGTCAGGGCCCCGGTGGCGAAGTGTCCCAACCATGCTCTCGACGTCGGATCGTGCTCGATCGTCGGCACGTGGGGTCAGAATCCCGGCTATCCCGCACATATACAGGGTTCTTCCGGCGACCCGGCTAAGTGGGCCTACTAGTCAGAAGTAGGTCCTGAAGCGCGTTGGTGGTCTCGCGAGGAACGAGGACGACGTCACTCCTTCGCCGGCGAGCGAGGGTGTCAGTCGTGACCGCAGTGCCGTCGAGAGTTAGTGCCTGGTACCCGTACTCGATCAGCATCGGCTCCAGGCGCCCGGCAGAAGAACCAAAGACCTCACAGATCATCGGACAGCGTCTCCCGAACGCCGCGCTACTCCCTCGGAGCACGTCGACTTCCATGCCTTCCACGTCGACCTTCAGCAGAGGCCGAACCGCCGTCGGCAGTCCTGCAAAGATGGCATCAACGGTCGTGATCGGGATGAGCTCGGCACCTCCTCTGTCGCCGTCTTCGTGGACAACTGCATTGGAGCTGCGGCGTGGATCCAACTCGAGCCGGCCGTAACCCGCAGCCGCGCCGGCAGCGGTCGCACGCAATCGGACGTTCTCGAACCCGTTCGCTTGAATGCTCGCTGTGATCAAGGTGCACAGGTAGGGATTTGGCTCGATTGCGAGGACAGGCTTTTGAGGATATCTCCACGCAGCCAAGAGCGAGAAATATCCGAGGTTGGCGCCTATATCGATCAGGCCATCGGTTTCGTCGAGGAACCGACCGATGATTCGAGAAAGCTCGGAGTCATAGCGTCGCTCGAGCACGATGGGAGCTGCAGCTTGATCGTCCAGGGGCACCACGATCCGAAAACCCTCGACCGAGCGAACTAGGAGCACGCGTGGATCGCGAAGGACAGTCTTGAAAGCGATCGAATTCAGGAAGTTCGGAATGGGCATGAACGGGTGCTTCTGCCCGTACGTGAATTCTCCCAGACGTGTCAGCAGCTTGTGCACCCTTGCGTAAGAGCGATATCTAGGGGGAAGATCGCTGCACATCTCGAACGGAGGGAGAGAATCCCCGATCGCCCCCGTCATCCCTCACCGACGACCCGGTCGTGACCTCGATTCGCGATCTTCGACCTCAGCTTCCAGACGAGGAAGGGCAACGGATGGTCCAAGAGCTCTCTTGCCATTCGGGACCTCAAAACGTACGACCGTGGGCGCCGCGGAAGCTGGCCGGCCCGCGTCGCCCTTATGTCGAGCTGATAGCTGGCTGAGGCGGCCAAGCGACGGTAGCCCGTCAAGAGGTCAACCGGGGGAAGAGGCTCGCTGTTTCGGCGCCAGGGAATCAGTTCGACGTCCGTAGCGTAGGGGGCAAACAGGTCACGAATCGAATCGAGATCGCCTTCGACAAAGATTCTCGACCCATGGAACCGGATTGGGACGTTCATGAGAACCAGGCCACCGGGCTTGCAGACCCTGAAGCACTGCCATAACCCGACGTCCATCCGACATCCGAACTCGTTCCAGTGCTCGAGAGTCTGATTCCCCACTACGAAGTCGAACGTCTCGTCCGCGAAGGAGAGGTTCTCCACCGATTCGATTCGCGTCGCAAGTGATCCGGCGACGTCAACCCCCGACCAAGACGCCCCGACACTTAGGCAGTGCTCGCGGATGGGACTCCAAGATCCGCACCCGATTTCGAGAACCGTTGAGTTGGGCTGGATCATCGCGCAGTACTCGGAAGATATTGCGACGGTGCACGCTCGAACTCTATTGATGGGGTTCAGCGGCCACTCAACGGGGAGCGCTCGACACCCGGAACCGTCAAACCACTTGCACTTGACGCAGTCGGCCATCTATTGAGTGTTCCCTGCGCGGTTACGTCGGATGAACGTGGAGCTCAAGAGTACGACGAGAACGGGAACTAGACCGTTGCGGACCAGGAAGCTCAGCTGGTTGTCTGAATCAGCGATCAAGTACCAAAGACAGAAACTCAGGAGAAGTGGGTAGAGGAGCAAACGAGAATCGCCGGGCTCGACCCGGAACAGAAAGCGGCGCGTCCTCCCGATGATCAGACCCCAAACAGCGAAAGCAACAACGGCGCCGGCGGGTCCGAAGTTGAGCATCGCCTCGCCCGCGAACCCATAGACATTCGCCGCCTCGACTCGTCTAGGAAAGTAGCTTCCCTCTCCATACAGAGCGTTCGTTCCCTCCTGGACCTTTGTCGGGGGGCGATCCGGCCAGATGGCTCGCGGGACGAGAAGTGCAGCGGCTCCGAGATATGTCCGTCCGCGGGCGTACTGGAAGTCGCTCTCGTCTCCGCTCAGGCGATACAGCAAGTAAGCCTGGATGTCGCTCCGTGAGAGGTCCGCCAACAGCGCCGTTTGGAGGTCCCTGTGGCTCTCGTCCTCGAGGACCGTTCGGACCCGTTCATCGCGAACTGCAGCGAGCGCGTCGGCGCCGACCGTCTTGTAGAAGCCGTACAGATACAGGAACGCAACCAGGAACGCGATTCCCCCGTACACCAACCTACGCGATATCGGGCGAACCCAAAAGTGGATCAGCCCTATCCCCCAAACGAGCGCGAACAGAACGTGGGCTCGGCTGCCTCTCAGACCCCCGAAGAGGAGCGTGAGACCGAAGAATACGAGCAGGACCGACAAGATTCGGAGAAGCCCGACTTGCCGCCGCTGTGGCTTGCGCGTCAGAGTGACGAACCCGAACATCGCGAGGATCGGGAAACTCTCGGATATCGAGAATATCCACCCCATCCCCTCGAACGAGTAGCCGTAGTCGCGCAGGTACGAGTCGACGTAGCCCGTGATGCCTCCGTGAGTGCGGTAGACCCACCACTGGATGGCTAGCGTCAGCGGCAGGAGGACGACGAGGACAACCGCAAACCGCATGCGGTCCACCTGCCATCGGGAGAGGCGCGACGTACGCCGCGGTCGGAACGCCAAATGCCTCGCGCCGCGGTAGAGGAGCAGCCCGAGAACGTTCAACAAGGCCATCCGCCCAATCCAGTCTCGCCAATCCGGTGGCTGGTCGACGTATTCGAGCCAGCGATCCCACAGGACGTGGAGGAGGGGCGCGAGGAAGAAGTGAAGCGCTCCGATGATCCCAACCACACCGATCGGATCGAAGACGTCCAGCCGCCCCCGGATCCAGTCCACCACGTCACTCACGACGAGGATCCCGCAAACGACCACCGGAATGACGAACCAATGCAAGAACTCGCGCCCGGAGATCAAGAAGAGAAGTGCAATCGTCACGCAAACGCAGAAGGCGACGGCAAAGCTAGTGTGGGCTCTCGCCGTGACGCTGCTCGAGGGGGGGTGGACGCCGGGACGCCTCGCGATCCGGTCTTGGCTCACGAGCCCGCCTGGAGCGAAACCCTCCAAGTTCGCGCTCAACGCGACGACCCTGCCGTAGGTGGAGTCGCCTGCAGCTCACCCGGCATATCGCGCCGCCGGGACCTTCTTCTCGACAGGGTCCAAAATGCGATCGCCGGCATCGCGCAACTTGCTGCGCCGGTGGCACACAGCGTCCAAGCCGCCCCGAGCAAGCCGTTGGCCCGGATAAGGGGCACGGACGCGAGCAGCGCTACGACGGTCATCACGAAATAGGGAAGGAGCAGATGACCAAACGCGCGAGTCGCCGTTATCCCATAGCCGAGAAAGGTGCCGATGTAGTAAAGGGTCGCTGCGACCATCACCCACGTCAGGATGCTCGTATACCGCGCGTACTCCTCACCGTAGAGGAGCATCAGGATCGACCGGCCGAACAAAGAGCTTCCGACTATCGCCGCTACTCCTAGTGCTCCGCCGAAGACGACGAGCCTCGACAAGAGAGTCCAGAACGCTTTCGAGTCACCGTCGGCGTAGTGGCGTGCGAGCCTCGGGGTCGCAGATTGACCGAGAGCCATGACCACGGTGCTCCCGATCATGATGGTGTACACGAGCGCGGCGAAGACCCCAAGGTCTCGTTCTCCAAGGTAGCGCTCCACCACATAGCGGGGAACGTTCGTGTTGAGCGACACGAGCATCATCACGAGCCCGAGGGGTAGAGCGAGCTTGGTCAGCGTCCGAAGTGTCCGCAGGTCCCACGCCGGTCGGGGTAGCGGCGCACTGGACCTTTGCCGCCACCAGTCGAGGACGCCGCTCTTTCCGGAGAGGACCGTCGCGCCACTCGGTGCGTCGAAGGCGAAAAGGAACACGGCGAAGACGGTGGCTAGCCCCAGAGCGGCCCAGATCACGCTCCCGGTCAGATACAGAGCGAGTCCAAGAACGACCACCGAAGAGATTCCCTTGATGGTCATCGACTTGGCGACCCGGTCCATTCGCTCCCGCTGCTGGAAGAGCCCATAGAAGATGTCACTAACGGCTTCAAAGGCCTTCGCGACACCGATCACCACGATCACCATGGACGCGTTGCGACCGTACCCGGCGAGGACCACGACG
>JALZBR010000372.1 GCA_030863485.1 Actinomycetota bacterium
GCTTCGTCTGGTTCCGTCGTGGTCTAGACGGCGAAGGATCTCGACGACCCGGAGCGAGAGCAGCTCAAGCTTGGTGACATCGGCTTCCTCACGAAAGCGGGTCGGCCCCTGTTTCCGACCGGTAGCCCAAATGCACGGCCCCCGAGGCGCCCGGGCGAGCTCCGCTTCGCATCGATGAACTTGGACCGGCGGGAAGAGCAGGACTCTAGGAGTGCCCCGGTGCTGCCGGCCTCGGAACACACACACACACACACCGGGAGCTGCGCGGGTAGGACGCAGGGGTTCCGGAGCTGGAGCGACGACGCAGCGGCATCGAGCGACCACGGAGCGTGACTGAAGGCGCTTCCTCTCACAGCCTGGCCCCCGGCTATCTGTGCACGTCACGTATCTGCTGCGAATCGGCTAGGTGGACGGGGGATGCCACGGGTAGTACTAATACTCCCGATACCGACGATCCGGAGTCGTTATTGTCCCTGCTTCTAGACGTAAGCGAGAGGCGATAATGATGTCCGGAATGAGGCGGACGCCAGGTTCAACAGCAAGAACAACGCGCGCCCCGCAGCACTACGAACGGCCGCAAACAGTACATTCGCCGCGAGCTGGATAGCCGCTTGGCCGGCTCTCTGCACGCGGGAATGGGGTGGCTGGACAGGCAGGTGGGGTTCCTGTGGGATCACCCCGCCTTCCGAGCCGCGCCCATCGCCTCCTCCTGGCGTCTTCTGGCGTGGAGGCTTCGAACCCTTCTGAACCGTCCCTCGGTCGTCCGGCTGCACCGCTACGACGTCGACTTGCTTCTTCCGGCTGAATGGAAGGGCCTCTCCAAGGTTGCATTCGTGTTCCGGGAGTATGTCGAGCCCGCACTGGCTCACCTCGACGTTCTCATCCGTCCAGGCTCCTTTGCGATCGATCTCGGCGCCCATTACGGCAACTACACCCTGCCGCTTTCCCGCTTGGTGGGAGAGGCGGGCATGGTCTATGCGTTGGAGCCGGGAAGCCACGCCTTCCACGTTCTGAAGATCAACATCCTCCTCAATCGGGCGCGCAACGTCCACCTGCTCCGGACTGCGGTGGGAGCCGAGAACGGACAGGCCCTCCTCTACCAGAGCCACGACACGAGCCGGAATTCCTTTTCCCAGCCCGACTTCCCCTGCGAGCACTGGGAAGCCGTGCGCGTGCAAAGGCTCGACGACATCGTGGCGGAGCTCGGTATCGAGCGGGTGGATTTCATCAAGGCCGACATCGAGGGGGCCGAGGAGCTGGCATTGAGGGGCGCAGAGGAAACGATTCGCAAACACGAGCCCGCCATCCTCTTGGAGCTCCACCCAGGAGCGGCGCAAAACCTCGGCCTCTCACCGCAGGGAGCAATAGAGGTGCTCGAAGCGCACGACTACGGCTTCTTTGCTCTCACGGATCGAGATCTGGTTCCGTTGAGCGCCTCTTCTGCAAGCCGCATAGGGGCGCAGGCGGGCCACCTCGTAGCCCTGCGCTCGGGCTCCTCGAGCTCGGCCTAAAGACCGTACCGACGCGTCTCCTCGGCCGCGGACCTGCCCGGCCCTGGGTTGGGTGGGAGGGAGCACCAACGGGATGGAGCGGCGAGGCTCGCCGATAGAGGCGCTCTCGACTCTGTAGTCTCGTCGCCCCTCGGCTCCCAGCCCGGCGCGAGGGCCACAAAGAGGAGGAGGTCGCCCTGTGAAGATCTACGCCGAGGTTCCCTCGCGGCGCCTGCGGCAGATTCTGTCGGACGGCGCGGCGGTCTTCTGGGTGGCGTTGTGGGTGAGGATCGGCCTCTGGATCGGCGAGCTCGTCAACCGGCTCGCCGGCCCCGCGCGAACCATCGAACGCGCGGGAAGCGAGCTCGCGCGACCACTTGTCACTGCAAGCCGAGAGGTGGGCGAGCTTCCCCTCGTCGGGCGCGCTCTGAGCTTGCCGCTCGACGCGGCCGCAGGCGCTGGGCACTCTCTGCAAGGCGCGGGGTCGGCGCAGCAGGAAGTCGTTCACACGCTGGCGGTCTGGTTGGGAGTTCTGATTGCCGCCATCCCGATTTCATTGGTGATCGCCCGCTACGTCCCCCGAAGGGTTCGGTGGATACGAGAGGCGAGCGCCGTCCAACGCTTGCGTCTGCGCGCTGCCGATCTCCAACTGTTTGCGCTGCGTGCGATCGCCTCGCGGCCGCTCTACGAGCTGGGCAAGGCGACTGCAGATCCGGCCGCAGCGTTTGCCGCAGGCGAGTACGAAGCGCTCGCGGCAATAGAGCTCCAGGCCTTGGGCTTGCGCGGGGCGGGAGAACGAACAGCTCGATGAGGTAACGGCGTTGTCGTGAGGCTCCTCGTCGTGACGTCGTGGCACCCGCTGTCCCCGCGCTTGGCTGCTCGCGGCGAGAATAGGGGCACAGCCGGCAACCGAGGGAGCGCGAGCTCATTCGAGTTCCCGGATAAACGAACCCTTGCGCGCCAAGAGGGAGGCCGATGATGAGACCCATCACCAACGATGAAGTCCAGCGGTTGGTGGAGCAGGAAGGGGGCCAGCTCGTCGAGGTGCTCCCGCGAGACTCGTTCGAGCAAGAGCACATTGCCGGAGCCATGAGCCTGCCGCTAAAAGAGCTGACGGCAGAGAGCGTGACGGGGCTCGACCGGAGCCGGCCCATCATCGTTAACTGCAGCGACTACCGCTGAGACAAGAGCCCACGAGCCGCGTGGCGGCTCGAAGGACTGGGATTCACTCGAGTCTTCGACTACGCGCCGGGCAAGAGCGATTGGGCGGCCTCCGGCCTTCCCACGGAGGGCAAGTACGCGATGCTGCCGCGCCCCGGCCACCTCGCAGTGCGAGAGGTGCCTACGTGTGGTCCCGACGAGAAAGTCGGCGACGTTGCAGAGCGTCCCGACGTCGTCGGGCGCGGCTTCTGCATCGTCACAACGGCCGACGGCGTCGTGCTCGGACGGCTCCGCAAGCGGCATCTCAAAGCGGAGCAGCACAGCGCGCGCGTCGCCGACGTCATGGAGGCCGGACCGACTACGGTGCGCTTCGACGAGTTCCTGCCGGAGCTCACCAAGAGGATGGCCGCCAGAGGAGTCGGGACGATTCTCGTGACTACGCCCGAGGGCACGCTCATCGGAGTGATGTATCGGAAGGACGCCGAAAGGTTGCTACAAGAGCTGGAGGCGCTCCACCACGAGCATGAGCATGAGCATGAGCACTCGCACGAGGACCACGAGCACTCGCACGATCACGAGCACTCGCACAATCACGACGCCGCCCACTAGAAACGACGACAATCGTCGGCGGCGGCACCCTCTTGGGAATTGACTTAAGATGTGATCGCTGCCCCACCCATAGGAGATTGCTTTGGAGTACCTGATCATCTTCTTGTTGGTCACGGCGATCGCTATATTCCTGCTGTGGCTGCCAAGGCGTCGCCACCCTGAGGCAATCAAGAGCGTCGAAGACTTTCGCTCGAGACTGGAAAAGCTGTCGCCTCAGGGACAGGAGACCGGCGAGAACCAGCGCTCGAAGTGATCGAGGCGTTCGGTAGGACGCAAGCGTTCCCAGCGGTTTAGCTGGGACGCCCCGCGCCCGTCCCTCCCGGCAAGCTTCTATCCTGCGCTACAGACCCGGCCTGTAGGCGCGCGAAGGTGCGCCGCCAGAGAGCTGCAACGCGGCGACGAACCGCAGGGGCGGTCGTCGTGTTCGACCGTGGGCTCAGTCTGCGTCACTCTTTCCGACCCTTGCAGAGATCCGTTTGCCGCATGTTGAATGCCTTTTAGGAGGCTCGCTTGAGATGGGATCCGGGCGCGGCCTGCTTGCCCCGGTCGCTCGGGCTTGCGCCGGAAAGGACTGCAGGATGCGGGATTCGAAAAAGGGAATGCCGGGCCCCTTCTCTCCCGCCTCGCCGGAAAGAGGCCCTTTTGAGCATGTGTCCTCGTCGGTTCCGCGTTCGTCGAAGCTTTCTGGTCCTTCTTGCAGCTTCACACCCACGCGGGTGCCCACCCACTCCCTAGCACCTCCCCCCGAGGACTTGGCCAACGGTCCACTGCGTCTCTTTCACTCATCCGCGCTCGGCAACGCCCGAGCTGAAGGACGCGTCTCTGGAGATCCACCCGCGGAGACTTCTTATGCCCGCGCGAGGCGCGGTGGATAGAGAGTGAACAAGATCGGAGGCTGCACGAGCACCGAGTGGGGCGACGAAACTTCTTCAGGCGCGAGGATGCCGAGTCTTTCCCAGAGATCGAAACGCCCGGACTCGAGCTCCCCCGCAAACGGCCGCATCCTCTTGTGGCCCACGGGCATGTGGCCCTGACAGCCCAGAGAAGACGTGAAGAAACCGTGCAGGCGGTAGGTGATGAACTGAGCGAGCTCGTCGCCGGATTCAAAGGGCTCCTGAGCGCGTGGGCTGTCGAGCGCGCGAACGACGAAGTGCGTATCGCCGCACTTGCTCGAGACACCACAGCTGTAGAGCTCGTATCCGTTCTCGTTGCTGTCGATCTCGACCTCGAAATCGCTCAAGAACGTGTCGCGGGCGAAGAGGCGCTGTGGACCGGCGGCACGCGCCCCCTCCAGGTAACGGCCGAAGAAGTACACGCCTCGTTTCTCGCCCAGCCGCACATAGGTCCTGTAGGTGCTTTCGTTGAACGTAAGCCGAGGATAGGCAAGGGCATAGGGACGGAAGTCATGGTTGCAAAAGCAAGTAGTGGAAACGAGGGCGCGCTCGACGCCGTCGGCCGCCTCAAATGTCTCGAGCTCGTATAGAGAGGGAAGACGAGCGCGCACTCGCTCCGCCTCTACGGCGTGGGTCACGAGGGCGAAGTGGAGAACTTCGACCGAGATGCTGCCCGCCCTTTCGACCGCTGACCCCCGGTTCACTCCTCTTGATCCTTTGATCCTCTCGCGTCGCGCCTCTGATCGATGTTCCAATGGTGGCCGACCTCGATGAAGTCTCAGGTCAAACTATTCGAACCCGACGCCGGGCGCCGCCGCAGTCTGGCCGAGGAGCGTGCCCGCGCCGCTGGCGGCAAGCGTTAGAGAGACCGGGCGTCGACCTCGCCGACGATGGCCGGGGAGTAGAGTCGCCGTCTCCGGCGTGTTGCGCCGCCTCTGACGCGCCGAGGAGCAGCGTGTGGCGAACCCGGAAGAGACGGCGCCTACGCCGCGTTTACGCGAGTGGGCGCCAGAAACCCTACGGAAGACGAGCTAGGAGGCGAGCGTGTTCGCTGCTGAGCCAGCCCGGGAAAGAGGACGCCCGCCCCACGTAGTCATCGTGGGAGGGGGCTTCGGGGGCCTGTACGCGGCCCGTGGGCTCAGGCGGGCGCCTGTGGAGGTGACCGTGGTGGACCGCCGCAATCACCACGTGTTTCAGCCCCTCCTCTACCAGGTGGCCACGGCGGTGCTCAATCCGAGCGACATCGCCGCTCCGATTAGGAGGATCTTGAGGCGCCAAGCGAACACGCGGGTTCTCCTTGCCGAGGTCACGGCGATCGATGCCGAGCACAAGACGATCACCCTGTCGGGCGGCGAACAGCTCGGCTACGACTTCCTGGTTCTCGCCACCGGATCCGCACCCTCCTATTTCGGGCATCCAGAATGGGGCGAGCACGCCCCCGGGCTGAAGAGCCTGGAAGATGCACTGGAGATTCGCCGCCGGATTCTCCTTGCGTACGAAGCAGCCGAGAGGGAGTCCGATCCCGAGCGGCGCCGGGAGTGGCTGACGTTTGTCGTCGTGGGCGGCGGGCCCACCGGCATCGAGCTCGCAGGCGCTCTGGCAGAGATCTCGCGTCATGCCCTGGGTCGGGAGTTTCGTCACATCGATCCGAAGGAAGCCCGCATCCTGTTGGTCGAGGGAATGGAGCGCGTGCTCCCGTCTTTTCCTCCACCTCTGTCCGACAAGGCGAGGCGCGAGCTCGAGGCGCTGGGAGTGAGCGTGCTCACCGGCTCGCTCATCGACTCTGTGGACGAGCATGGCGTCACAGTGGGAGACCGTCGCATCAACGCTCGTACCGTCCTGTGGGCCGCCGGGGTCTCAGCCCCATCGATCGCTCGCGAGCTTGGAGCTCCGCTCGATCGCTCCGGGCGCGTTGTCGTGCACAAGGATTTGACCGTGCCCGGCCGCGACGACATTCTCGTCATAGGCGATCTCGCCGCTTTCGAGCAAGACGGCGAGTTCGTTCCCGGCGTGGCCCCCGTGGCGATTCAGCAGGGGCGGCACGCGGCGCGCACGATTCTGCGCCGCCTCGAAGGCCTCCCCCCGAAGCCGTTTCGCTACGTCGACAAGGGGATGCTGGTCAGCATTCGCAGGGGGGTTGCGGTAGCCCTGGTCCGTGGGCTTCGCTTCTCGGGCTTTCTCGCATGGGTCGTCTGGCTCCTCGTACACATCTTCTGGCTGATCGGCTTTCGCAACCGGCTCCTCGTGTTCATGCAATGGGCCTGGGCCTACGCGACCCACGATCGGGGGGCGAGGCTCATCACCGGGCCCACCGGGTTGCCGGTCTCGCCCCCGATAGGGGGAGCCCCTCCGGAGCGCGAGGTCGAGAAGGCGGACGCGCGTGCTTCAAGCGACGCAGAACCGCGGATGTCGAAGTAGCGGAGGCTAGGCGAGCTCGGCGGCGTCCTCTTCGAGAGAGAAGAAGCCTATGGGGTGGTGCGAGGACCCCCAGCGATAGAGCACCTTGCCCAAATAGAGGCCCTCGTCGACCTGCACGAGCTCGTCCAGGACGCTTCGCACGATGAACGTGGGGTTGGCCTCTAAGTCGTAGTCGATCTTCAGGACCTCGACGACCGGATCGACGGCCCCCGGTCCGATCCTCGTCTCGAGGGGGAAAGCTTCGATGCGATCGGACAGCTCTCGTTCCGGGACGTAGGAAGGCCATAGGGCCTTGAGCAACACCCGCGCCTGCCTGGTGAAGACGTTGACGCCCGTGCCCGCGTCCCGCGTGAAGGACTTTCCCAGCCAGGGCATGTAGAGCTCGGCGATGCCTCGTCCGACGGCGTCCAGGGCTCGGGACAGTGAAGTCATGAGGGCCCGCCCCCTGAGAAACCCCTCCGGGAGAGGATCGGGAACCGCGCCGGAGCGGAACATGTCGTCGAGCTCGGCGGCTGCTCGCGCCCACGCGAGCGGGGGCCGCAGCCGCTCCTCTATCTCGGCGATCCGAGAACGGGCGCCCTTGCCACCGGCCTTGCTCACGCCTCGAGGGTACAGCCCAACTAGAGTTGGGCCCGCACGAACGCGGACCGACTGTCTACTTCTCGAATCAGTCGCAGCTCGGGGGTGAGATGCGGCGCAGGCTGCCGTCTAGCCGCCGGCGGCTCTCTGTCGCGAGGGCAAGATTCTGAGGATCACACGCTCGGACTCGATGGGGTTTGCGTACACGGCGCCCGTGTACTTGTGGCTCAGCTCGTCGATGTGCCGGCGCGCCTCGGGGCCTCTGACGCTTTCGACGACTCGCCCGCGCACCTCCACGTAGCGATACGGGTCTTCGTCGTCCCAGATGACTATCGCCACGCGCGGGTCGTGCTCGACGTTACGGTACTTGGCGCGGTGAATCTCCGTGTTGACGATCACGTGCTCGGCGTCGCAATCGACCCACATGAGGTGAGTCATGGGTCGACCACTGAGCGAAAGCGTCGTTAGAGCAGCGTAATTCGCTTCCCTGGCAAGCTCTTTGACCTGGTCCTCGATCATCCTGGCTTACTCCTCTCTTTCGTAACGCGCATGGGAGACCTCCCGGGCTGAAGGCCGGTGCTACCTTCCTATGTTCCGCCCTCGTCAACGCGGACCCCCGAGCCCGCTCGTCCAGGGCTCCCGAGGGGAAGGCGGCTCGAGAAACGCGGCGTCAGGAGCCGTTTGAAATCGCTGGCGCCTGCCGCTCTGGCGCAGGCGTGTTGACCCCCATCGGCACTTACGGCAGGCTAGCTCCGTGATTCCGGAGACGCGGTATGCCCGCATCAATTCGGACCACATCGCTTATCAGGTCGTAGGCGACGGACCAATCGATCTCGTCTTCATGTCGGCATGGTTCAGCCATGTGGACGGGAGATGGGAGGAGCCATTGTTCGCTCGCATGCTCCGGCGCCTCGCAGGCTTTTCCCGCCTCATGCTCTTCGACAAGCGAGGCACGGGAGCGTCTGACCCGCTGCCCGCAAGCACTACGACGTGGGAGGACTGGGCGGACGACGTGCATGCCGTGATGGATGCCGCCGGCTCGGAAAA
This sequence comes from Actinomycetota bacterium, assembly GCA_030863485.1. The sequence goes on from JALZBR010000372.1 coordinate 8,198, forward strand.
GGCGGCGATCGTGGGCGTGGGCGACAGCGGCCCGATTGCGATGCTATTTGCGGCAACCTACCCGGAGCGCGTCTCGTCGCTTGTGCTGATTAACACCGCCGCCCGCTTCGTGCAGACCGATGACTATCCATGGGGGCGACGAGACGCGGAGGTCGAGGCTTTGCTCGAGCGAGAAGAACGGACTTGGGGCACCGGCGACATGCTCGACGTCTTCAGCCCGAGCATGATCGACGACAAGCGGTACCGGAACTGGTGGGCGAGGTATCAGAGGATGTCGGCGAGTCCAGGAACCTCCACGCTCATGGCGCGCCTCATTTTCGGGATGGACGTCCGGCGCGTCCTCAGCACCATTCGCGTGCCAACTCTGGTTATTCAGCGGCGCGAGCTCCCGATGGTCTCCGTGGAGCACGGGCGCTTCCTTGCCGAGCACATTCCCAACGCGCGCTACGTCGAGCTACCCGGCTGTGACTACTTCATCTATCTCGGGAACTGCGACGAAATCCTCGACGAGGTGGAGGAGTTCGTCACCGGCGCCCGCCACCGCGCCGAGCCGGATCGCGTTCTTGCCACCGTGCTGTTTACGGATATCGTCGGCTCGACCGACCGGGCGGCGGCGATGGGCGATCTCCGGTGGAAGGCGCTCCTCGACGCGCACGACGACCTCGTGCGGAGACGGCTCGATGAGTTTCGGGGCCGGCTCGTCAAGACGACTGGAGACGGGTTCTTGGCGACCTTCGACGGCCCCGCTAGAGCGATTCGGAGCGCAACCTCGGTTCGCGACAGCCTCTCATCTCTCGGGATCGAGATACGGGCAGGACTCCATACGGGCGAGCTCGAGATACGCGGAGACGACGTCGGGGGAATAGCGGTGCACATCGGAGCGAGAGTCTCTGAGCTCGCTTCCGAGCGAGAGATACTGGTATCGAGCACCGTCAAAGAGCTGGTTGCCGGCTCCGATATCCGCTTCGTCGATCGCGGCGCTCATCTTTTGAGGGGGATCCCCGAACAGTGGCGCCTCTATGCGGTCGCGAGCTGAGCGCATGTCCGTCGTCAGATTTCAGAATCTGCCCCTCGCTGACAGAACCCGTAAGTGGGATGCCGGCGCGGCGAACAAGCGCGTCCGCACGTGGTCGGGCGCCAAGGATCGCCCTAACGGGCGCTATCGAAAGGCATTCGTCTGGTACGACGCCGCCTCCCAGGACAGCTTCGGCGCGTACAAGCTTCAGATCGCGGATGTGATCGACGGCCGGCTCAAGGCCGTGCCGCGGGCCGTCATGTCGGCGGGAGCCATCATGCAGGGGGCCCGAGGGGGCATCGACCTCCCCAAGAAGGAGATAGGAAGGGTCAAGTCTCACCTCGCCCGCTATTACGAGAAGATGGGCGAGGACCCCCCATGGGAGAGGGACTAGCCGCGAGCGCTCAACTGAGCTAATGGTTGGGTCCCCGCCGAATGCCCCCGTAGCCGGGCTCGAATCCGCCGTCGTGGCCATCGTCTTTCTGACGTTTGGCTACCTGCTCGTCGACGCGTTCGCCGGCAAAAAGCTCGGCGCGCTCGCGGCTTGGGGCCTTGCGTTGGCGGCCTTCTTCGCGTACGTGCTGGCTCTCATGCTCGTTCACATCGTCGCCAGCGGGCGCTTCTTGTCGAGCCCCTGGTTGGTTCGAACCGTGACGCTGATGACGTTTCTGGGACTCGTCAGCCGCAAGGTCTTCGTGATGCGCAGACGCGCGCCAGCGCCGGGAGCCGGAAGGAGCGGCAACCTGGTCGCGCTCGGCGTTCTCCTCGTCGCGGCGCTGGCG
>JALZBR010000373.1 GCA_030863485.1 Actinomycetota bacterium
AAGAAGCGGTTCAGCCCGGAGTCCCTCGCTCATTCGTGGCAGGTCCGGTCCGGAACGAGCTCCGTCACCCCCGCCTGACCTCGGACGTCAGAACCGCTGCGTGTCGGCCCTGCGGACGACCAGATCCTCGGCGATCTCCTGGGCCTTGGCCTTGGAGGCGGCAACCAGCTGAGGCCGGGGCTTGAACTTGGCGATCTTCTTGGCGGCTATCTGCTTTGGCGACACCGACTTGACCTCACTCGCCCACCGCAGCTTCTGGAACCACGAGATCAACCGTCCGCTCGGATCCAGCTGCGCACGGCCGATTCCGTGCCTTGCCGAGGTCGGAAAGGCATGGTGGTTGTTGTGCCACGACTCCCCGAAGGAGATGAGCGAGAGGACCCAGTTGTTCGTGCTGAAATCGAGGCTCTTGAACGGCCTCTCTCCGTAGAAATGACAGATCGAGTTGATGCTCCAGGTGACGTGCTGCAGCAAGAAGATGCGTACCAGCGAAGCCCACACGAAGGCCGTGACCGCTCCTCTCAGCGACTGGGTCAGAGCGAACCCGAGCAAGGCCGGGAGAAGGAACGACGCGACCGCGAGCAAAGGGAACATCTTGGTGATCTTGACGAGGTCCTTGTCTTTCAAGAGGTCGGGGGCCCAGCGCTTCTCGTCGGTGGCCTCGGGGGTCACGAGCCATCCCATGTGAGCGTGCCAGAGACCCTTGACCACACCCATCACCCCGGGGCCCTCGTCGAGGTGGGGGGAGTGCGGGTCTCCTTCTTTGTCGGAGTAAGCGTGGTGCCGGCGATGGATGGCACACCATCCGATCAGCGATCCCTCCATGGCCATGGACCCCCCGACCGCCAGGACGATCTTCAGGGGCCGGCTCGCCTGGAAGCTCCCATGCGTGAACAGGCGGTGGTAGCCGATGGTCACGCCGAGACCGGTGAAGAGATAGAAGACGAGCGCCAGCCCGGCATCGACGGGGCTCAGGCCGCTACCCCAGAGCATCACCATCGCAGTCACCACTCCCACAAAGGGAAAGATCGTGAGAAACAGCACGAGACGGCGCTGGATGGTGGCCTCACGGGCCTCGAGTCCTCTGACCCCCTGGACCTTGGAGCGGGGCGGCGTCGCGGGCAATTCTGAAGCGGCGGTGGGGCGAGAGCCGTTCGGCCTGCTCGTTGTCAAAACAGACACCTCCTGCGATCACGAACGAGCAGAAAGGGTGTCACCCCGAGCCGGACGCTCTAGGAACAATTAGGACAAGGTTATTCCCCGGGACGAATTAAACGAAACACTGCTCCGCCGGGCATTGAGCGGCTCATCCCAGGCCCTCTTGGGCGCTCGGCCTCTGCGCCATTACTAGATCCAGCGCTGTCCGCCCCCAAGCCGATTCTTTCGTGTCCGGGAACAATGCGGGGAGGCGATTACGTCAATATGATCGTCGTACAGGCGAACGAAGGGTGCGGACATGAAGAAGGCGATCCTTGCGATTACGGCACTGTGTCTCCTCCTGGGTGGAGGGAGCACGAGCGCGCTGTCGGCCTATCCAGACACTGGGGCGAACCGTCGCTCGCTCGACTTCGTCCTTAAGAAGAAGTACGAGGCCGGGGGCAAGGCCATCGTAAGGCTTCGCAACAACACCAAACGGACGTACCTCTACAACCCCTACTACGAGGCCTGCAAAATGGTCTTTCGCGAGCGCGGGGGCCGCGAGTTCATCATTCCGGAGGGAACTCACTGCGACCTCGTCGTGCACAGCAAGATCAAGCCGGGCGAGACCGTCACCCTTTTCCGATGGGACCTCGACGAGTGCACCAAGGACAATTGGGGATGCGTGAGGGAAAATGACCTAGCCCCGGGCTGGTACACGATGATCGGCCGCTTCAGGCCCAAGGGTGGAGGAGATCGCGAGCGGGTGAGCGAGAGCTTCCGGATCGTGCGCCGCTAGTCGCACCCACCACGGGCATCCCCAGAAGAGCCGACCGGCCTAGCGCCTGGTTCCCACCAGCAGCTGCACCCCTCCCAGCCCCAGCGACTTCGCTTCGACGTCCTCGAAGCCTGCGGTCTCCATCATCGAAACGATCTCGGCGGTGGGCGGAAGGTAGCTCGTCGACTGAGGAAGGTAACGGTAGGCCTCGCGGTCCGAGAGAAGCCCGCCCACCACCGGCACGACCTTACGGAAGTACAGCCCGTGGCCCGCGCGCACGACTTTCGAGGTCGGCTCGGCGACGTCGAGGAACGCCCCCCGACCCCCCGGGCGGATGACGCGGGTCGCCTCCTCGAAAAGCGCCACGAGGTCCACGACGTTGCGGAGGGCGAACCCGCACGTGACCCCGTCGACCGAGGCGGTACCAAGGGGCAGCCTCAGCGCATCGGCCTGGACGACGGGCGCGGAGGTATGGCGGCGAACGAGCATCTCGTGTGCGAAGTCGGCGCCGATCGCCCGGTGGCCCTGCTGCTCGAGCTCAGAGCAGAGATCTCCGGTCCCGCAGGCGACGTCGAGCACGAGCGAGCCCTGGGGGAGTCCCAGCTCGCGCACCGTGCGCCGTCGCCAGACCCGGTCCGCACCCAGCGTCATCATCCGATTGAGCAGGTCATAGCGGGGAGCGATTCGATCGAACATCGATCGGACCATCTGCTCCTTCTCGCTGCCCTGGGGCAGATCCGGGCGTCGCGTCACCACGACATCCTGCCTCAGCGGGGCAACAGCAGAAGAGCGCCATCGCCAGGGGGCCCTAAGGCCGGCGCGTGCACCGCAATGAAAGGATGGGGGCATGGCCGAGCTGATCAGATCGGTGGGACTGGGTCTCGCGGCGCGGGGGTCCGTCACGGACACCGTCGAGTGGTCGCGTCGCGCTCGCGAGCGCGGCCTTCGCTCGGTCTGGTTCCACGACTCCTATTTCGAACGGGACGCCGTCACGTACTCCTCGGCCGTCGCCTCGCAGGTGGACGACATCCACGTGGGTCTCGGCGCGCTGAACCCCTACACCCGCCACCCCGTATTGATCGCGATGACGATCAGCGCGCTCGACGAGATGGCTCCGGGCAGGATCATCCTGGGCCTCGGCAGCGCGCTCCCCTTGCGCCTCGGTCAGATGGGCATCCCCTACAAGCCGGCCGAGGCCGTCGGTCACGTCTCGGATGCGATCGAGCAGATGCGGACGTTGTGGCGCGGCGAACGATTGCCGGTTGTCAACGAGAAGCTCCCTCCTCTGCAGGCGATGTTCGCTCCCGTCCACCACGTCCCCATCTACGTGGCCGGATACCGCTCGCCGATGGTCAAGCTCGCGGGACGGACCGCAGACGGTTACCTGGCGCGACCCGCCGAGTCCATCCCCGGCGTTCGCAAGATCGTCTCCGTGCTGCGGGCCGCCTCCATCGAGGCCGGTCGCCCCGAGGACGCCGTTCAAACGGCCGGTTATCTGTTGGCGCTAGTCGGTTCGACGCGCCGCGAGGCACTGAACCGCGCCAAGCGCGAGCCGTTCGTCATCTACATGATGAGCATCCTCTCGGATGTCTCCCTGCAGCGGGCCGGGTTCGAGCCTTCTCTGCGCGACAACATCGCAGCCGCGTGGCGTGCCGAGAACTACCACGAGGCCGCCGAGCTGATCCCCGACGAGCTCGTCGATGCGTTCATCCTCTGCGGGACGGCGGGTGAGGTGGCCCAGCGGACCGACGATTACTACGAGGCGGGACTGCAGACACCGATCGTGCAGCCCATCGTTCAGGAGGGCGAGCAAGTCATCTCCTGTATGGAAGCCGCGGCCATCTACGGGCGTCGGGAGGCGGCACACGCCGGCGCACCGGCGCGGGTTGACGAGTCGACTCGACCGGCCCCCTCGGGAGAAGACCGAAGAAGGACGCGGCTCGGCCTCGGCGCGGTATGGGAGATCGCGCGTCCATTCAGCTTCACGGCGTCGGTCGTGCCGGTGTGCGCGGGGGCCGCTCTCGCGGCGCTCGCCGGCCCCTTCAGCTGGTCGCTGTTCCTCGCCGCCCTCGTCGCGGCCGTCCTCCTGCAGCTCGGGACGAACGTCATCAACGAGATCTACGACGTGCGCCGCGGGATCGACTCGATCGTCTCGCCCCGAGCTAGCCAAGCCATCGTGAAGGGCCGGATCAACGAGCGGGCAGCGTTCGGCATCGCCGCGCTGGCCTTCGGCGCGGCTGCGGCAATCGGCGTGTATCTCGTTGTGCGTCGCGGGGTGCCGGTGGTGGTTCTCGGTCTGCTGGGGCTGCTCGGCGGGTTCGGGTACACCGCTCCCCCGCTTCAGTACAAGTACCGGGCCCTGGGGCTCCCGTTGGTCTTCCTGCTCATGGGCCCGCTGATGGTGGTCGGCAGTTACTACGTGGTCACCGGGGAGCTCGACGTCGAGCCGTTCGTGTTGAGCATCCCGGTGGGCTTTCTGGTCGCGGCGATCCTTCACGGAAACGAATGGCGGGACATCTCCGAAGACGCCCGCGCCGGCATCAAGACCTTGTCCATCCGTTACGGACGAACGGCAGCGCACGTCGTATACGTGTCGTTGATCCTCGGGGCCTACATCGTCCTCGCGCTCGCCGTGATGCTAGAGGTCCTTCCGGTCGGGGCGCTGCTTGCGATGCTCTCGCTGCCGCTTCTCGTGCGGATCATCCGCAACGCCGAGCTGGGAGCGGGCGGGCAGCAGCGGGCCATAGCGATGATCGACCTGCAAACGGCGCAGCTGCATGCGGCTTTCGGCCTCTTGCTGGTCGGGGGCCTCGTGCTGTCGTATCTCAGCACTTGAGAAAGCTTCGGCGTAAGGATCGCCCGAGCGGCGACCTCGTTCCCTCGCTCGCACTGGCCTACGCATTGTTCGCATTGACCTTCCGAGGCGATCGCGCCCGCTTCTGGAACAGGATGACCTTCGCCGGACTGACGCTTGGGTCCCTCGCCCTATGGCGCGAGCCGAAACTGCGCGAGCTGCGGCCGACAGGAGGGGATCTCGCGGCAGGAGCCTCGAGCGCCGCGGGGCTGTACGCCATCTTCCGCGTCGGGGACGTCCTCGCCCGCAAGATCATGCCCGCCGGAGCCGAGAACATCGGCGACATCTACGAGCTGCGCAACCTGGAGCCCCACGCGCGCATCGCCGCGCGTCTCGCCGCCGTCATCGGACCCGCCGAGGAGCTCTTCTGGAGAGGGTTCGTGCAAGCCCGTCTGGCCGAACGCCTTGGTGACACGCGTGGAGCGGCCGCCGCCTCCGCCGTCTACGGCGGAGCCCATCTCGTCACGGGCAACCCCACGCTCTTAGGCGCCGCAACGATGGCGGGCGCTTACTGGGGGGGCCTGGCCCGGCTCGGCATGTCAATGGAAGCGCTCATAGCGAGCCATCTGATCTGGGACATCACGATCTTTCTCGTCGCACCGACGCAGAACGGTCGGGCTGAGGTACCGCAGTGACCGAACCCGGCTGAGATAACTCGGAACTAGATCGTCTCGGCGGGGCAACCCAGGGCGTCGATCAAGCGGCCCACGTCGTCCTTGGTGAAGGCCTCGCTCGCACCTGCGGCGCGCAACAGGCCCACCAGGGAAACGGGCAGAGACGTGTACCCCAGGACGCGGACCTGAGGGAACCGCTCCTTGATCTGGCGCGTGGCCTCGGCGCCGTTCAGCCTCGGCATCTTGTAATCCATCACGACGACCTCGGGCATCAGCTCGGCGACCTTTTCGATCGCCTCGACGCCGTCCGCGGCCTCGCCGACGACCTGACAGCCGGGGACGCGGAGCTCGATCATGAGCCGAAGCATCTCTCGGATGCTGACCTCGTCATCTACTAGCAGGACGTCCAAAGGTGCCCGATCTTCTCCCATGGATGCTCGACCGCCCCTTGCGTTCGAACGTGTCCTTTGAGTCTGCGGGATGAGGCCTTTGAGTGAAATACGTAGAAATGCCTATTACTTCGGGTCACTCGCCGAACATCACTGCCCCACCAGCCGATCCGGGCGTCATTATGGAGAGATGACGAGGGTCGGCGTGGTGGGACTGGGAGCGATGGGAAGTCGCATCGCAACGAGGTTCCTCGACGCGGGCCACGAGGTCGCGGTGTGGAACCGCACCTCGGAGAAGGCTCAATCGCTCGTGGATCGAGGGGCGGTCGCCGCCCGGACGCCCGCGGAGGCGGCGGGTCGCGTCGACGTCGTGATGACGATGGTTGCCCACCCGAAGGCCCTCGAGGAGGTCACTCGGGGGCGCGACGGGATCGCCCACGCCGATCCCCCGACCCCCACCGTCATCGAGATGTCCACGGTCGGGCCCGACGCCATCCGACGGCTGCGTGACACCCTCCCGGCCCAGGTGGAGCTGCTCGACGCGCCGGTCCTCGGGAGCACCTCCGAGGTGGAGGCCGGCAACCTGACGGTCTTCCTCGGAGCTGCCGACGACTCGGCACGGAGGTGGACGCCTCTTCTGACTACCCTCGGAGAGGTGGTGCACGTCGGCCCCCTGGGATCCGGAGCTGCGGCCAAGCTCGTGGCGAACTCCACGCTGCTTGCGGCCCTCACGGCAGTCGGAGAAGCAGTCCTGCTCGGCGACGCTCTCGGGCTGCGACGCGACCGCATCTTCGAGGTCCTGAGCGGCACTCCTCTGGCGGCCCAGGCCGAACGACGTCGGGCGACCATCGAGAAGAACGACTACCCGCTGAGGTTCGCTCTGGCCCTCGCCCACAAGGACGCCGACCTGATCCTCGAGGCCGCGGCGGGTGCCGGCGTCGACCTCCACGTCGCCGAAGCGGCGCGCGCCTGGTTCATAGAGGCCGAGAAGGCCGGTCTCGGCCAGGACGACTACTCGAGCGTCCTCGCTCACATACTCGGGTCTTTTACAAAGGGCGAGAGTTGAGCGGATTGTTGTCGTACCCCCTCCCTATCTTTTATTTCGGCGGCATATGAGGAGGGAGAGCGAAGGTGCGGACGCAAAGCAGCAAGAGACGAGGGGTGGGCTCGAGGGGCCTGAGGGTCGAGCACGATTCCCTGGTGATAGACGACCTCCGGATCACATTCCAGAGAACTCTGAGGATCCCGGACGACGGCCGTGACTATCCCCTTCCCCCGGGCCTGGGGTCCTTTCCGATTCGCAGGGTCGACGACTATCTCGACACGGTGCCAGACGCGTGGAGTGAGCACGGGGGCGTGTTCATCCCGATGTACCAGCGCGAGGCCATGTGGATGTCTTTTCACGTCGAGGACCGGACTCCACTTGCATTGAAGGTGGGCATCGGGAAGATCGACGCTCTCACGGGAGATCAGTGGGGCGAGGGCCTGTGTGCCGAGCCGCAGAACTACCTCGTCCGCCCCGAGCAGCCGTGGCTTGACGGAATCAATGCGGGCGACGGTTTCATCCGCCAGTTCGTCGCCATGCCCTTGGGTATGGGCTACACGGTCGAGGGACAAGTGACCGGCAACGAGGAGTTCGGCGGGATCCAGCTCGAGGCCTTCCGGCCCAAGCCGGACAAGCTCGAAGAGATTGCGAAAGAGATGCGCTTCGTTCTATCCAGCATGGCTCCCGACGGCCCGGACGCGTGCTACTCGCCGGACATGGGGCTCGGCGCGGGGGGCAAGATGGTGCAAGACATCTATCCGGATCCGCACGGAATTGACCTGTGGGACCCGGCCTCCGGCCGGCGCGTCTTCGTCCATATCGCGAACTCGACTGCCTGGCGTGACATCACTGGCGAGGAGCCCCCGCCGACCCCCGTGAGCGCAGAGCTCTACACCCGCCACGGCTATCCGTGGTTCGAGCTGTACGACGAGCACAAGGGCGACATCAAGAAATCCGACTCCCTGGCCGCCATTGACACCATCGCCGGCGTGGACAAGAAGAAAGGCTTCGGGGCCCAGCAGGACGACTCGACGGTAGGCGTGCCGGAGGGCCAGGTCGTGAAGCTGGGCCCACCGGGGGCCGTGCGAGACGGCGACTGGTAACGAGGTCTGGGGAGGTTTAGCTGAGGTCCTGGTTCGCCTGGGCCGCCATCAACATCAGGCCACCGTCGATCACGAAGGAAGCTCCTGTCGTATAGGCGGCCTCCTCCGATGCGAGGTGAGCGATCAGCTCCGCGACCTCCCGGGCGTCGCCGGGACGTCCCGCGGGGATCGCCTCCCGGTCGATGGTCCTGGGGTCCTCGTCCTCGTTGCCGGTCATCGGGGTTGCTATCTCGCCGGGAGCCACCGAGTTCACCGTGATGCCGTGCTCGGCAAGCTCGAGGGCCATCACTTTAGTGAGCAGACCCATGCCCCCCTTCGAGGCACAGTAGGCCGCCGACCCGGCCTTCGGAACGTGTTCGTGAACCGACGTCACGTTGATGATCCTGCCTCTCGTCTTGTCACCGACCATTCTCTTGGCCGCCGCCTGACCGCATAGAAAGGCTCCGGTCAGATTGACCTCCAACACGTCTCGCCAATCGTCCAGCGAATGCTCGAGGATCGATTGCGACACCCCCTTGCCGGCGTTGTTCACGAGCACGTCGATGCCGCCGAGCTCGTCCAGGAGCTCTTCGAATGACCTAAGAGACGCAGGATTGTCTCCCAGGTCGAGTCGGCGGACGGGAGCCGCGCGGCCGAGAGAAGTGACCTCTGCAGCCGTGTCCTGTGCCCCGGCCTCGTCCTCATGCCATGTGATGCCGACGTCGCAACCTCTGCGCGCGAGGGCCACCGCCGTGGCCTTACCGATCCCTGAATCCGATGCCGTGACGATAGCTCTGCGAGCCAAAGGTGCCCTCCTCGTGGTCGTTGCGGTCCCGAGCATCCATACCCATGCGACCAGAACATGTGGCGCTTCGTGGCGTCCGCTTTCGAATGGTAGGCGCCGGCCCCCTGGCGGATGGGTTGGTGCACGAGGTGGTCGAGTTCCAAGACGGCAGGCCGCGCGACGACATCGCCGTCGCAGTCTTGAAAGTGCCGAGCCCCAGGACCTAGTTCTCGCCTGAGAAAGCCGTGGTGATTGCGCTGTGGCGATGGGTCTCGAGCTGGGCCTTCTGGCGCTCGGCTCGCTCGAGCAACGCTCGGTGTTCACCGCTCGGGCCGACCTGCATCCGCTCGAGGGCGGACCAGAGGTCCATCTTCGCGGCCACGCCATTGCTCATCGTCTCGACCTCGAGCAGCCGACTCAAGGGCGAGTAACTCGTGACGTTCCCATTCAGTTTCAGGCGACCTGCCTTCTCTGCGACCCACGCTGCCATGGTCTTGACCCGGTTGGGGTCCTCGTCGACCTCGTCCAGAGCCGACTCCATGATCGCCCTCTCCTGCTCCAGCTCTTCGACGAACGTGGCGAGGAACTCGCCGAGAGGCGTGCCCTCGTTCGATGAGGCGGACCGTTTGGCCAGCTCCAATCCCGCGACATGGCCGGCGAGATGATCGTTGATGTAGATCCCCAGCAGCTTCTTGTCCATGACACCTCTCTTTTCAGACGCCCGTCCCAGGGCGCTTACCCGAGAGGCCGACCCACAAACGAGGCTCAGGAGGGTTTTCGGGCCAGGATCAGGAGGTACTCCGAGTCCACCGCCACCCGGCCCCCCTCTCCCCGATCGAAACGACGCTGGATCTCGTCGTACCTGGTCATCATCTCCTCGAACCTCTCCGGAGGCATCACCATCTTGGCGGCCACGACTGGGGGGATCTTCGTCTCGACCGCCTCGCGCGCCTCTTCCGAAGAGGCGAAGTCCCAGGTGACGGTCCCCCGGCCAACATTGACCTCTTCCGCGACCGGTTCGAATCTGGCGCGAGCGGCTTCCTCGGTCCCCCAGGAGGTGGGGCGGTCCACGCCTTCGGGAGGAGGCGGTGCGAACTCCATCGTCATGGTTGCGATCTGGCCTGCATAGCCATCGTTGTCCCATGATGTCATCGCGACGACACCTCCCGGTCTCGTTACGCGCATCATCTCGGCAACCACCTTGTCGGCGTGCGGGGCGAAGATCGCCCCAAAGACGGACGCGGTCACGTCAAACATCTCGTCCTCGAAGGGCAAGTCCTCTGCGTCGGCCTCATGCCATTCGATGTCGAGCATCTCCTGCTCGGTGCGCGCCCTGCCGAGCTCGATCAGGTGCGGCGTCAGGTCACTTGCGATCACCCTGGCCCCGCGCTTAGCGGCCTCGACCGCGAAATTCCCGGTGCCCGCTCCCACGTCGAGAACCGACATCCCCGGACCCACCGAGCAAGCGTCCGCAACGGCCCGAGCGGCCGGACGTAGGAAGTCAGCGATGGTCGGGTAATCGCCCAGGGACCACATAAGCCGGTTGCGATCTTTCATCTGCTCGGCTGCATCGACCATGACCGCCTCCTTCATCACGGGGGTGTCACCCGATTCTAAGGAAGCTCGGAACGTCTGCTCGGGAGGGACGGCGGCACGACGATAAGCGCCCAACGAGACCCGAACGAGGACAGAAAAAAGAAAAGCCGCGTACATTTCGGGTGCCTGTGGCTATTAGGTGATCAGACGAGAGCAGAACGCTTCTCGACAAAGGCAAACCCGTCGCGAGGCGGGGCCGCAAAGCAAGGGGCCTCGGAAGGACCGAGGCAGCCCCGCTACCGAAAGGAGTGGTTCGGGTGATGCGAACCAAGATCCAAGGCAAGGCCGCAAGAACCATAGGAGCCTCCGTGCTCGCTCTCGTCTCCGCCTCGGCCCTCGTGGCCGGACCCGCGGCAGCTTCGTCCCGGGACGCCGACGGTGACGGGATGCCCAACCGCTGGGAGGTAGCCCAGGGCCTCGATGCCCGCAGCCCCAACGCTGCCGGTGACCCGGACCACGACCGGCTCAGCAACCTCGCCGAGTACCGCCACGAGGCCGAGCCGAAGGACGAGGACACCGACAACGACGGGATCGACGACGGCGACGAGGTCAAGAACTTCGACGAGTACGACGTGGACGATGACGACTCGAACGACAACGGCGTCGAGGACGGCGATCAGGACTCGAACCGTGACGGCGACGACAACGAGGACGAGGACGATTCCCGCGAGGAGTGCCGCGCCGACGATGACGACCGGGACGAGGACGGCGTCGACAACGAGGACGAGAACGACTTCGGCACCAGCTCACGTGACTCGGACTCGGACGACGACGGCATCGAGGACGGCAACGAGGACTCCGATGACGACGGCACCAACGACGAGGACTCGGATGACGACTCGGACGACGAGTGCGAGAAGGACGGCGAGGACGTCGACGACCTCTTCGGCTCGATTGTTTCCTTCAAGGGCGGCGTCCTGACCGTGCACAGCGTCTCCGGCACGATCGTCTCGGCCCCCGTGACGGGTGACACCGAGATCGAGTGGGACTGCGAGGGCCAGGGCTCCGGAGGAGACGCCTCCTCGACCGACCTGGTGGCCGGCACCGGGGTCACCAACCTCGAGCTCGACGACGAGACCGGAGCGCTCGAGGAGATCGAGCTCTCGAGAGCCACCTCGACCGAGTAAGGGCCGACGAGGGGGATCTGGGGAGGGGCCTACAAGGCCTCTCCCCAGCCCGCTTTCACTCCAGAGCCCCCCGCAGCCTGCCGATAAACCAGGCGGCGGCCGACACACACCTCGACGGAAAAGAAAATGCGCGTACAACATCGCATCACCAGCCCGGCTCGCGAAGAGAGAGCCGCAACCGACGACCGATCTCTCGATCGTCGGGAAGCCGAGCTGGTCCGCGGGCTTGTCATCAGGGCGCAGGCCGGGGACAAGGAGGCCTTCGGCGCTCTTTATCGAGCGCACCACGGTTCGGTTCATCGGCTGGCGAGCTTCTATCTGAACGGGAGCGCCGAGGACGCCGTGGCCGAGACCTTCGTTCGGGCCTGGAAGGCACTCCCCAAGTTCAAGGACACCGGAGCGCCCTTTTCGGCCTGGCTGTATGGGATCGCCCGCAACATCGTCGCCGACGAGCTCAAGGCGAAGCGCAGGGTCGAGCCCCGCGAGACGTTGCCGGAGGCGGCCTGGTCCCCCGACGCCGACGACCGAATCGCCGTAACTGCCGTCATCAATCGGCTTCCCAGAGAACAGAGACAGGTGATCGAGATGAAGTACCTCATCGGGATGCTCAACAGCGAAGTCGCGGATGCGCTGGGCCGAAGCGTCGGGGCAGTCAACGCCATCCAGTGGCGGGGGCTCAAGAAGATGCGGGAGCTGATGGGATGCAGATGAAAGACATGGAACGCGACCTCGGTCTCTGGGAAGAAGGACGGCTCACGCTCGAGTTGCTGGAGAACGACTACCCCGGCGAGGATCTGAGCGGGCTGTTGTCTCAACACGAGCGACTGAAGATGCTTGCTTCGGCCGACGTCCCAGACTCCGACCGAACGTGGCAGGAGATCTCCCGGCGCATCGATTCCCGCAGGCCGGGGGCGCTCGACTCCCTCAGACTCTGGGTGCGCAAGCCCCTCATCGCCGGATTGACCACGGCGGCTTTGACCACGTCGGGGGCATACGCAGCGGGCTTTGCGCCGGTTCGCACGGCGATCGACTCGGTCCGGGAGGAAATGGCTGCGCTGTTCGGAGACGAGGGCAGCGCGGGAGGTCGCCAGGTCCCCTCGGAAGAGAGCGTTTCCGGAACGGATCTCGACGACCGCGACCCGACCTCGGGTCGCGCCCATGACCCCAAGGCCGACACAGGCGGTGACAGCCGACCTGCAAACCACAAAGGAACGGGGGCCGCTCGATCCGACGACGACGAGCGGGGCCACGAGGAGCGCCGAGCGTCCGGCCAAGACGAAGAAGACGGTAGGGACGCCCGGGAGAGCAACGAAGAGCACGAGGAAGAAAGTGCCGAGCGCGACGAAGAGCAGCGAGAAGAGGCACGCGAGGCCGAGGAAGATCGCGCCGACGAGGCCGAGGACAGGGCCGAGGACCAGGCCGACGAAGACCAGGATGCGGCCGAGGACGCGGCGGAAGACGCCGAAGACGCGGCGGAAGACGCGGCTGACGAGGCGGCCGATGACACGGACGAAGACGACTCCAAAAGCGGCTCCGACGAGCGCGAGGCGGACGAGGACGACGACTAGAGTTCTGGCGTGAGCCAGAGGCCTCCCGCCAATCCCATACAGAACTCGGCCTCGCGCCGCGCGGCGGACCTCTGGACGTCGTGACTCGAACGGCCTTCGTCCTGGGAGGAGGTGGGATCCTGGGGGCGAGTGAAGTCGGCATGCTCCGCGCGCTGCTGGAGAGGGACATCGTTCCCGACCTCGTGGTCGGCACGAGCATCGGGGCGATAAACGGAGCAGCGGTCGCGGCCCGCCCCGATACGGAGGTCATTGGATTGCTCGAAGGGCTGTGGCGGGACTCCGCAGGATCCGGGGTCTTCAGCGGTTCGATGCTGAGGCGAGCCCGCACTCTCACCAGATCGCGCACACACCTCCACGACATCGAACCCCTGAGGTCTTTGTTGAAGAGGTCGTTCCCGGTGCAGCGGATAGAGGATCTCGAGATCCCCTTCCAGTGCGTAGCGGCGTGCATCGAGACGGCCGCCGAGCACTGGTTCACCGAGGGGCCGCTCGTCGATGCCATCTGCGCTTCGTCGGCCGTCCCGGGTCTGCTTCCCGCGGTGGAGATAGAGGGTCGGCACTTCTACGACGGCGGGCTGGTGAACTCGATCCCGGTGGACCGCGCGGCCGCGCTCGGGGCAACCACGATCTTCGTCCTCCAGGTGGGACGCATAGAGCAGGCGCTCAGGGCCCCGCATGGTCCCCTGGAGGTCGCTCTCGTCGCCTTCGAGATCGCTCGGCGTCATCGCTTCGCACGCGGCATGGAGGAGCTGTCCGGCTCGATAGTCGCTCACGTCCTTCCGTCCGGCGATCCGCCCGCTTTCAAGAACATCGGACAACTTCGCTACACCGATACCTCAAGGGTCGCCGGGCGCATCGAACAGGCCTATCGGGCCTCCTCGGAATACCTCGACTCGCTGGAAGAGGAATCTTCATGAGCGTCCCACCGCGCATGGTCCGACGGATCGTCTTTGCTCCCGCGATGCTCTTGATTACGTTCCTCGTTTTGACGACGGTCCCGGCCTGGGGGCTCTTTGCGCTGGCCGTCTCGCCGCTCGTACCCGGAAAGCTCCGCCCCCTGAGGGTTCTCTGGCTGGTGGCCGTCTATCTGATCACCGAGTCGCTCGGTCTCCTCGCGAGCTTCGCTCTGTGGGTCGCGTCAGGGTTCGGCGCGCTCTACAGGACCGAGCGCTTCGAGACGCTCCACTACCGGCTGCTGGCGTGGGCCGTGACCTTCATCTACCGCAACGCCGTCAGGGTGCTCAAGGTCTCAATCGAAATCGAGCAAGTGGACGAGCACGACGCCTCGCCCATCGAATCACGTCGTCCTTTGCTCGTGTTCTGTCGCCATGCGGGACCCGGGGACTCGTTCCTCCTGCTCCACGAGGTCATCGTCCGACTCGGTCGACGTCCCCGGATCGTGATGAAGGACCTCCTGCAGTTCGACCCGATGCTCGACGTCGTGCTCAACCGTCTTCCGAACCAGTTCGTCGCGTCCACACCCGGCAGCAGCAAGGCGATGGTGCGAGCGGTGCAGACCCTCGCCGAGGACATGGACGAACGCGACGCCCTCGTCCTCTTCCCGGAGGGGAGCAACTTCACCCCGAAGCGGCGCCTGCGAGCGATCGAGCGCCTGCGCTCCCTCGGTCATCAGGACGAGGCAAGCACGGCCTCGGAGATGACCCGGGTCCTCCCCCCGCGCCCCGGTGGCGCGCTCGCGGCGATCGCGGCTAATCCACAGACCGACATCCTGCTCGTGGCGCACACGGGCCTTGAGCACATGAGCGGGCCGCGCGACCTGTGGCGAGGTCTGCCGATGGACACTCCGATCAAGGCCGCCTGGTGGCTGGAGCCCGAGGAAGACGTGCCCTCGGATCCAGACGAGCAAGTCGACTGGCTCTTCGCAAACTGGAAGCGGATCGATAGCTGGATCAGCGCAAACGAGATGGGGCCCGATGCCGAAGAAGGGCGCCAGGAACTGCCGGGCTCTAGCTCCCGGGGCCGCAGAACTCGTGGATCTGATAACGCGGGTCGCTAGCGAAGTGGGCGCGGAGCCGAAGCGTTGGAGCTCGGGACCAGCTTCGGCCCCCGGCCGATACGCCGAGGCTTGCGCTTCAACGTTCGGGATCTCTTGGGATCCCGGCGGTCGACCGAAGTGGCGCTTCGGAATGCCTCTTGCAGGTTGGTCATACACCCTCTATCGACCTCTTCGGGGCCGGATTGAGCGCTACCCTTCGACGGGCCGGGGTCGAAGCCCTCGCCACCACCACTCAGGAGGTAGAGCATGATCTTCCGCAGCCCCTACCCGGACGTCGACATACCCCGGACGAGCCTTTCGGAGTTCGTCCTCGAGCGCGCCGAGGAGCTGGGCGACAAGCCTGCCCTCATCGACGGACCGACGGGACGGACGATCACCTACGCAGAGCTTCGCGCCGGCGTCCTGCGACTTGCCTCGGGCCTGGCCGCGCGCGGCTTCGAGAAGGGCGACGTGTTTGCCATCTTCTCGCCGAACCTCCCCGAGTACGCGGTCGCCTTCCACGGGGTGGCAACGGCGGGGGGCGTCTGCACGACGATCAACCCGCTCTACAGGATCGAAGAGCTCACCTTCCAGCTCGAGCACGCGAAGGCGAGATACCTGTTAACGATCCCGCAGTTCCTCGACAGGGCCCTCGAAGCTGCGAACAACACCGATGTTGAAGAGGTGTTCGTGCTCGGGGAAGCCGAGGGTGCCACTCCATTTGCTCAACTTCTCGCGAGTGACTCGCCGCCCCCCAAAATCGACATAGATCCGGAGAACGACCTCCTGGCGCTCCCCTACTCAAGCGGCACGACCGGGTTCCCGAAGGGCGTGATGCTCACCCACCACAACATCGTGGCGAACATCTGCCAAACGATGGTGCCCCACTCGACGGATCAGGACGACGTCGCCATTGGGGTACTGCCGTTCTTTCACATCTACGGCATGACCGTGATCATGAACGTGGCCATGCGCCTCGGCGCAACCGTCGTGACGATGCCTCGATTCGACCTCGAGGAGTTCTTGCAGCTCCTCCAGGACCACAAGGTCACCCGCGCTTATCTGGTGCCGCCGATCATCCTGGCGCTCGCAAAGCATCCGATCGTCGACAAGTACGACCTGAGCGACCTGGAGGTGATCATGTCGGGCGCGGCCCCGCTGGGGGCAGACCTCGCGGCGGCCGCTGCATCTCGTCTCGGGAAGACACTCGTCATCCAAGGCTACGGGTTGACCGAGACGAGCCCGGTCACTCACATGGTCCCCGACGAAGCCGACAAGGATCGCCCGGGCTCCATCGGCCATCTGATCCCGAACACCTCCGCCAAGTTCGTCGACCCTGCGTCGGGCCAAGAGGTGGGCGTCGGCGAGACCGGAGAGCTGTGGATCCAGGGCCCCCAGGTGATGAAGGGCTATCTCAACGACCCGGAGTCCACGGCTCGCACGGTCGACGAGGAGGCGTGGCTGCACACCGGCGACATTGGCAGGGCCGACGCGGACGGGTACTTCTTCCTCGTGGATCGGCTCAAGGAGCTCATCAAGTACAAGGGTTTCCAAGTCCCTCCCGCCGAGCTCGAAGCCGTTCTACTGACCCACCCCTCTATCGCGGACGCCGCCGTGATCCCCGTGCCCGACGAAGAAGCGGGTGAGATCCCGAAGGCCTACGTCGTTCTCAAAGAAAAGGTGGACGAGGACGAGATCGTCGGATACGTGGCCGAGCGAGTAGCTCCCTACAAGAAGATCCGGCGGGTCGAGGTCATCGAGGAGATCCCGAAATCGGCGTCGGGCAAGATCCTGCGCCGCGTCCTGGTCGAGAAAGAGCGCGCTGCGCAAGGCTGACCGCGGGTCCCCCGGCCGGATCCCGGCCAAGTACCTTCACGTGTGAGACATCCGGCCGATAGGGTGCTCTCTTCGGATCTCGGGCAGAGGGAACCGCACGATCCGATCCCGGTACTCCGGGGCAGATCTGGTGGAGGCTTGCGTGGGCGGCATATCAACTCGAAAGAACTTCATGAGGACGTTGGTTGCCATTGCAGCTATGGCAGCGATCTTCACTCCTGCCGGGCGCGCTTCGGCCGCACCCGTCGACTTCAAAGTGCAGCTCTTCCTCCAGGGAGGCAAGAAGGACATCCAGCGGCCGGTCGATCTGGCATGGGTTCGAGGCACCGACAAGCTCTTCTTCAGCGAGGAGGACGACGGACGCATCTGGATGATCGACGACGGCCGGCTCGTCAAGCGGCCGTGCGTCAACCTCGACGTCGCCACCGAGCACGACAAGGGGCTGACCGGACTTGCGGCTCATCCCGAGTTCGTCACGAACAAGTACCTCTACGCGTACTACACCAACGCCGAGCCGCTGGAGAACCGACTGGTCCGCTTCACGGTCACCCGCGGCCTGTGCACCAATCCCACCATCATCCTCGGGGGCCTCGACACCGGCCTCTTCCACCAGGGCGGGCAGATGGTCTTCGACGCACAGAACAGGCTTTACGTGACGACCGGCGACAACGGTGACAGCGACCTGGCGCAGAGCCTGAACAGCCTAATGGGGAAGGTACTGCGACTCAACGACGACGGAACGGTCCCCGCCGACAACCCTTTCCCGGCCGACCACGCCCAACCCCGCAGTCCGATCTGGAGTTTCGGACACCGCAACGGTTTCGGGCTCGCTTATAGGGCAGCTTTCGACCAGATCTTCGAGACTGAGAACGGGCCCTGGTGCGACGACGAGCTCAACCTGATCGTCAGGGGGGCGAACTACGGGTGGGGGCCGGGGTACGGCTGTTTCGGCGAGGGTTACAGCGCTATTGGACCGAGCCCCCGCGAGCCACTCTTCAGATGGAATCCCGGCATCGCCCCCACCGACGCGTGGTGGTACGACGGCTCGGCTGTGGGCATCGAATCCCTGCCCGACGCCCTCTACCTCGGGGATTACCTCAAGTCGCAGCTGCACAGCTTCCGATACCCAATCGTCGCTCCGCTGGACGACGTCGTCTACAACTTCAACAACCCGGAACACCGCATCATCAGCGTGTCCGAAGGACCGGGCGGCTGGCTCTATCTCGTCGCCCGCTCGAACATCTACAGGCTCGTTCCCGGTGATTCCGAAGAGGTGGCGGTGAAAGACGACCCCTACTCTTTCGATCCCACGGTTTCGGCGGTCGGGGTGGGGGGCTTCGTTCGCTGGCAAAGAGAGAACCCGACCTCGACCGTTCCGCACGACATCGTCCAAACGCAGGGAATCTTCCGTATGCCCGTAACAGAGGACCCCATCGACTACACCCGGACGTTCTCGGCGGGGAGATTCCCCTACGTCTGTACCCTGCACGCTCAACAAGACATGCGCGGAGTCGTCAAGGTCGCGCCCCAGATATCGGAGGGCCCGGACGGACCTCCCTTCATGGTGTGGTGGGCCTCCAAGACATCGAACACGGGAGACCTGTTCGACGTCGATTACAAGGTAGGCGATGGTCCCTGGAGAGCCTGGCAACGCGACACCCTGGCGCTTCGAGCCACCTTCGGACGAGAAGACGATCCCGTCACGCTTCAGACCGACATCGAGTACTCGTTCCGCGCGAGGTCGAGGAAGGGCACTGCCCAGTCGAGGTGGTCGCCCGTGACGACCAAGACGCTAGTGACCGACCCTTCCTGAGGGTCCCACGGTCTCTAAAGCCCGCAGGTGCAACGAACCGATGTCCGGCTGAGCAAGACGATGGCTCGCCTCTTGCGCCACGAGCCACACGCACACGGTTTGGTGCCGGATGCCCAAGGATGGGTCGACGTGGCGGATCTGGTCTCGGCCCTGCGGGCCCTCGGCCCCCGGTGGCACGACGTCGGGCCCAGCCAGATCGCCGCATTGATCCAGACCTCGTCCAAGAAGCGGTTCGAGATCCATGATGGGCGCATCCGGGCTTTGTACGGGCACTCGTACTCGGGCGGGGTGCGCAAGCAAAGCGAGAGGCCTCCCGCGCTCCTCTTCCACGGGACGACCTCGGTGGCGGCCGCTGCAATCCTCGAGGGCGGGCTAAGACCGATGTCGCGTCAATTCGCCCACCTCTCGAACGATGTGCCCTCCGCCGTCGAGGTGGGACGGCGCCGCACGCACGAGGTCACGGTTCTAGTCGTCGACGCACACGGGGCGCACGAGGCCGGCGTAGCGTTCTACAAGGGCACCGACAACGTCTGGCTCGCCGACCACGTCCCGCCGGAGTTCATCAATCGCCACGGATAAGACCGCAGCGCGCTCGGTTCTCTCGAACGGCGGGCTGGTCCGGGAGGAGCCGTATCGGCCTCTAAACCGTGGGCGCCGCGTCGGGCAGGGCGAAGAACTCGAGCTGGATGTTGTCGGGGTCTCTGAAAGTGATGACGCTCCCGTAGCCGGCGTCCTTGATCTCGGAATGATCGATGTTTTTTTCCTCCAGGAGCGTGTCCCACTCCTCGAGCTCGGCCCGGGTGGCCACCTCGAAGGCGGCGTGGTCCAGCCCGACCCGGTCCTCGCTGAATCGATCCGGCCCGGCCTCTTCGTGTTGCCGGAAACCAATGATGAGGTTGGAGCCCGGATGCACGGTCACCGAGAAACGCATGCCGGACTCTTCACCGTCAAAGAGCTTCTGCAGGCCGAGCAGATCGGTCCACCATTGCACCGAACGGTCCAGGTCGCTCACGGTAAGTGTCAGATGCGAAAGCCCGGTGATGTCCGCCATGTCTCCTCCTCCTCGTCTCGGGATGGGCAGGTTAGCGTCATTCGCCGAGCGGCAGCCAGCGGAAGTTCCGCGGCACTTGCGTCTCTGAATGCGATCCCCGAACTCTCTCGAACAGGACGAGGTCGGCACGGTTTGGAGCGAGGTGATCGCGTTCCGAGAAGACCACGTCCAAACCGGTGAAGCTTTCTCCTTGTAGCTCCTCGAGGGTGCGGGCGGGGTCGTCCTCTGAGGCCGCGCGCTCTGCCGACCAGGCGACGAGCAGCGTCGCCGCGTAGGCGCGGTGCTCCCACCAAAGCGGGAGCTCCCCCGTCGTACGCCGGGAAGCGGAGACGAAAGCTTCGAGCTCTGGGCCACCCTCGAGATGGGCGGTCCGGGTCCTCATCTCGGCCGCGAGGCTCCCCGGCGGAGCCACGGGGCCGCGGTACGGCGGCGTGAGCGTCAGGTCGAAGCCGAGCAATCGAGGACCCCAGCTCATCTCCCGGAGCGCCGCGGTTATGAGCCCGAACTCCTTCGGCGAGGCCTCGACAAGGAGCTGTCGGGCACCCCCATCGCGCAGGCGCCGGAGATGGTGGCCGAGGCGGTCGAGGCGGACCGGCGAGAAGACCTCGGAGTGCACCAGGCTCGCTCCGCGCTCCTCGAGGGCGTTCGAGATCGTGGCCCGCGCGCGCTCGCCCAGCTCGGAATCTTCCGTCAGTGCCCCCAGGGCCGCGCCCGGCCGACGCAGAGCCCGGCCGACCAGGGCGGATGCCTCCCAGGAGAAGCTCGGACCCATTTGGAAGATCTGAGGGTGCGGGCCCTCGAAGCCGCCGAGGTCTCCATACAGAAGGAACGCAGCGGTCCCCGACTCTTTCAGAGCACCTTCGACGCGCGGCAGGGCGCGCGGGGGCCCGGCAAAGAGGATCCCCGCGACATCGCTATCGGCCGCCGCACGCCGCACGAGGCGGCTCGCCCGGTGATGGTCACCTCGATCGTCCAGGACCTCCAGCCGAAGCGGGGGGCCGGAGCCTCTCTTCAGCTCGCTCAACGCGGTCTCGACCCCCCGGCGGGCCGGGAGACCACGCCACGACCCCTCGCCCGTAATGCTGCCGACCAGAACGATGACGTGCCTTGGTCCCGGCTGCGAAGAAGCATCGGTCGCCGAGGGGCCGGCGGCAGAATCGTCCATCGGTCCCCCCTCGGTGGTGCAGGCGCCTACGAACGCGAAGAGCGCAAGCAGTCCCGCAGCCCGCCGGAGCTTCGCTCTCAACGGCCTGCGAGATCGATGGTGTCCACGAGGTGGTGATCCCGGCCCCGCTCGAGCTCGTGCTTGGCAACCCTTTCGGAGGGCGTGTGCGGAAGAGAAGCGCGGAACTCCCAATAGCGAGGGACCTTGAAGGCCGCGAGACGCGAGCGAACGTGAGCGGCGAGGTCCGCCGGGTCGACTTCGGCCCCCGCACGGGTGACGACGTAAGCCTTGACCTCCTCACCGAGATCGGGATCGGGAACGGGGGCGACGGCGCACTCGATGACGTCGGGATGGGTCGCCAGGGCAGCCTCGATCTCGGCGGGCGCCATGTTCTCGCCGCCGCGCCGGATCATCTCCTTGCGACGCCCTCGGTAGAAGAGCAGGCCGGTCTCGTCGCGGGCCACGACGTCTCCCGTATGCGCCCATCCGTTGCGGAAGAACTGCGCGGTTGCCTCCGGATCCGCGTGGTAGCCGTCCATTAACCCGAGTCCTCGTAAGACGAGCTCGCCAACTCGGCCCGGAGGGACCTCCCGGTCCTCTTCGTCGACCACCATCGCCTCGTTGTGATCGAGAGCCGTTCCGATGCATCCCGTGCCGAGGGCGCGGTCGTGGTCCGGCTCCGCCACGGCCGTGTTCACCCCGGTCTCGGTCATGCCGAAGAGCTCGAACCAATCGACACCCCATCGTTGTTCGATCTCCGCGTGCCTCTCCTTCGGAATGGCAGAGCAATAGACGCGCCGCAAGCGATGGGCGACGTCATGGGGCGCCGCCGGTTGCTTCAGCAACAGGGTTGGCATCACGCCCAAGCAATAGAAGATCGTTACTCCAAAGCGCGCTACGTCGCGCATGAAGGTCGTGGGGTGGAACCCGTCGAGTAGCACGAGCTGCGCGCCGGCTCTTAGCGCCGCTATCACCTGCCACTGGGGATCGATGTAGGAGTGGGGCTGCGAGGTCAACAAGATGTCGGTCCCGCCGAGCCCCATGACCCGCCTCGAGGCTGCGCCCATGCGTTGCCAGTACCTGTGAGAGAGCAGACACCCCTTCGGGAACCCGGTCGTCCCAGATGTGTACTGGATGTTGGCGACGGTGCCGCCGTGAAGTGAGGGGGCCGGGACCTCTTCGTCCGATTCGAACTCCGCCATCGGGTCACCGCTTCGAACTACGACGGCGTTGCTCGTCAGGCCTCTTGCGGCCGAGCGCGCGACCTCCCCGGTGACGTCGTCGGCGACTATCGTCTTTGCTCCGCTGTGTTCGACGAGGTAGCGCGCGTCTTTCTCGCCGAGACGGCTGTTCATAGGCACCGCCACCCCTCCCGCCGTCACCACGCCCAGCCAGGCGACGGGATAGAAGAGAGAGTTCTTCATCATCAACCCGACCCGGTCGCCGAGGCCGACCCCGAGCTCGAGCAGTCGGCCGCGGAACCCGGCCACGCGCCGCTCGAATTGCGAGAACGTCATCGATTGTCCGTCTCCGAACGTCATCAAGATGCGGTCGCCGTGAGCTCTCGTCTGACGCAGGAGCAGCGACAGAAGATCTTCCTCGCGCGGGTCGGGCTCGTTCACGCGCGGGAGTCCCGCTCCTCTCGTTCACGCATATAGCGTTTGATCCCCTCGAGGGCGGTCCCGGCCTCCCACGCCCGGCGCCCGATCGCGTTCTCTCGCTCGATGGCGGCCTCCACCTCGTGGTGGGGCGGACGCAACATCTGCAGGTGGTAGGCGGTGGCGAGTCCCCGATCGACCCAGTGACGAAGGACCTCGAGAGCTTTCGGCACCACCTCGTCCCGCGACGAGACGAGGTAATCGATCAATCCGAGGTCGTGAGCCTCTTTGCCTGGGATGCGTCGCCCGTCGAGGACGAGCGGGAGGGCCCTGGCACCGACCACCCGGGGAAGAAGATAGGTAGAGGCGTTCGAGATCGTGAGACCCACGTCGTTCTCGGGGAACAAGAAGTCTGATCCGGGATGGCCCACGCG
>JALZBR010000400.1 GCA_030863485.1 Actinomycetota bacterium
ACGACGTCGAGGCCTACTACACAGACATCCGCCACGGCCGCCCGCCTCCCCCCGACCTTCTGCACGAGCTGCGGGAGCGATACCGGGCCATCGGGGGGGTCTCGCCCTTGCTGCAGATCACTCGGGCTCAGGCTCAGGGGATTGCAGATCGGTCCGGGATCAACGAAGTCTACATAGGCCAGAAACACGCCCGGCCCTTCATCCCAGATGCAATCACAAAGATGAAGGAGAACCACGTCGACAGGGCCGTTGGGATAGTCCTTGCGCCTCACTTCTCGACGATGAGCATCGGGGACTACAAGCGCCGGGCGCGGCGGGCCGTCGAAGAGACGGGCTGGCAGGGACGTCTGGACATCGTCGACAACTGGCACCTCGAACCGGGCTACATCGACTTCCTCACCCGGGAGGTGTCGCGCGCGCTCTCGTCTCTTCCGGAGGCATCGCGCGATCAAGCCGTCGTCCTGTTCACCGCCCACAGCCTTCCAGAGAAGATCCTGCAGGCCGGAGATCCCTATCCGCGTCAACTCGAGGAGAGCGCCCGGGCGGTCGCAACGCAGGCGGGACTGAATCGCTGGCAGGTCGGGTGGCAGAGCGCCGGGCGAACCGACGTGCCCTGGCTCGGCCCCGACATCCTCGAGATCCTTCCCCGCCTCGCCACGGAGAAGGTTCCCGGAGTCGTCATCTGCCCCTGCGGGTTCGTCGCGGATCACCTCGAAGTGCTCTACGACATCGACATCGAGGCGCAGCAAAAGGCGCGCGAGCTCGGTATAGACCTCGTTCGTACGGCGTCGCCGAACGACGACCCGCTTTTCCTCGACACGCTCGCGACCGTCGCGAGGAGAGCGCTGTCGCGCGAGTAAGCCGGGCCGACCCGCCGCGGTCTGTGGCGGTCGTCGGCGGGGGCATCACGGGACTGACGGCGGCGCTCGCCTTGAGTGAGCACGAGAGCCGTCCCACCGTCACGCTCTTCGAAGAAGCCGACCGACTGGGGGGCAAGATCCGCACGGTGGAGGTCGGCGACGGGTTCGTAGAGGCCGGCCCCGATTCGTTTCTCGTCAGAGAGCCGTGGGCGGAAGAGCTGTGTCGCCGCGTCGGGCTGGCGGATGACCTCATCTCCCCCGACGTCTTCGGAGCCGCCGTCCTCGTGAATGGTGAGCTCCGTCCGTTTCCCAAAGGATCCCTATGGGGCCTGCCGACGAGACCAAGTACCGCGCTTCGGGCCGAGGCGCTGTCGTGGCGGGGTCGCATACGGGCCCTGGGAGATCTCGTGGGGCCCGGCCCCCTCCGGGGGCCGGACACATCGGTCGCGGACCTCGTCCGAGAGCGCTTCGGCGCGGAGGTCCTCGAACGCCTGGTCGACCCCCTCCTGGCCGGAACGCGCGCCGGGTCGACGAGCGAGATGAGCCTCGCGGCCGCGCTCCCACAGGTCGACGCTCTCGCCCGCTCCTACCGCAGCATCATGAGAGGCGCTCGGGCACAGGGAGCTGCCGCATCCGGCCCCCCTCCGTTCCGCGGCATCAGGGGCGGCATGGAACGGCTGACCCGGCGACTGGAAAGCTCGCTCTCGGAACGGGTCATGATCCACACGCGCACGGGGATACGACGCATCCGGACCAGTCGGGACGGCTACGAGCTCATCGCCTCGGAGGGGTCCGTGTCCTCGGCAGACGCGGTCGTCCTCTGCACTCCCGCCCCGGCGGCCGCAGAGATGCTGCGGGACCTGAGTCCGCCATCCAGCTCCCTGCTCGGCGCCGTGCGCTACGCGTCGGTCGCGTCCATCGCCCTCAGGTTCCGGCCCGGGAGTGTAGCTACCGCTCCGGGCACCAGCGGGGTCCTCGTCCCGAGCAGCGAGGGCCGCGCCATCTCGGCATGCACCTGGTGGTCGTCCAAGTGGCCGGAAGCGAGCGGAGAGGCCCAGATCGTGCGGTGCTTCGTGGGTCGCTCGTCCAATGACGCCCTCGAGGGAAGCGATGACGAGCTCGCGTCGAAGTGCGTCTCCGACCTCCGCGCGATCACCGGGAGTGCGTCACAACCCCTGGATTGGACGGTGACGCGATGGAGCGAGGGCCTCCCGGAGTACCAGGTGGGTCACCTCGATCGCTTGGCCGAGGTCGATGCCGCATTGGCGGACCACCCCCGCCTTGCGTTGGCCGGAGCCGGCTACGGGGGCTCGGGTGTCCCGGACTGCATCGCGCAGGCCCACCGGGCGGTCCAAAACATCATGGGCGCGCCGGGTCCGGCGTAGAGGATCCCCGGGCGTGCCGTGTCGTCCCACGCCTTTAGAACACCGCCGGGGGTAGGCTCGGATCATGACCGAAGAGCTTGTTTTCGCCGCCTATCCGGTGTTCCGGGCCCGCCCGGGCGTGCTCGAAGACGGCAGGGAGGTCGTCTCGAAAGAGGTCGCCGGCCTTCTCGAGGAGTTCGGCGATCGCATCGAGGTGCGCGGAACGTATTCGACCGCCGGTTTCCGTGCGGATGCAGACATCATGTTCTGGTGGGTGGCGAGATCCGCGGACGACGTCCAGGACCTCCTCGTCCGTCTGCGCAAGACTCAGCTGGGTCGGGCACTGGAGTCGCGCGAGATGTTTTTGGGGCTGGTGCGTCCTGCCGAGTTCGCCAAGGACCACCTGCCTGCCTTCGTGAAAGGGGAGGCCCCCAAGAAGTACATGTGCGTATATCCGTTCGTCCGGACCCCCGAGTGGTACCTCCTCGATCCCGCCGAGCGCGGGGGCCTACTACGCGAGCACGGTGGGGCGGGGCGAGAGTACTCCGACGTCCTGGCGAACACGACATCGGCGTTCGGGCTCGGTGACTTCGAATGGATCCTTGCCTTCGAAGCCGATTCGCCTCACCGGATCGTCGAGTTGATCAGAAGGCTGCGCGCAACCGAAGCCCGTCGCTACACCAAGGTCGAGATCCCTTTCTTCACCGGCATCAAGAAGGACCTTCGGGCAGCCGTGGAGGATCTGCCCTAGAGCCTTATCTGCGGGGGATCACTCCTCCTCGCGCCGGTGTCGCTCGGCGAGCTCTCGCAACGCGTCCTCGTCCACCTGGGACGCCGAGGCCACCGCAACCTTGCAATTCGTCACCGCTCGCAGCGTCGACGTGCGAGTACCTTCCTCGAGGATGGCTCGCTCCCCCAGGATGGCTCCCGGCCCTACCTCGGCGAGAGGCTCTCCGTCGACCTCGACCACGAGGACGCCGTCCAGCAAGAGGAAGAGGTCGCGCCCCGGCTGTCCCTGCTCGACGAGGGTGTCGCCCTCCCTCACCTCGTGAACGGCGGGCTCCTGCCCCCGGCGCATGATGGCGAGCGACAGCTCACGCTCCAGCGCCGTTTCGACCTGCGTGACGAGGGCGGGCGAATCCTGGTCCCCCCAGGGTGTGTGCTCGCCGAACTGCTCCCGATACCAGGTCGCGAAATCAATGAGGCCGGTCTTTGCCTCGAGTCGTCCCTTCTCGCCGTAGATCCAGTGGCGAGGAAACGTGCTGGCGCCGACGACCTCGTGCTGGGCCGACCCGTCCGCCCGCAGCGTCAAAGAAAGGGTCGTCCAGGCGGTCGGTGCCGTGAACTGCACGTACGGTTTGTGTCGCACGCGCCTGGGGGCAGGAAGGTTAGTGCGGCCTCCGGCCGTCTGCACGAACCTGACTGAATCCTCCTTGATCTCGGGGTCGACCTGGATGTCGTCGAATGGAACCGCCGGAAAGACCACGAGCTTCGGACCCATCTTGACCTTGGAGACGCCGATCCGGCCCCCGCCGGAGTACCCGCAATCGACGACCCGCCCATCCTCGATCTCGGCCCAGGCAGATAGCACGTTGGCGAAGCGGATGCGGCCGGATTCGAGCATCGCCTCGAGGTCGTCGATCACGTCTGGAGGTGGGTCGTCGTATTGAGTGACACCGATCTCGAACGGCAGCTTCGTCATCCCTGCGATCGCTTCAGAGGGGATCCAGGTAATCGACGTGACACTCGATTCAACTCGCATTGGCATCTCCTCTCGGCGGGTCCCTAGCCGTAGAAGGTATCCGCGCATCCGTCTCCGTGGGACCGGGCGATTGGGGCCCTACCCCCAGCTCTCGCCCCTCGAGCTGGAGTGCCACTCTCGAGGCGCTATCAGCTCATCCCCGGCTGCGGGTCCCCACGTGCCGGGACGGTAGTGCGTAAGGGGAGGAGGATCACTCAGGACGTCGTCGACCAGCTCCCAGGCCCGCTCTATTCCGTCGCCCCGGGTGAAGAGCGTCCGGTCACCGATCAGTGCGTCGTGTAGCAGCCGTTCGTAGGCACCGATCATCTCGGAGCCAAATGAACCCTCGTATTTGAAGATCATCTTGGCCGGCCCGAGCTCGATCGTCGGCCCGGGGATCTTCGTCAAGAACGTGATGCTGATGCCCTCCTCGGGCCCGAGCTCCAATGACAGGTGATCGCGTTCGAACCACTCCTGCGCCTCGGGGAACATCTGTCGCGGGGGGTCGCGAAAGGCGAGCGTGACCGACGATCTCCTCTGCCTAAGGGCCTTGCCGGTTCGGAGATAGAAGGGGACCCCCGCCCATCGCCAGTTGTCGATCGCGAGCTTGGCCGCCACGAAGGTCTCGGTGTCCGACTGAGGATCGACATCCTCGACCCGACGATAGCCGTCGTACTGAGCACGGACGACGTTCTCTCGAGAGAGTGGTTGGATCGTGTCGAAGAGCTTTAGGACCTCTTCGGCGAGGGGCCGCTCCTCCAAAACGGGCGGCGGCTCCATGGCTACAAAGCCGAGCAACTGGAACAAGTGGGTGACCAGCATGTCGCGCAGCGCCCCCGTGTCCTCGTAGAACCCGCCGCGCGAGCCGATGTCGATCTCCTCGAGCACCTCGATCTGCACGTGGTCGATGTGGTGACGGTTCCAGACCGGTTCGAACATCCCGTTTGCGAAACGGAAGGCGAGGATGTTCTGCACCGTCTCCTTGCCGAGGAAGTGATCGATGCGATAGATCTGGGGCTCGTCGAGCACGGAATGCACGAGTGAGTTGAGCCTCTTGAAGTCCTCGAGCCCCCGTCCAAAGGGTTTCTCGTAGATGACTCGTGCGTCCTCGGCCAGTCCCCCCTTGCCGAGGGCCTCCGTCACCTGCTCGAACGCCGCAGGCGGAACCGAGAGATAGAAGAGCCGTCGGGCATCCGGCCCCAAAGCCGACTGCGCCCGGGACACCGCGTCGGTTATCGGCGCCACGCTGTCGGGAGTGGCATCGTGGCTCACCCAGGAGAGCCGACGAGCAAACTCGTCCCACTCCTCTCCCAGCGTGTCGCACCGGCTGAACTCCGCTGCCGAAGCCCGGGCGAGGTTTCGGAACTCGTCATCGGTGGACTCGCTCCTCGAATTCCCGATGATGCGGAAGTCGTCCGGCATCAAACCCTCCGCATAGAGGTGGAACAGCGCGGGGAGCAACTTGCGCCGCGCCAGGTCCCCGTTGGCTCCAAAGATGACGATGACGTGGTTGGGAGGACGCGGGACCGAGCTCATCGACCCATAATGACCCAGCCCGGGTTAGTCGCCATATCGGGGGCCCATACGCCGCCGATATCATGGGACTACCGCCGCCGGTGATCGACCATCAGCGCGAGCGGGAGCTCCACGAGCCCGTCGTCACCGGCCCCATAAAGAGGAGAGCCATGACGACCTCGGACGAGAACGCAAACCCCTTCGGCAGTCGAGCCAGCCTGGAGACGTCCTCGGGCAAAGTAAACATGTACCGGCTGGAGGCGCTCGAGGAGGCCGGGCATGCGGATCTCGACCGGCTCCCGGTGACGGTGAAGATCCTGCTGGAGAACCTCCTGAGGAGCGTCACCAACGGCTTCGCCTCGGAAGACGACGTCACCTCGCTTGCGTCGTGGGCCGACCGCAGCACCGACAACCGGGAGATCCCCTACCGTCCGGCTCGGGTCATCCTTCAGGACTTCACCGGGGTCCCGGCCGTCGTGGACCTCGCCGCCATGCGCTCGGCTATCGACCGGGCCGGGGGCGATCCAACACAAGTCGATCCACTCGTGCCCGTCGATCTCGTCATCGACCACTCCGTGCAGGTGGACGCATTCGGAACCGCTTCGGCCTACTCGATCAACGTCGAGCGGGAGTACGAGCGCAACCACGAACGGTACTCCCTTCTTCGCTGGGCCCAACAGGCGTTCGCAGGCTTCCGCGTCGTTCCGCCGGGTATGGGGATCGTGCACCAGGTGAACCTTGAGAACCTCGGGACGGTAGTACGAACTATCGAACTCGGTGATGCGAAGGTCGCCGTTCCCGACACCCTGGTGGGAACCGACTCCCACACGACGATGATCAACGGGCTCGGTGTGCTCGGCTGGGGCGTCGGTGGCATCGAGGCCGAGGCCGCAGTGCTCGGGCAGCCAATGCCCCTGGCTACGCCGAAGATCGTGGGCTTCCGGATGACGGGATCGCTCAGGACGGGCGTGACCGCGACTGACCTGGTCCTGACCATCACCGAGATCCTCCGCTCGCACGGCGTGGTCGGTAAGTTCGTCGAGTTCTTCGGCCGAGGGCTCTCGTCCCTCACCGTCGCAGATCGCGCCACCATCTCGAACATGTGTCCCGAATACGGGGCCACCGCAGCCCTGTTCCCCCCGGACCATCAAACGCTGAAGTACATGGAGCTAACCGGCCGCAAGCCCGAGCTCCTCGACCTCGTCGAGCGCTACACGAAGGCACAGCGGATGTTCCGCACAGACGAGACCCCAGACCCCGAGTTCACCGAGACCCTCGAACTCGACCTCGACGAGGTCGTTCCCAGCGTGGCGGGGCCCCGGCGTCCACAGGACCGGGTTTCGTTAAGCGGGGCGTGGAAGAGCTTCACCGACGTGTATTCCGACGCAGCTTCGTCACGTGACTCCGACATCGAATCACGAGACAACGGGGAGATCACAAATGGCTCTGTGGTCATCGCCGCGATCACGAGCTGCACGAACACGTCGAACCCGACGGTGATGTTGGGCGCGGGACTTCTCGCGAAGAAGGCAGTCGAGCGTGGCCTTGCGACCAAGCCGTGGGTAAAGACCTCTACCGCCCCCGGCTCCCGGGTCGTAACGCAGTATCTGGAAGCAGGTCAGGTGACGCCCTATCTCGAGAAGCTCGGCTTTCACATCGTCGGTTACGGATGCACGACCTGCATCGGCAACTCCGGTCCCCTCCCGGAGGAGATCGCTTCACAGATCGAAGACAAAGACCTCGCAGTGGTTTCCGTCCTGTCGGGCAACCGCAACTTCGAGGGCCGCATCCACCCGCTCGTGAAGGCGAGTTACCTCGCCTCGCCCCCACTCGTAGTGGCGTATGCCCTTGCCGGCACGATCGACATAGATCTCAGCAGCGATCCGCTCGGCAAGGACGAGTCTGGTGAAGACGTCTTCTTGAAAGACATCTGGCCGACGGCCGAAGAGATCGAGGAGGCCATGCGACCTCTCAGCTCCGAGATGTTCGACGAGGAGTACGCAAAGGTCTTCGAAGGCGACGAGCACTGGAAGGAGCTCCCCTCGCCCGAGGGCGCACTGTACGAATGGGACCCGGAGTCGACATACGTGAGGGAGCCGACCTTCTTCCAGGACATGTCCGAAGAGCCGGAGCCGCCTCAGGACATCCAGGGGGCCCGCGTCCTTGCGCTGGTCGGGGATTCTGTGACAACGGATCACGTATCGCCCGCGGGGTCGATCGGACCGAAGTCGCCGGCGGGCATCTACCTGACCGAGCACGGAGTCGAGCCGCGCGACTTCAACAGCTACGGGTCTCGACGCGGCAACCATGAGGTCATGGTGAGGGGGACGTTCGCGAACATCAGGTTGCGCAACAAGCTCGCCGACCGAGAGGGGGGCTGGACCTCACATTTGCCGGACGGCGAGGAGATGACGATCTACGACGCGGCAATGAAGTACGCAGAAGAGAACGTCCCCTTGATCATCCTGGCGGGCAAAGAATACGGATCGGGTTCGTCGCGCGACTGGGCGGCAAAGGGACCACGGCTTCAGGGAGTGCGCGCGGTCATAGCCGAGAGCTTCGAGAGGATCCACCGCAGCAACCTCGTCGGGATGGGCATCCTCCCGCTCCAGTTCTCGGAGGGCGACAACGCCGAGTCACTGGGGCTGACCGGCAAGGAGACCTTTGACATCGAGGGCATCGAGGACTCGCTCGAGCCTCAGAAAGAGCTCACTGTCGTGGCGAGGTCGGACAACGGCGACGAGAAGCGCTTCACGTCTCTGTGCCGCATCGACTCCGACGTCGAGCTCGACTACTACCGCAACGGCGGCGTCTTGCAAATGGTCCTTCGCCGCATGCTCGCCACCGGGTAACTACCGAACTTTGCGCCAAATCGATCGAATAGCGATCGTCTAGGAGCAATGTTCGATCCGAATCGCCGTTGCGCCCTCGGGCCCTAAAGTCCAAACTTCCCTCTATGGTCGCTCACCAGGTCGCGGACGCCGCTCGGGGTTTCCTGCGCCCCGCGGGGTGGCGGGGCAAGACACCCAGCCCGACCGACCTCGAGGGGAGCCTGATCTTCCCGCGCGATCGAACGGTGGTCTCCTTCGACGACACCGAGATCGCGTATTCGGTCTACGGGAGAAGCGGCCCCTGGATCGTCCTGGTGCCGGGGTTCGTCTGTCCGGACAACTTCTGGAAGTACCTCGTCCCGGAGCTCGAGAACGATTACCGGCTCGTCGTCTACGACCTGCGAGGTCTCGGGGCGTCGGGAACGCCCCGGCCCCCGGGCTGGCGCGCTCGGAACCTGTCGCCGAAGGACTTCGCCATCGAGCGCCAGGTGCGCGACATCGAAGCGATCATGGACAAGGAAGAGATCGAGGAGGCGGTCCTGATCGGCCACAGCATGGGCGGCCAGATACAGCTCGAGGCTTTTCGCTGGTTCCCGGAACGAATCTCTGCGGAGATCATGGTCACAGCCCCCTTCGAGAGCCCGATGCGCACCTTCTACGGCCGCGACTTCACGCTCGTCTTCCATGCCGTCCGGCGACTGTTCGAGGTCATGCCCCGATCGTCCGTGCTCGTCTGGCGAGCATTGTTCCTGCTGAACCCCGGGCTCACCCACGAGCTGGCAAAGCTGACGAGGGCGCTGGGACCCGACGCAAAGCTCGACGACATGCGCAGCTACTACCGGCATATGGCGTATCTGGACCCGCTGGTGATCCTGACGATGGCCGAGTCCATGCGCACGCACTCCGCAGCCGACCTCTTGCCGAAGATCGACGTCCCGACGTTGATCATCTCGGGAACGCAGGACACCTTCACGCCGCCGAGCGTCGCACAGCGCAAGCACAACGAGATCGCCGACTCCGAGCACGTGGTCATCGACCGCGCCGGGCACGGAGCCATAATCGAAAAGCCGAACGAGGTGAACGCAGCGATCCGGTCGTTTCTCGAACGTCACGTCCCATCCTTTTATAAATAAGAATCGAGAGTCCAAGCGTTCGGATCACGGAACCTGGTTCACCGGGGGGACGAGTCTGACTTGGTCTCAGTGGGGGACAAGGCTCGCCGAACCATCAGTTGCACCGCCTGATTCATGTTTGTGGGTATCAACTCCGTGCTCGGATGTCGCCGTTGCCAAACCCTAAAGAGCTCATCCGTGAACCCCTGCCCCACTTGATTTACGCCTTCGAAATCAATCACGACTTCTTCAAATTGATCCAGGTTCCGCGCAAGTCGCTTCGCCTCGGACCGAGAAACGAAGGGAACTTGATAGTCGAAAAGGCGAACTACGGTCCTAGTTTTTGAGAATGCGTAGGTATCGGGGTTGACGTACTCGCTGAACAAGTCTTGAAGGACCCGCTTCGTCGACGGATGGATCTCTAGGCGGACGTGGGTTCCCTTATGGACCGCCCCTGGGCCTACGGCCATGTCGTTACGCCGATTATCTACGAGCCATCGCCAGCCATTGCTGGCAATGATGAACAAGTCGACCGCCTTCGAGGTGAAAAAGATTCCCTCTCCGGTATGGCGTTCGGGATCCGTCGTCATCTTCCCTTTAGAGATCTCCTGAATAGCAGCAATTTCATCCTCTAGGCCCTTGCTCTTACGTACGTGCTCAAAGGCACCTATCCCTTGATCTTCGATATTGAAAACAAAGTGAGGTCTCGGGAATCCGACGGATAGACGAACGCTTGGTGA
The DNA here is from genome assembly GCA_030863485.1 of Actinomycetota bacterium. The sequence continues at coordinate 10,164 of JALZBR010000400.1, forward strand.
CCTAGAGTGATCGATTGCGTTGTTCAACATCTCTGTAACCCCGTAAAGGGCGATTGACTCCGCGTCACGGTTGAGCAGAGACATTTCGTCCACGCTCGATCGCATTTCGTCCCAAACCCTGTCTTCCATCAAGCCCTCGGTCGGATATTCCTTCTGCCACAGAAGCTGGCGACGGTATCGCCGGCCTCTGCCGCCCCCCAACGGTTCCAATTCACCCGCCTCAACAAGCTGCTTTAAGTGATAGTGGACGGCCTGTCGGGTGAGCCCAGTCAGCTGGACGATCTCACCGGTGGAGACGACCGGATTAGTCGCTAGCAATTCGCGAACGAGCCAAGGGACGGATTCGCCCCGAGCCAGGTCGACACTCATTCTGTCATTTTGACATTCAGGTGGGAAATGTCAAAAGGTAAAAATACTGTGCCATCCCGTAGCTATTGAACCGCAGGAGCGGGCGGCGCGAGCCGGTAGCGTGCGAGGTGGGGAGAGATACAAGACTCGACTACCTAAAAGTCCAGGTCAGCGGCCGTTTCCCTAATTAGTGGCCTGTGCCCTTCCCCGGGGGGTTGGTGGGTATCCCGTCAATGAATGTCAAAAAGACCACCAGCGGTGAGCTCTTAAAGGTAAAAGGGACTAGCCCCGGGTCCTTTGGGATAATCAGCGCTTGGAGTACTGAGGTGCTTTGCGGGCCTTTTTGAGGCCGTACTTGCGACGCTCTTTCTCGCGGGCGTCCCGGGTGAGGAGACCGGCTCGCTTGAGTGTCGGCCGGAGGTCGGGGTCTAGTTCGACGAGCGCGCGGGCTACGGCGTGGCGGACCGCGCCGGCCTGTCCGCTTACGCCGCCGCCGGTGACCTTGACCGAGATGTCGTACTGGCCCTCGAGGCGGGTCAGACGAAGAGGCTCCGCAACGATCATCCGCTGCGCCGGGTTGGGGAAGAAATCCTCGAGGGGACGCCCATTGATGGACCAGTTTCCCGAGCCGCTGCGAAGGACGGCGCGGCTGACGGCTTCCTTGCGACGGCCGGTTGCGGCCGAAAGGACCTCAGGCACCGGTTACCTCCTCGATCGTGTGTGCTTGGCTGGGGTCGTGCGGCGTGGCAACGCCCTTTATGTCGAACGGCTTGGGGTTCTGGGGGCTGTGCGGGTGCTCGGCGCCCGGGTACACCTTGAGCTTCTTGAGCATCGCGCGACCGAGGCGATTGCCGGGCAACATGCCCTTGACTGCCCGCTCGACCGCGATGTCGGGCCGGGTGGCCATCAGCTTCGCGTAGGAGACTGACTTCAGACCGCCGGGGTATCCCGAATGTCTATACATATTCTTGTCCGTCAGCTTCTTACCCGTGAGCACGACTCTGCTCGCGTTGATGACGACGACGTGGTCGCCCGTGTCCAGGTGCGGAGCGAAGTTCGCCTTGTGCTTGCCGCGCAGCAGCTTGGCGACCTCGGAGGCCAGACGGCCCAGTACGGCGCCCTCGGCGTCGATGATCCACCAATCGCGCGTTATCTCGCTCGGTTTAGTTGAATGGGTTTTCATAAACACTTTCTCCAACCGTCGCAGGACGGTCGCTCAGGAGGCGGTCGTAGCAGGATATCCGCCCTATTCGAGTGGGTCAACCGGACGGCTCCAGCCCTCGTCGTACTCGACGGCGAGCAGACACAGACCGTGGGGCGGAGCCACCGGCCCGGCTAACGCACGATCCCGGCCCCCCAAGACGTCCGGCATGGAATCCGGACGCCGGCGGCCCTCGCCGACCTCCACGAGGGTGCCGGCCAGGCTTCGGACCATCTGCTGGATGAATGCGTTGGCTCGCGCCCGGATGCGCAGGATCCTGCCGGTGCGAACGGCTCGCAGCTCGTAGAGCGTCCGAACGGCAGACGAATCGGCGTCGGGGACGCGACCGAACGACGAGAAGTCATGCTCTCCCACGAGATGTCCTGCGGCTTCGTTCATCGCATCCAGATCCAGCCGAGCCGGCCTTCGATAAGTGGTCCTGGCCAGAAAAGGATCCGGGATCTCGCTTTCGAGCAGAGCGTAGGCATAGAGGCGGGACCGGGCACTGAAGCGGGCATGCCATCCGTCGGGGGCAATGGAGCACTCGGTTGCAGCAATCGCGGGCGCACACATCCCGTTGAGGGCGTTGCGGATCCTCAGCGGATCGAGGTTGTCGGGAGCGTCGGGACATCCGACCACCTGTCCGAGAGCGTGCACGCCGGCATCCGTTCGGCCGGCGCCGTAGGTCTGGACGGTCGTACGCAGGAGCTTCGCGAGGGCCTCCTCCACATCGCCCTGCACGGTTCGGACGTCCGGCTGACGAGCGAACCCGTGGAAGGGGGTCCCGTCATAGGCCAGGTCGATCCGGAGGTTCAGCTTGCGGAGCTTTCGTCGCCCTCCTCGGCGGGTGACTCGGCACCATCTGCATCGTCATCCGCGGCCTGATCCTCCGCGGCAGCGTCGTCACCCGCGTCGGTGGTTTCCGCTCCTGCGGCCGCGCCGCGCCGACGAGCGGGTCGGCGGAGCCGCCTGCGGCGGGAGGTCGTCTCCTCGGTCGACGCGCCCCCGGTGGCCCTGGCCGCCTCATCGACGAGCTCGATGATCGCCATCTCCGCTCCGTCGCCGGCGCGGGTCCCCAGCTTGAGGACCCTGGTGTAACCACCGTTGCGCTCCGAGAAGCGCGGACCGATATCAGCGAACAGCTTGTGCACGACGTCTCGATCGCCGATCAATGAGAGGACCTGGCGACGGTCGTGGATCGAACCGTGCTTTGCCTTCGTGATCAGGCGTTCTGCGTAGGGCCTCAGCAGCTTGGCCTTGGTCTCAGTCGTCTTCAGCCTTTCGTGCTCGAACAACGAGCGCGCCAGGTTCCGAAGCATCAGACGCTGGTGTTTCGGATCTGAACCTAGAGCCGGGCCTTTCTTGCGCTGAGGCATCGAACTAGAACTCTTTCTTGCGAAGTCCGAGGCCCAGCTCGGACAGTTTTGCCTTGACCTCGTCGATCGACTTCTGCCCGAAGTTGCGGATCTCGAGGAGGTCCTCCTCGGACTGTTCCGTGAGCTCGCCGACCGTGGTGACGCCCTCACGCTTCAGACAGTTGTACGAGCGGACCGTGAGGTCCAGGTCCTCGATGGGCTGGGCCATCACCCCGGAGGCCTCGTCCTCGCCGGGCTCGGGACCAACGTCGAGCCCCGGCCCCTCGCCGATCCCCGAGAAGAGCTGGAAGAGGTTCACGAGGGTGGAGCCGGCCGCGGAAAGGGCATTCGAAGGAGCCATCGATCCGTCGGTCTCGACGTCGAGGATGAGCCGGTCGTAGTTCGTCATCTGCTCCACGCGAGTGGGTTCGACTTCGTACGTCACACGCTTGACGGGCGAGAAGATGGCGTCGATGGGGATGGCCCCGATGGCCTCCTTGGGCGCGGTCGACGCGGGGACGTAACCGCGACCCTGCTCGATGCGCAACTCCATCGAGAGGTTAGCGTCGTTGT
>JALZBR010000415.1 GCA_030863485.1 Actinomycetota bacterium
CGGAGGGTACGAACATCAGGGCAGCTCATATTCACCGGGGTGCAGCCGGAACCAATGGGCCGGTCGTCATCCCCTTCCAAGTAGATGCTGCCGGGGTCAGCGACGATTGCGTAACCGCGGAGCCACCGCTGGTGAACGAGATCCAGCAGAACCCAGAGGCCTTCTACGTCAACGTCCACACAGAGCGATATCCGGACGGAGCGATTCGCGGCCAGCTGATGCGGTAGGCGCCGGAAAAAGCCGTCGCTCCCGCTCATCACTTATCTGTTGCTCCAGCCCGGGGGAGAAGGGCCGCGCGAGCCGGGGGGGCCAGCATTGTTGGACGGCAGTACCAGAAAGCGAACGCTGCCCGGTTCATGCCGTTGAAGGGGGTGTATGACCGAGCAGCAACGTCCTGACCACATCACCCTCGCTGCGTTCTTCGCGACCGTGCTCATCGGCGGGCTGAACTTCATCTCAGTCAAGCTCAGCAACTTTGAGCTCCCCCCGCTTTTTGGCGCAGCTGTCCGGTTCGCGGCAGGCGCGCTGATCTTCTTCGCGATCGCCCTAGTCAAAAGGATGGATATCCCCCACGGCCGAGCGGGGTCCGGGTCCGCAGTTTACGGGCTGCTCAACTTTGGCCTCGGGTACGCATTCTTATACTTCGCCTTGACGAGACTCCAGGTCGGAACGACGTCGGTGATCATGGCGCTCGTCCCGCTCCTCACGCTTATCTTGGCCGTGCTTCATCGCCAGGAGCGCTTCACTTGGCGGGGCCTGGTCGGCGGGCTGCTGGCGCTCGCAGGGATCGCCATGTTGTCGCTCCGGTCTTTGGGGGGGCAGATGCCAGCCATATACATGCTCGCCGCTCTGGGCGCAGCATTCGCGGCAGCGGAGGCCGGCGTCGTGGTAAAGGGGTTTCCCAGAGCGCACCCGGTAACTACGAACGCCGTCGGCATGGCCATCGGTGCCGCAGCTTTGTTCGTTGCCTCGCTCGCGTTCGGCGAGCCGTGGGTGATCCCGAGGTCCGGCCAAACGTGGTTGGTGCTGGCGTGGCTGGTGGTGGCGGGCTCCGTCGGCCTGTTCGGGCTTTTCGTGTTCGTGATCAAACGTTGGACGGCGTCCGCGGCCGCCTATGCGCTGACGCTGATGCCCGTGGTCGCAGTCGCGACGGGCTCCCTTATTGCGAACGAGCCGATCACCCCGGAGATCATCGGAGGAGGAGCCCTCGTTATTCTCGGGGTGTACGTCGGTGCCTTGACTACCCCCACCGCCCGATCACGGCTTCGGGGCAAGCTGCTCAGACTCTGACCCCGCTCCCCCCCGCCTCCACTCTCGGGAAGCGCCGTGTGTCGGAGAGTTGAAGGGAAGGCGCACTCGGCGAGCCGTCAGCACGCGCTGCCCTCGAGGCCGAGGGCATAGCGGCGCCTCCCCGCCATCACGATGACCCGAGGCTCGTCATGACGCTGCGTCCAAAAAGTGCAGCGGGGGTCGGGATCGTATTCGTACTTCTCTCAAGACAGCGTCCTCGAGTCGACCGAAGACGACGGATGGATCGAAGTAGTTGCGCGCGAACTCGAGGGCTCGATTCTCCTTCTCGCGAATGAGGTCACTGTGCGAGAGCAGATGGGAAATTACGTCTGCAAACGCATCCCAGGTCTCGGCTACCACGAACGCATCCTTGTAGTTCTCGAGTCCCTCGATCCCAGCAGGCGTACTGACCAGGCATTTTCCGCGACACACCGCGTCGACTGTCTTGATCTTCAACCCGGTTCCCCGCATAGCCACGTTCAACACAATCGAAGCCTCACGGTAATAGCTGTTCGCGTCCTCGATCGGTCCAATCGCCGCGATCCCCTCCGCCCGGCCGCGAAAGGCTTCGGCTATACGGCCGAGGAGCACAAGACGAGCGTCGGGATGCCTCTTACGAATCTTCGGCAGGGCGTGAGCAACGAAACCCTCTAATCCGTGTTCGTTCGCGGGGCTCCTATTTGCCACAAACAACAGGTCCTTGGTGTCAGATCGGCGGCAGTCGATTACGGGCTGGGCATGGGGAACGAGCAGGACCGGGGTTCCTGGTGTCAGCCGCTCGAGCACTTTCTGCTCCCGCTCCTGGATTGCGAGAATCAGGTCTGCCCGCCCGAGAGCCCGCGCTTCCTCGTCCGGGGTGGTGGAGAACCATTCGTAGGCGATGCCGGCCTGCGAAAAGATCTGGCGTCGCTCGGAGAAGATGTTGTCGGCATCGAGAAGCTTGACCAGCTGATCGGGCATGGCCGTGAGGCACTTGGAGAGGAAGACGAACTGGGCTATCAAGACATCGACACCCCTCGTCTCACAGATATCTCGGACAAGCTTGGCGAACTCATCGGGGCACCAGTCGTCGCATAAGGGGGAGCCAGGGGCTTCGACGCTGGCGCGACCGGTGTCACAGACGATGAGCTCGCTCACCATTTTGCGCATCGCCTCGTAGTCGAAGAGCTCTTGCCGAGGATTATGCAGGTGAGCAACGATCACCTCCCACCCCTTGTGGCGGAAGTACCGGATCATTGCCGTAAGCCGGGCGCTGTCGCCTCTATAGGGAGGTTGAAATGCGGTGGCCGTCGCGATTAACAGTTTCAAGCTGTGCTCTGTCATCTTCTCCGGCGTCTCGTCGCCGTGCCTGACTCCCGCAGGACATCCATTCCCGCGTTCTGCTTTTCTCACTTCTCTTTTTGAAAATTTTCGGTCAGTACTCAGTTCAAGGTCCGCGAACGAAAGTCTCGGTTGCCCGTATTAACGGACGCCTGGCACCCTTTGCGGCAGCGGAAAGAGCCCGAGAAGAGACTCCAGCAAAAGCAGATCCAGATGCTCACGGCTCGCGTCTCGAAGCGCGCCGTTAGGATTGGCAAGATTGGTTTCAGCTAGCAGGGGCGCTCTCCCAGTGGGCCGACAGTGCCAGCTGCATTGGCCAAACAGGCAGCGTACTTGTCCACGAGGGGAGTCCTCGTGCGGACAAGTGTCCCGTCCCCGCTCTCGCGAAGGTCCCACAGCCCCATGTGGGCTAAGTAAGCCTTCTTAAGCTTCTGGCCGCGTCGGTACGGCCAGCCAACGAGGCTGAACATGGGCCACCATGTGTAGCCGATAACAGGCACGCCCTCCCGGCGTAGCTGATGAACGACGCCAAGCGATCCATCCATCCAGCGCTCTCTTCGCCAGACGGGCCCCGGCGTGCTTGTTTCGGTGATCATGATCGGCTTGCGGTAACGCTCGTAGTAGCGCCGCAATACTGTCTCGAGCTCGGCGGTACCACCGTAGTACCGTTTTCGCGTTGTCGCGCCGCCATCATTTACGACCTTCCATACGTTGAGCCCGGGGTAGAAGTTCGTCCCCATCACATCGATCGTCGCTGGGTGCGCGCACAGCCACTCCAGCTGATCGACGGAGGCCCCCTTTTCCAGCAGCCACCCTCTAAGTGGGTGGCCCTCGTCGACCCATCCGTGGATGAGGTCGGTTGCCAAGAAACGCCGGGCCCACCACACTGCGACGTCGGCGTCTCCAGCGTTGTCGCCCGCAATGAAGGAGGACGCTGCCTCGACGTGCACGACAGCAGCGTCCCGTCGGAGATCGCGTACCGCCGCAATGGTGAGCGACATTCCTTTGACCAAGCCCATGGTGAGACGAGTCCATCCTCGCCAGCCGCGCATGTTTGGGGGCCAGGCCGCGGTATACCCGCAGAGGTAAGCGTGCATCCACGGCTCGTTCAGAGGCGTGAAGTAACGGACCACGTCCCTGTAACGCTCGACGAACGCGGCCGCGTAATCGGCTACCCGCTCTGGGTATTCTCGGCTCCCAAACTGGCCGTGCAGCCACAGCGGGCACCCGTAGTGCACTAGGTCGATGATCGGCTCGATACGGAGGTCGATCAACATGCGCTCAAGGACTTTATCCACCCATGACCAATCGAAGACGCCGGGGGCGGGATTCACCCTGTACCAAGGTATGCCGTAGCGCATCCACCGAAGACCCAGGGAGGCGGCGAGGTTCAGGTCTTCACGCCAGAAGTGGTAGTGCTGAGTCAGCTCGTACTCGTCAAGCGCGCGGCCCGTGGTCTTAGCAGCCTGCGGGATGAAAGTGTCTTCGATTCCGGTCGCCCAGATGAAGCTTGGTTCCCTAGCAGGTATCGGCAACGAGTGGGCTTTCTTCTGGATGCGGCGCCGTGCTTCTCGGTAAATGTGTCAGGCGCCGATCAGTCAGACGCTGGCGTTGATTTTGTCCTCAGGTGTGGCTGTGGGGCTTCTCCAGGAGGGCTCGGGCCTTCGCTGCTTCGATGACTTGAAGTGCCATGACCTTGCCCTCGAATCCGGCAGTCGAGGACGACTTTCCCGGTTCAAGCGTCTTGTAGACATCGAAGAAGTGCTCGATCTCGTTCAAGAGGTGCTGGGGAGCTCGGACAGATCGTCAACTCTGTCCCATCCCGGTTCGCCTTCCGGGACGCAAATGATCTTCGCATCAGGCCCCTTCTCGTCCTCCATCCAGAACACGCCCACGGGGCGAGCGCGGACGAGACATCCGGGAAACGTCGGATCCTCGAGCAGAACCAGGGCGTCGAGGGGATCCTGGTCCTCGCCTAGTGTTTCGGGGACGAATCCGTAATCAGCGGGGTAGAAGGTTGCGGAGAAGAGCCGCCGGTCGAGTCGGATGACGTTTCGATCGTGGTCGTATTCGTACTTGTTTCTGCTTCCCTTCGGGATCTCGATGAAGACGTCGATGGCCTCCTCACTCACCGGTTCCTCCTTCTTATATAAGGATCCTCGTGTTCTCTCATATGAGGATCCTCGTGCTTCTACCCGCCTCCGGCCAACAGGTCCGGCTCGCCGAGGTGCCGGAGGATGAATTGGCGGGCGGCATTCCTAAGCTCGATGGCCGAAGCCCACCCCTTCTCTTTTGCGGTGATAGGTTCGCCGATGATCAAACGTATGCGTCCCGGACGCGGAAGGCGCTCATCGGCGCGAAGTACCGAACCAGTTCCTACTATGGCGACCGGGACAACTGGCGCTCCCAACTCGGCTGCAATTGCGAAGGCTCCGATCCGGAAGGGCTGGAGGCCCGGCCTTCTGCCCATCCGGCCCTCGGCGAAGAAGACCAGAGCTCGGCCGCGCGTCGCTGCAGACCGTAGCTTGTCGGAGCTGGCCACTGCCTTCGCCCTATCCGTTCGCTCCACGAACTCCACTCCGATCCTTCTCAGGAAGGTCCCCGCCAGAGCGTTTCCTGCGAGCTCCGCCGCCGCAACGAAGACGAGTGGGCCGGGCAGGACGGCCGTGAGCACCAACCCGTCTATGACGCTCGCGTGGTTGGCCGCGACGATCCAAGGCCCACCCGAGAAGTTCCTCCACCCCTTCACTGAAGGGCGCATCCCTGCTAGGAGGAGGAGGAGCTTGGCGGCTGTACGAAAGAAGGCCCACCGCACTCGCGCGCCGGGGATGATGAGCACTAGGAGCCAAGCCGGCGGTGCGATCAGCAGGAAGAGGGCCCAGACGTACGCGGCGTAAAGGATGGATAGCGCGAAAGCGGGGAGCCGGCGGAGACGAAGCACCGCTCCCGACGTGGTGAGGCTCAGAAACTGGCGCCAAAGGGGGCGGGCCTCCGACGCGATCCTGCCGGTCTCGTACAGCTCGCGGCTCGCGGCCCTGCGGATCTTGCCGCTGGAGGTCTTGAGCACCGTCCCGGGCGGGGCCAGGACGACGTCGTCGGGAGGCGTTCCGAGCAGGTCGACGGAGGCCGAGACGATCTCCTCCGAGATCCGGCGTCTTTCCTCCTCGTCCTCTACCCTCGTCTCCGCCAGGACGACGAGCCGCTCGGTCCCCGATTCCGGGTCGCGTGACCCGAATACGGCCGCCCGTCCTTTGCGGACTCCTTTGATGTCACCCACCGCTTGCTCCAACTCCTGCGGATGGATGTTTCGGCCAAGCCGGATGACGACGTCGGTTGTCCGACCCGTGACGAAGAGCTCGCTGCCGGCCGTGTACCCCAAGTCTCCGCTATCCAGCCACCCGTCGCGGATGAGCTGCCGCGTGGCGTCCGGGTTGCGGAAATAACCGCCCGTCGACGAAGGACCTCTGAACTGGATGCGGCCCTGCTGCCGCTCGCCCTGCGGTTCCCCGTCCTCGTCCACTATGCGAATCTCATGCCGGGGCAGCGGGCGCCCACACCCGACGAACCGTAACGGGTGGTGGTCGTTTTCGGGGGCGGGAAGGGCCAAGCCGGAGTCCAGGAAGGGCTCTCTTGCAACCTGGTCTATGAGGGGTCCCCGGCCTATCGGCGGGAACGTCAGCCCCAAGGAGCACTCTGCCAACCCGTAGACGGGCGTCATTGCATCGGCGCGGAAGCCGTGGGGGCGGAAGCGCTCGGTGAAGCGAATCACGGTGTCAGGGCTCACCGGTTCGGCCCCGTTGAGGGCGATCCGCCAGGAGCTGAGGTCGAGCCCTTCCACCTCTTCGTCAATGATTCGGTTCAAGCAGAGCTCGAACCCGAAGTTGGGCGATGCGGAGATGGTTCCCCTGTACGTGTGGATCGCGCGAAGCCATTCGGCCGGGCGATGCAGGAAGGAGGTTGGAGGCATTACAACCAGCTCGATTCCGTAGTAGAGGCTTCCGAGCCAGGCGCCGATGAGCCCCATGTCGTGGTAGAGGGGGAGCCAGCTCACGAAGACCTCCCCCTTCGTGCTGACGCCCGCCACCTCCCCCATGGCTCGGATGTTCGCCAGCAGGTTCGCATGGGTGAGCATCACGCCCTTGGGTGCGCCCGTGCTCCCGGATGTGTATTGGAGCAGGGCGAGGTCGCTGTCCGACCGCGGAGCAACCCGCTCCGGCGCATCAGTGTCAGTGATCTCCTCAGGGGTCAGCACGTGCCGCAGGCTCCGGACCCTTAGCCGCAGCTGCGCGGCCACGAAGCGAGCCTCCGGCACCGTGATGAGAGTGTGGGCTTCGGCATTCGCGAGGATCGCGCCCTGCCGCAGGACGTGGTCTTCGAGCTGAGCACGGCGGATTGGTGGGTAGATTGGGACGGGCACACATCCAGCCCAGAGAACTCCCATGAACGTCTCGAAATACTCCCGCCCCGTAGGCAGCATGAGGGCGATCCGGTCGCCTGGTTGGGCGCCGTGCCTCAAAAGCCCGTTGGCGATCCGTGCCCCCGAACGCTCCAAGCCGGCGTAAGTAATCTCCTGTACCGAATCCGGTGGCTGAAGCAGCCGAATGTGGACCCCTTCCGGCCGGTGGGTGGCGTGCCAATTCAAGACCTCGCTCAGCGTTCTCGCATCGTCCGGCCAGCCGGGTGCGCCTCCAGCGTCCGTTGCGCTTGCTTCCCGGCGCTCGAGTGGCCGGCGGCTGCGAGAAGGGGAGGAGGCGGGCAACAGTCGAAGCAGGTCGAGAGGGGTATCGGCCTGCGTCAAAGCCTCATCCGGTAGGTCGACGCCGAAAGCATCCTCGAGTCGCGCAATCAGCTCCACGAGTGCGAGGCTGTCCAGCCCGAGTTCCCGGTCGAGGAGGCTGTCGAGCCGGACTGTACCGGCGGCGCGAGGATGAAGCTCCTGTACCAGCCCGCGAACGACTTCGAGCAACCGCTTGACTTGCGCCTCGTCGTCCAGATCCGCGGGGTTGCCGGCGGGCAGGTTCAAAGGGAGGCGCCCCCGAAAGCCGTACGAAACTCCAACATGTCGCTAGGCGTGGCGGTCTTGTCTGTCATATGTATCTTCTCTCATTACTAACTCGGAGGAGGGAGAGATCCTTTGATGAAGCGGGTGGCCGTGACGATGGCGGTTGTCCTCCTCCTTTCCGCGTGCGCCCAAACCGATTCTGATCGGAAGCAAGGGTCCCGCGAGCCGGTCCAGCAAGGTCCCGCCCGAGCGGGAGCACACCTTCTCGACTTCAGGGCTCCGAAGCTGGGAGGCGGGCATGTGGCCGGAAGCGACTTTGCAGGAAGGGACGTAGCGATCTGGTTCTGGGCTCCTTGGTGAGGCCCTTGTCGGGCAGATGCCCCGATGGTCGCGCAGGTAGCGCGAGATTACGAAGGAAAGATCGAGTTTCTAACCTCTCCCGGTCAGGACTCCGTGGGCCCGATGGAAGAGTTCATCGAGGAGTTCAGATGGCCCGACTCCATGACCCATGCGGTGGATCGAGACGGGGAGCTCTGGGCGCACTTCAACGTGCGATTTCGTGGGGCGTGGATCTTCATCAATCAAGATGGAACGGTTGTGTTCCAGAGCCCCAGCCACATCCCGGAAAGGCAGGTACGTGAGAATCTCCAGAGGCTGGAAAGCGCTTAGCGTCCTTGCGCTCGCCTTCGTTGCTTGCCGTTCAACCGGGCCGCTGGCGCCAGCGGCAACAACCGCTCCGACGGCAGGCCCGACGGAGCAACGGCCATCCCCCCAGCAGACATTTCTGATAGAAAACGAGCTCGTCCGGCAGCTTCGAGGCGGGGGATTCGTCATCTACATCCGCCATGCAGCTACGGTCCCGGCAAGCGACACCGATCCGCAAAACCTCGCGAACTGCGCAGCTCAGCGGAACTTGTCGGATGAAGGAAGAG
>JALZBR010000417.1 GCA_030863485.1 Actinomycetota bacterium
GCCGGAACCTCGTTTTCCGCAGCTAGGTTCACGCGAAGCTGAACCTGGCCCTCCCCTGGGGAAGGGGTCGTCTCCTGCTGCGTACCTTGCACCGGACTTTCAGTTGCCTGGGGCGTCTCCACTGTGGTTTCCCTTGCTCCCCCATCGCATGCCGTGAGCAGCATCGCCGACAGGATGATCGCGAGCAGGGAATGAATGCGTTTGTCGTACATGCGCTCTTCCCCTCCTAACTCCTGCCGCGAGTGCCACCCCAAGACCGCCCGTAGGGGGCGGAACTTCCCGGGCGCCTCGATCGTTTGAACCACATTGAACGAGTGGGTGGGAGTCTAAAAGTGCAAAGCTCGCGGCTAATCCAATCGCAATCTACATCGCAACCGCCGGTGCGGGCCAGGCCGTAAGGTGCCGCTTTCTCTCCGGCGCTTTGTTCGGCGGCGGCTCGACCCCGAAGGGCGCTACGGCCTGCGCCTCACCCTCTTTTGCCTTGCGCTGAGCCTGGTCGCCCTTCCATTCGCCTTCCTGCTGTGGCAGGTGGTGAGCGGAGGCCCGATCGTGAAACACGATGAAGCCATCTCCAACCAGATCGTCGAGCTAAGAAATCGATATCCCTTCCTTCTAAAGGTGTTCCACCTCGTGAGCTTTCTTGGCTTTCCGCACTGGTTCTGGATCTTGATCACTGGCGTGGCCATCTATCTGTGGGTCAGAGGCCCGAAGCGGTTGATCGCGTTCCTGCTTGCCTCGACCTTGGGGGGCTCGATCATCAACACGGTGGTGAAGGAGGCCGTGAACCGTGCACGGCCGGGGTTCAACAACCCGGCAGCCGTCACCTTTCACACGGGCAAGAGCTTCCCGTCGGGTCACACCGTCAGCTCCACGATTGCTTACGGAGCTCTCCTTCTGATCTTCCTCCCGATAATTCCGAGAAGGTGGAGGGTGGCGGCGAGCATCGGGACCGTGTTGCTCGTCCTCGCGATAGGGGTCTCGCGATTGGGGCTTGACGTTCACTATGTGAGCGACGTGGTCGCCGGGTACATCCTCGGCTTGGCGTGGCTGAGCGCCATGTCGGCCACGTTCGAGATCTGGCAGGTGGAGCGAGGCCGCCGGCCAAAAGCGCCGGTCCGCGGTCGGGACCGCGACTCTGATCTTCCCGGCCGTCCAGCGTCCCGGGCTGCTCGCTTGCGCAGAGAGGTCACGGCAGGCTCGGCCAGCAGCAAGTTAGACTCCTCGGGCATCCCCTAGCCAAGCTTCGAGGAGGGCAGGCTCTTGCCCCGGGAGTTCGCCTCCGCCGCTGCCGCTACGTTCCTGGCGCTGCTTCCCATCGTCAATCCGGTCGGCAACCTCCCGCTCTTCGTGGCTCTCTCCTCCGAAGCCTCCGAAGCGGAGCGGCGTTCAATAGCGTGGAAGGCCAGCCGCAACGTGATCCTGATCCTCGGCACCTTCCTACTCATCGGGAGGTTCCTCCTGCACTTCTTCGGCATCTCGCTTCCGGTCTTGAGGGTGGCGGGTGGACTGATAGTCGGCCACACCGCCTGGAGAATGGTGACCGGCCGGGGAGAGCTCAGCGAAGCTGAGCATACGGAGGCGGTCGGAAAGGAGAGCATCTCCCTCGTTCCGCTCGCGATACCCATACTGGCCGGGCCCGGTGCCATCGGGGTCGTGATTGCGCTTTCTGCTCACATGAGCCACTGGAGCGCTTACATCGGCCACCTGCTGGGAGTTACAGCCGTGGGCCTCGCGATCGCCTTAGTGCTGAGGATGGGTGAGCCGATGGCCCGGCGGCTCGGACACAACCGGGTCGGCGTCTTGAACAGGTTGTCCGGGTTGCTGATTCTCGCTATCGCTGTCCAGCTCGTGGCCGATGGGGCAGTCAGGATCGTCGGAACGTCGACATGAGTGCTGGCTACAGGAGCTGCCTTCTTCGCAGTAGGCGGAAGGCGACAAATCCGGGGATGATCGTCAGCCAAAAGGTAAGCAGCCTGTAGGCCAGAACGCCGGCGACAGCGGGAGCCGGCTCGGCGCCGAAAGCAGTCAGCCCGGTTACGAGCGCCGCTTCGATCACCCCGAGCCCTCCTGGAGTAGGGCTGGCAGACGCCAGCGCCGATCCCGCGAGATAGACGGCGATGATCTTGATGAGGGCCAGCTTGGCGCCGAACGCGTGGAGCGCGGCGGCGAGCGTGAGCGCATAACCGAGATTCACGCCCAGGGCTCCGCCGAAAAGCGCTGCAGCACGAAGTGGTGTGCTAAGCGCGGCAGCCATTGCGTGAAGCTGACCTCGCAGGAGCACCGTCACCTTGCGGCGGACCAGAGGAAACCACAGAAGCCCTCCACCTACGACCGATGCAAGAGCAAGGAGGCCGGCGGCGGGCCATCCGTGGGGAAGCTTCACCTGCGCCAATAAATTTCTTCCCAAGTAGGCCGCCACTGCCATCAGGCCCAGGAGATGTACGATGAATCCTGCGAGTTGAGAGGTAGCGAGCGCGCCCACGGCTCCCGGCCGCTCCACCCCGTTTCGCTCCAGGAACCGCTCCTTCAAGGCGACGCCTCCAAGCCCTGCCGGCGCCGCCCGGTTTGCCCAAGAGGAAGCCAGCTGTGCTGCGGTGGCGCGAAGTACGCTCACCGGCCGCTCGAGCGCCGAGACCAGGGACAGGGCGGCCATCGGATACCTGACGGCGGATGCAACCGCCGCGGCGGCAATCCACTCCCACCGCGCCCTGTGCAGGACGCGTGCGATCGCCGGGAGCTCCACGAGCTGCGGAAGAAGGACGTGGATCGCGAACAGACCTGCGGCCAGGCCAAAGATCGTGCGCCAGCGCCAACGGATCAAGGGCTCGAGCGGAGGAGCCTGCACCCCAGCTGTTCGCGCGGCCGCCGCTCTCAGCTCACTCAGCAACCCGGGCTTGCTGCGCATCTGCTTCCGAGTTGCGGGTACGAGTCCAAAGGGTTGCAGGAACGGGAGGGTAGCCGCGATTACATCGCGTCCCGCCACCCGTGCCGCAGAGGCAACGGCCCTTTCAACTCCTGCCAAGAGCGCAAGAGAAGCGAGGAGCTCGGACGCATCTAGGTCGAGCCGCCTTTGGCCCGCGGCCGCTTCGCCAAATCCAAAGTCAACTACCCACACCTTTCCTTGCCTGTCGAGGAGGAGGTTCGAGGAGCGCAGGTCCCGATGAGCGATGCGGGCCTCTCGAAGCCGCACAGCCTGCTTCCACGCGTCATCGAGGATGTCGACCGAGACATCCTGCGGTCTTACCTCCTCCAGGCTTTCGCCTTCGATCCCTTCTAGGATCAGGATCCCGGCGCCATCCGCGGAGACGGCGGCCACGAGCACCTCGGGAACCCGGGCCCCGGCCTGGGCGGCAAGCAGAGCGAGGTATGCCTCGTGCTCGACCTGCTGTTTTGGTGAGGCGAAGGGAACCTCGTCCTCGATCTCGCGGTAAACGGCGTAGCGCCATAGCTTCCACAGCAGGTCGGCGTTTCGCTGTTCGCGGCTTACCACCTTGACGAAGAGCAGGCGGCCATCGACGGTACGGACGACAAAGGGTGACGAGGAACGTGCTTTGGAAGCGAGGCTTATGGCGGAGGAAGCTTCAAAGCCAATCTCCGCCAGCTCCTCACGCACCTCCTCATCGGTCGGCACACCGGTGGGGGCTTTGAGGATGAGGTTCGCAACGGAGCCCGCGACCCATCCCAGCGCCATGCACCCCAGCACCTCCAGGG
>JALZBR010000423.1 GCA_030863485.1 Actinomycetota bacterium
CGGGCAGCGTCACAGACTCCGCATATGCGCGAGTCGAGCGGTGACAGCGGTTATCGACAGTACCGGTTTGGCCTCCGTTATCATGGTAGCCGTCTCGGAAGTATGGATCGACACCCTCTCCGGCCGAGTAGGAGTCACCCAAGCTCACATACTTGAATTGACTTGCTCCAATGAGAAAGCTGCGTGCCGACGTAGCACGACCAGTATCGTCGACTGCGACGACCTTCATGACAGCGAGTACATTCGCGGTAGGAGAAACCGTGCAGGTCTGGCTAACCGAACCCCACGCCTCAACTGGATAAGTACAGTTGACGAAGTCCGGCATGCTGCGCTCGCGCCCCGACGGCCGATTGTAGGTAAGGCGGAGCCGCGGCGGGATGCCATCAGCATCCGTAGCCCTAAGCGTGAAGGAAGCGCTGTGGCCAACCTGGAGATCGAATCGGGCACCGTCTTCGGGCGTTACGCGGCTCCATTTCGGTGGCGAGTCGCCGCCAGGTGTAGGCCCCGACGGTCCGGTCAGCGATTGCAGTCCTGTCACCCTTCGGATGCGAGCGTTTCTCGAGTCTGCAATGTAAAGCACTCCTGCTGCGTCCACGGCGACCGCTGTCGGATAGTCGAGGCCCGCTTCGCTGGGTGCGCCACCGTCACCCAAGTACGCCGGGCGACCAAGTCCAGCGATGGTACTGATTTGACCCCCCGGAGCGATCCGGCGTATTACGTGGTTACCGGAGTCAGCAATATAGATGCTTTCGTCCGGCCCTATGGCTAACCCCGTCGGGTCGTTCAGGTGAGCACTGCCAGCCGGTCCACCGTCGCCCAGGTAGCCCGGCGTACCGGTTCCCGCGACCGTGGAGATGATGCCTTCGGGAGAGATCTTTCGGACGCGGTGATCGCTCGTAGTGATGAAGAGATTGCCCCTTGCATCAATCGCTAACCGCTTCGGCCGGGCAAGTGCTGCGCTGGTCGCGGGACCGCCATCGCCAGAAGTAGAGGCACTCCCCGTCCCTGCGTAAGTATGAATGGCCTGGGTCCCGCTTGGGTGACTGTCAAGGACACGTATGCGATTGTTGCCTTGGTCGGCCACAAACAGCCGCCGTTCTGGACCAGGCCCGATTGCAACGTCGCTGGGTCCTGCTAGTTGAGCGCTCCGAGGGTCACCTCCATCGCCGCTGTATCCGTAGTTGTTGCGCTTGCCGACATACGGCTGTGTTGGCCATTCCCAGTAGTCGTCGGCCCAGATCAGGCTATCGTTGAGGTATCGCCTTACGATATGGTCCCACGAGTCAGCAACGTAGAGTTCGTAATTGCGTCGGTCGTTTGTGCCAACAGCGACCCCGGTTGGATAGCCGAGGTCGTTCCATGGTTGTTGACAGCTCTGGCCGGAACATAGGCTTCCGGCGACGACTCGCATCCTTTGATTGGGCTGATCGGGCCTTACCAAGAAGACGAGCCCTTGGTCTCGGTCGGCGATGTAGAGCCGTCCCACGTCGTCGACGTCAATATCGGTCACCGTTCTTAACGCCTGATCAGTGGCTGGCTTGCCGGGCGAATAATTGCCCCACTGACCACTGCCGGCGACGGTTGTAATCCGAGCGGCCTCTTGGGAGGCGTGGCTTGGGCCACTAGGGATGACAGTTGCGAACAGCAGTAAGCACACGGCGACACGCCATCGCCAGGCGTAGTGGCGGTCCCGCCTGTGTTTCACAGAGTCTCCGAAGGATGGCGTGATGGAACGCAGTGAGCTGGGTCCACCACGGTCCAGAGCCTCTCAAGCATCGCCGTCACTTGATGCTTCGCCTGGACATGAAGCGGTATTCGTCGATAGCTGACCGCGCCAGCACTCCACGGACGGCGGGGGAACGAGACGCGCCACCACCGAAGCTGCGGTAGGTGCTGTGGCGGTCGCGTCCGCCGAGAGTAACCGTCACTGGTCCCCCGCCTTTTCTGGTCGCCGCTTCAGCGGCCTTCGAATCTCCGTCGGACCGTAGCACGCACCTCTGACGTGTCAAGGACTGTGGGTCGAGAAGTTCTGGACTATTCCCTAGACGTACAGCAGCCAAGCCCGCTACAGTCCATGACATGTCAGCCATGCGCGCGCTGAGCGCCGAGGCAGAGGACGAAGTCGTCCGGCTCTACCGAGAGGGCGCCACGCTGGCGCAGATCACCGAGCAGACCGGCGTCGGGCGCAGCAGCATCTACTGGGTCCTGCGCAAGCACGAGATCACGCCGGATCGCCTCCGCTCACGGCTGGCCGCTCCGCCGGCCGCCGAGGGCGTCGCCATGGGCCCCGAGCTGGTCGAGTGGTTCATGGCTGAGGCGCAGTCGCTGTCGGCACGACTCGATGAGGTGCGGGACAGTCTTGACGAAGCTGTACGAGTACTAGGCGACAACCAGCGCCGGATCGACGAGCGCCTGATCCAGTTGCGTGCTGCCTTGGACGCCAACACGCAGGCCGTCCTGCAGCTCCTGACCCAGCACGCCACCGGTACCTAATGCGACTTCGGTGCGGCTCATAGGAGTCGCCGGGACGGGATTCGCGTGCGTTCGAAAACGCGTCATCCGACTCCGGGTTCGAGGAGTGGATGCGTCAGCTTTCGAACCCTCCGAAGAGCTTCAGCCTGCTGGTTCATGAGATAGCCGCCGAGGACCGTGGCCGCCGGCGGCGCGGCCGAACGTGAGCAGGAGTACCGCAGCAACGGGTTCGTCAGTCGACTCGCTCCGCCTTCCGGACCGGTGCCACCGAAGGCACCGGTGCTCCTGCGAGTGCTGGCCGTCGACGACCCATCGGTCGAGAACAGTCGATGCCCCCCGAACGTACGGTCGCGCTAGCGCGCCCCGTTGCCGCAGCTGAAGTCGCGAGTGGTTGCTCGACGGCAAGGTCTGCGCCATAATTGTTCGTGCCTCCGAACACACGTTCGACTCAGTAGGAGGATGATCGAGACGTGAGCGTCACACCCGAGCAGCACCGGCTGCTGGTTCTCTGTGCTGTCCGAGCCGGGAAAGAGGGGCTTGACTGGTGTCTCGTCGCCAGGCAGGCTCAGCTTGATCGTGGCCTAGAGCTGCTCTATCGAGGGGAGATCCTCGAAAACTCCGAAGCGGCTCAGAAATCACTTCCCGTACTTCTGGCGGGCCTGGAGGACTTGGCTGCTGCAGAGCAGCGGGTTGCCACTGAGCTCGAGGCCGCGGAGCGCGTCGGAGCCCGCCTGACGACAGTCCTCGACGAGGACTACCCAGCGAACCTTCGGCTTGTTCCAGACCTCCCGCCGTTTTTGTTCTACAGAGGAGAGCTTCAGCCTGACGACGCCCGATCCGTCGCGGTCGTTGGCACTCGCGACGCGACCGAGAAAGGGCTTCGTCGAGCGCGCCAGATGGCGGGTGCGCTTGCAAGACATGGGGTGACCGTAGTGTCCGGGTTTGCTCGAGGCATCGACACGGCCGCTCATCTGCAGACACTCGATGTCAGCGGCCGCACGATTGCCGTCCTCGGCACGGGCATCACTCGGTGCTTCCCGCCCGAGAACGCTGGCCTAGCCGAGCGGATCGCCGAGACGGGCGCACTGGTGTCGCAATTCTGGCCAACAATGGCGCCCACTCAATTTACGTTCCCTCGACGCAACCATGTCAGTTCCGGGATCACCCAGGGAACGGTAGTGATTGAGGCCTCGCGTACCTCTGGAGCAAAGATGCAGGCACGGATTGCTTTGGAGCACCACAAGCGGGTCTTCCTGGTTCACTCGCTCGTCACCAATCAGCAGTGGGCCCAGAACTACCTCAGGCGGGGAGCAATCGAAGTCAGCGAGGTAACTGATGTGCTCCGCCACTTGGCGACTTCCGAGCGCATAAAGCAAGCCAGCGATCGCCGAGCGCAGCTCACGCTCGAATTTCTCTAGCTCCGCCCTGCTGTGGTCGTCCGTCGTTACCCTCTGGGTCCACCGGCTGGCTTTCCCAACTGCAGCACGTGCGTCTACGTCTCATCAGGGTCCTCAGAGCAGTGTGTTGATTGCGCCGCGAACGCCCTGACGGCCGTTGCCGTCCCGTCGTGTCCGATCTGTGATCAGGCGGTGAGCTCGACAGGGACATGCTCGAACTGGCTTTGCCGCCAGCCAACACGCCACATCAGTCGCATCCGGGCGATAGCAG
>JALZBR010000029.1 GCA_030863485.1 Actinomycetota bacterium
CCCGAAGGTAATTCCGAGCGCGGCGGCCCCGCCTGACGCCTTGAAGCCCCACGAAGCGCCGTGACCGAGGCCGGCGAGGGTCGCCACCAGGCCCACGGTGAACGCCGATGTAACCAGCAGCGCGCCCCACGAAAGCGCGGCGTCGCTGTCGTCCGGTGCGGGCGCCACCAGCAAGAGCGGGATCAGGACGATCGCCCACGCCGCGAGCAGACGGTGTGACCAGCGCCTGAAGAGGTCGGCCTCGGGCCGCCCCGGCAGATCCCTCGCCCGGCCTTCGAGTCGTTCGCCGACGAGGGGCTCATCCCGCTCCTGCGCCCGCCCCCGGTCGACGTCGTCGAAGCCTGTTCCCAGGTCGGCAGTTCGCAGGCGATCCTCGGTCAGGGCCATCGCAGCCTCCTTCCGCGCGCAACGGTGCTCGTGACAAGTCTCCCACAGCAAGCCAACGCGACCGCCGTGATGCCCCCGTGACCGCCTCACGGCGTGCGCGCCAAAGACATCGTGTGCGTCGCGCGCCCGGAGGGACTCGAACCCCCGACCTAGAGAATAGAAGTCTCCCGCTCTGTCCAGCTGAGCTACGGGCGCCGGTCTCAAGCGTACCTGCGAAAGACGAGGCGGCCGAGGCGCGGCGCTTGGCGCGGGGCCGCCTCAGCGAGCGGGCAGACGCTCGTCGAACTTGCGCCGTACCTGGGTCTTCAGATCCGGGTCTCTCGCAAGAAGCTCGTCGAACGCGGACTTGAGGATGACCATGAGCTCGACGTCCTCGATCGCCTGGGCGCTCTTCGAGCGAACGCCTTCCAGAAGAAGGGCAAGCTCGCCGAAGAAGTCACCCGGCCCCATCTCCGCCACCTCGACCTCTCCGTCGTCGCGCGGCTCGAAGATGCGTACGCGCCCCTCCAAGACGATGTACAGGGCTTCCGCAGGGGATCCCTTTTCGAAGATCAGGCTTCCGGCCGGCCAGAACAAAGTGGCTGAGGCGCCGACGATGGCAAGCCTCGCGTGGTCGTCGAGCGCGCCGAACTCCGGCACCCCCTTGAGGGCCTTGACAAGGCTGTGATCGATAGCGGCTGGCATTCACTCTCCCCTTTAGGATGACGTGCGTTGCACTTCATACCCGCTTTTGAACTACGGCCGTAAGAGGAGCACGATGAGTCTGTCAAGCATCCCGGTCCGCATCGTCCAGCTTAGCGATATTCATTGCGGCGAGCCCAGCTTCAGCGAGTCCCTCATGCAGTCGACCATCGAGCGGGTCAACCGGATAGAACCGGAAGTGGTCGTGGTCGCCGGAGACCTCACCGCTGCTGTTTACGAATGGGAGTTCGAGGAGGCGGCCAAGTGGCTCGGGCAGATCCAGGCTCCCAAGGTCATCGTTCCGGGGAATCACGACTCGAGAAACGTCGGTTACGTCCATTTCGAGAACCA
The DNA here is from genome assembly GCA_030863485.1 of Actinomycetota bacterium. The sequence goes on from JALZBR010000029.1 coordinate 1,420, forward strand.
GTTCGGCGAGCGCTTCCTGCGGCATCGACGGGGCTTCGACGACAACCGCGCCGAAAGGCTGCGCATCTCCGGGTTCACCCTTCTCGGCGTCGACTCCTCACAGCCCGATCTCAACGAGGGCCACGTAGGCCGCGACCAATATGGGTGGATTCGAGAGCAGTACGCCGAGCCCGACGATCTCAAGATCTTTGCGTTGCACCATCATCTCGTCTCCGTGCCGGGGACGGGCAGAGAGCGCAACATCATCACCGATGCCGGCGATCTTCTGGCGGAGCTCTCCACGCTCGACGTCGACATAGTGCTGTCGGGCCACAAGCATGTTCCTTTCTTTTGGGGCCTCAACGGAATACTCATGTGCAACTCGAGCACGGCTTCGACCCGGCGCGTCCGGGGCCTCACGCCCCCGTCTTGGAACGAGATTCAGGTGGACGCGACGACGATCAAGGTCTACCTTCACTACGAGGACGGGCGGCGGGAGCTGTCCTGCATCTTCAGCCGCAAGACGCGGGTCTTGACGAGAGAAGCCTTCTATTTGACCGAGGATTTCATCCGCTCCAACCAGCCCTTCGCCTTTGCCGGAGGAGGCGATCGGGTCCCGGTGGTTGCAGACAAGGGCGCCGGAAGTTGATCGTCAGGAGCGCCGCAGCTTTCCCGCCAGGTCTTCGAGGGCAGCGAGGAAGCCTCTCAGGTCGCCCTTGCGAGTGCTCGCGCGGGCTCCGGCCGCGACGATGGAGTCGAGGGCCTCGGGGTCGGAGGTAGACGCCAGCACGCCGACCTCGGGGTGGTGCTGTGAGATGAGACGCGTCGCGGCGACCCCGTCCATGACCGGCATCTTGGCGTCCATCACTACGATGTCGGGTTCGAGCTGGTCCACCAGCCGGAGGGCCTCGACGCCGTTGGCTGCCTCGCCCACGACCTCGAAACCCGCCTGGGCCTCGAGCGCGCGCCGCAGCAATCGGCGCACCCCCGGCTCGTCGTCGACGAGCAGAACCTTGACCGGAGCACGTGGCGTGCTCCCCGGCGCACGAGGATGCCCCCCGGCGGCTTGCCCTTCCCTTGGACTGTTGACCCCGCGCCTGGCTGATGCAGCCCGTCTGCCCGGAGGCCGTTCTCCGTCGAACACTGGCGCTCGCTTTCGGGGTCTCGTCGTACGGCGTACGAGCTTATCCGTACGCTGTACGTCGG
>JALZBR010000344.1 GCA_030863485.1 Actinomycetota bacterium
CCCGTATACAGGCGCGGGCGATTCGCAGGACGAAGATTGAGGCGCGCCCGCGGGCGCGCCCTCGACAACAGAGGAGCCTTCTTGAAGACATATCCGGTCTCAACCACCTGCACTTCAGCGCGCGCGCCCACAAACGCGCCCGCCGGCGGCGCGTTCGCGCACACTTTGGGCTTGCGTGCTGGCTGCTGATGACGGCCGGCGCGGCCGCGTTCGGGTTCAAGGCCCCCATAGACGGCCTCGAGCTCATACGAGACTTGGAGCGCGCGTTCCTGGATGTGCCTGAAGGGCGCCGCCCGATCGGGGTGAGCGGCGCGGGGGCGCGCATCACACGAGCCGAACCGCGGTTCTCCCCTGGTCCGAGGAGGCCGAGACCGGGCGCGCGTGCGGGCCCGACGCCGAAGCCAGCGGTCGACCCCACGCCATCGCCCACCCCGTTGCCGACGTTGATCCAGTCGGTGAGCTCGGAAGACGCGTGGATAGCGGACATCGTCTACGAAGCCGCTGCGGAGTTCGGGATCGACGGCGACTACCTGCTCTCCGTCGCTCGTTGCGAGTCGGCGCTGCACCAGTACGCCTACAACGTCGGGGGCTACCACGGGCTCTTCCAATTCGACTTCCAAACCTGGGGCGCCTACGGCTACGGGGACATCTACGACCCCGTCGCCCAGGCGCGGACGGCGGCCCGGCTCATCGCCGACGGCCAGACGCAGCGCTGGCCTAACTGCGCTTAGCGCTAGCGAAGCGAAAGCTCGTCTGCGGCTTCCCTCAGCGCGTCGAGGACCTCGTCGGGGACCTCGACGCCGCTCTTGCCGCCGGGCAGCTTGCGGTCCGGGATCCGGTCTCCGTCATAATCGCTCCCCCCCGAAACCACCAGCTCCTTGCTGCGCGCGATCCCCCTGATCGGCGCCTGATCTTCAAGCGACAGGTCACCGTGGTAGCCCTCGATTCCTTTGAGGCCCGCGTCCACCAGATAGTCGAGGAACTCCTCGAGCTCGCCGAGCTCGAGGTGAAGAGTGAAGGGGTGAGCCAGCACGGGGACGGCTCCGGCCCGGAGCAAGAGCTCTATCGCCTCGTGGGGCCTGTAGAGCTTTCGTGCGACGTACGCCTTCTTGCCCTTGGCCAGGTATTCGTCAAACGCCGTCTGGTAGTCGGGCACGACTCCGTGCTTTACGAGAACCGCGGCGAAGTGGGGGCGCCCGATCTGAGCTCCCGCTCCGCCGGCCTCCGCCTCCACCTCCTCGAAGGTCACGGGGACGCCGAGCTCGTTGAGGCGCCGCACGATCTCGCGGTTTCGCTCCGCGCGCGCTCGTTGCAGCTCGACGAGCGCATCCGACAGCGGGTTGTCCTCCTCCGGGATGAAGTACCCGAGGAGGTGCATGGTCGGGCGGGAGCGAGGGCTGTAACCGAGCTCCTGCAGGTCGTCGATCCGGCACGAGAGCTCGACGCCGCGAACGACCTCGATGCCGAGGCTTGCGCCCTGGGCCACCGCCTCGTCGCACGCGGCATCGTTGTCGTGGTCGGTCACGGCCATCGCGCGCAATCCTGCAGCCGACGCCTTCGTTACGAGAGCCGACGGGGAATCGGCGCCGTCCGAGACGGTCGTGTGCATGTGCAGGTCGATCACGGCCGAGGTGGTCAGGCTTCGAGGTATTTGAGTCTCGTGAGCTTGTCGATCACCTTCTGAGCCGACTCCTCAGGAGACTCGCTGTCCGTGCGACACACGACCTCGGGGCCGGAGGGCGGTTCGTATGGATCGTCGATTCCGGTGAAGGCCTTGATTTCCCCCGCTCGCGCCTTGGCATACAAGCCCTTCACATCGCGTTGCTCGCACACTTCGAGCGGAGCCTCGGCGTAGACCTCGATGAAATCGCCGATCATCGCCCGCGCCTCTTCTCGAACGGCACGATATGGAGAGATCGCCGCCGTAATGACGAAGACGCCGTTGCGCTGCAAGAGATGAGCGACGAACGCTATGCGGCGGATATTGGTGTCGCGATCCGCCTTTGAGAAGCCGAGCCCCTTCGAAAGGTTCTCGCGTACGACGTCTCCGTCCAACACCTCCACGGGCACACCTGCTTCCACCAGCCTGTCCTGCAGGATGTGGGCAATCGTCGTCTTGCCCGAACCAGAAAGGCCCGTAAACCAGATCACCACCCCGCGTTCGCGGTTCGCCTGCTTCATTGCCTCCTCCTATCCCCTGAGCAGGCTCGTGCCGAGAGCTCCGGGAGCCGGATCCAGGCCAAAGAGGTCAAGGATCGTGTTGTGAACGTCGTAGAGGCGAAGGCCGTCTTTCCTGCCGTTGGCCTGCCCGGGGGCGTTGCTCATGATGAAGATTCCCTGCTCCGCGTGATTCGCCTCGTCTGGACCCGTGTCGTTCTCGAACGTGTATACGGATCCATGGCCTACCGACCCTACCGAGCGCCACCTCAAGCCTCCGAAGATGACGATGAGGTCCGGAGCGACGCCGTTGGTGGCCGAATAGATCTCTTCGGGCTTTAGCGCTCGGTTCCCCATCGGACGGCCTTCGTGATCGGCCATACCCTCGATCTTTTCGATGAGCTCTGCGCGCACGCTCTCGTAGTCGCTTGGCGGGATCGTCCCCTGTGGCTCGCGCCCTTCCACGTTCAAGAACAGTCGCCCGTAATAGCCGCCGTCTCCCCACGCCCTGGTCTTCGTCCAGTCGATCTGCATCTTGTTGATCGGCGTGACCTCTGCAGGCAACGCTCCGCCAAAGGCCAGATAACCTTCGCGCGCCAGCCACTCGTTGAAGCAAACGCCGCCCACCATCGCCTTGGCGCCGTGATCGGAGACGACCAGGACGGTCGTCTCGTCGTCCGCGTGCCGTTCCAAGAGCTCGCCGATCTTGTCGTCGAGATAGCGGTAGTACTCGCGCAGTGCGTCTCTGTACGGGTTGTCGGGCCGGTGTCGCGGATGGTTGGGGTCGATGAACCTCCAGATGCCGTGGTTCAACCGGTCGGGGGCCATCTCGACCATAACGAAGAAATCGCAGGGCCGCGTACGCAGAAGATAATCCGCATTCTTGAAGCGCGCTTCGGTCATCCGGTAGGACTCATCGATGATGTATTGGGTGTTGTCGGTTCGAAAGTTGCGCACGTCGAACACGAACTCCCCCGCTTGCTGCTTCAGCTCCGCCTTCAGCTCTTTGGGGTACGTGTAGTCGACCTCGTCGTTAGGCGTAAGAAAGCATCCGATCTGAACGCCGCGCAGTGGCTTGGGCGGATAGGAAGGCGGCACCGACACGACGATGCAGTCCTTCCCGGCCTCCGACAGGATGTCCCACACCGTCGGCTCTTTCACCGCCCACGACGTCGCGAACGCCAGGCCCTCGTAACTGTGGTCCTTGCGGTTGCGGAAGCCGTAGATGCCGAGTGTTCCCGGATCCTTCGACGTCATCATGCACATCCACGCTGGAACGGTGATTGGGGGAACGATGGACTCCAGCGGCCCCCACACACCGTTCTCGCGAAGCTTCGTCAGGTTGGGCACGTCGCCCGCGTATTCCTCGAAGACGTGCTCTGGAGGCGCGCAGTCGAGACCGAGGACCATCACGCGCGGTGCCTTCTTCACCGCTGGCGTGCCGGCGGGAGCAGTCGCGTCCCTCCTCTTCTTCAGCTTGCGCAGCAGGGTCATCCGTCTCCTCCGCCCGCCGACCGGGCCTCCTCGATAAGGATTCGAGCCACCTCGGGGCGAGAGAACTCATGTGGGGGCTCGCGTCCCTCTGCCAGCATCGCGCGCACTTGCGTCCCGGAGAGGTGCACGTGGTGCTCCCGGCCGTGCGGACAGGTCTTACCCGACGCCATGCCCTCACACGCTCGGCAAAAGAAGGAGTGCTCGAACTTCACGGGGGAGATGCCGAGCTCGCCCGGATCGAACTCGTCGAAGATCAGCTGCGCGTCGTAGGTCCCGTAGTAATCGCCCACTCCCGCGTGATCGCGTCCCACAATGAAGTGCGTCATGCCATAGTTCTTGCGCAGCAGTGCGTGCCAGATCGCCTCTCGCGGTCCCGCATAACGCATCGCCGCAGGGAACACCGAGAGAATCACCCTGTCGCGCGGGTAGTAGTTCTCGAGCAGAACCTCGTAGCACTTCATCCGAGTCTGCGCGGAGATATCGCCACCCTTGGTGGCCCCGACGAGGGGATGGATCACGAGCCCGTCTACCGTTTCGAGCGCGCACTTCGTGAGGTACTCGTGGGCGCGGTGTATCGGGTTGCGCGTCTGGAAGGCGACTATGGTTTTCCAGCCCCGAGAAGCTATTGCCTCTCGCAGCTCGAGCGGCGCCAGGCGGTATGCGGAGAAGTCGCCGGCAAAGACGTTCTCGAGCACGACGACCTCGCCCCCGACGTAGTAGGGACCCTGCGACTGGATGTAGGCCACACCGGGGTGCGCCTCGTCGGTGGTGCGATAGACCTGTCGCGCCTCGTAGGACGCATCGTAGGCGTAGACCTCCTGGACGTCGATGACGGCGACGGGGCTTCCCTGGTACGTCACGGCCGCCTGCGAGCCGGGCTCGAGCGTGGCCGCCTCTTCCCGGCTTGCAGAAAGAGTCACGGGAATGCTCCAGGGCAGGCCACTGCTGAGCCTCATGTCCTCGAGCACCGCCCGGTAGTCGTCGCTCGTCATGAACCCTCGATTGGGCGACAGCGCTCCCACCGCGAAGAGCTCGAGGTCGGAGACAACCGCGCGCGCCTGGGTCTCGATGCGGGGAAGCGCGGCCGCCCTCGCCGCGAGCTCGTCTCTCTCCTCGTCGCCTGCGCCGCGTAGCTCCAGCCCCCCGCCGTGGGGAACGATCCCGGGAACGTCCTTGACGGTGCTGGGCATGTTTCTCTTTCGGTAGGCCGACGGGCAAGGGAACGGATAGCGCCACTCCGAGCGCACTCCTAAGACACTCTCACCCTAGCAGCCTCGTCGCGGGGGCGCGCCGGGAGAGGGCGCCTGGAGGCCTCGAGGGCGCGCGGTTGGAGCTCTAGGAGAGCTCTCTCGACAGCCTGCGGTTGACGGCCGCAAGCGTCGCGCGCACCGCTGCCTCGGTGACCGGACCTCCGCGCACGAGCGCGGCGCCCACGTTGTCCTGTCCGTCGCCCATCGACACCAGCACCAGAACCACCTGACGCCCGAGGAGGTCGATCAGCGAGGCTCCACGAAGCTTGAACTCCACCCCGCTGAGCTTCTCCGCCGCGTCGAGCGTCGCCTGACCGATCACGCTGAGCCCGTGCTCGGTCTTCTCGCCTTCGGCCTTGCCGACGATCTCGGCTTCCTCGAGCTTGAGGGCAACCCGGGACTGAGCCGTCCCGCTGCTCGACGTGAGCGCGACGCTGGACACGACCGGGCGGCGAGACGGCGGGCGGATAGCTCCCTCCTCGGAATCGTTCGAGGCGGGCGTGGCGACCGGGCGAGCGCGCGCGTCCTGTCCGGCGAGCTCGGCCGCCCTCTCGAGCGATCTTCGGTCCCCCACGGGTGCCTGGGCGTCGAGCTCGAAGACGAAGATGCCCGGACGAGGGCGATCGCGAGCGTCCTCCTCGAGGCTGCGTGCGATCGTCCGCTCTACGGGCGCCCGCTCGACGCCCGCGTCGACAAAGGCGTGAATCTCCGAGGGGCCGCCGTCCGGCGCGGCGAGGATGACGCACTCCAACACCCCGGGCAGCTGCTTGACCGCCGCTTCGAGCTCGAGGAGATTGTCCGCCACGCTTGCTCCTGTTGCTGGCCTTCGCTGGAAGGGATATCGGAGACCAGCGGCATGAGCCTTAAGCGCCGGGCGCCGAGCTTGCAAAAGGGGCGGACGAAAAAAGGCACCCGGTGAGGCTTCTTCCCGGCGTGGCCGGTTTACAACTCCCCGGGTGCGGCATTCACTCTAGAGCGCGCCCAACGAGCTGCGCAAGGGGCGGTTCGGAGATTTCTTCGCGGCGGGCGATCGCCCCCCGTCCCTGGTCACGGGCTCGCGGTTGACCCCCGCGGCCCCGCGAAACGGACAAAAAGCTTGCCCGGGATCGGGGGGTGTGGCAGGATGCCCGGCGGTTCGGACCCCTTCGACGCGGGTGCCAAGGGGGGCAGGGGGTCCGCGGGCTCCGGAATCAGGTATCGACTGATCAAGGAGACGGGCATTGGGGGGAACCTTCGCGCGTGCGGGCCTAGCCGTCGCGGCCCTGGTCACGCTGCTCGGCCCGGCGGCCTTCGCTGCCGGTCCGGGTCAGGAGCTTCAAGAGACAAAGGAGAAGCTCGCGGGGGTTCGCGAGCGGATCGAGGAACACGAAGCCGAGGCCGGCACGCTCAAGCGCCGCGTCGACGGGCTCAACTCGGAGATTCACAACCTTCAGGTCGAGATGAACCGCCTCGACCGCCAGCGCGCCAAAGTCGAAAGCGAGGTGCGGGGGGCCGAGGCGCGCATCCAGCACACGCAGGCACGAATCCGCGCCATCGAGGAGCGCGCTACGGAGCAGGCGGTGATGCTCTACAAGTCGGGTGCCACCGATGCGCTCGACGCCTTGCTCGACTCCAAGACTCTGAGAGAGCTCGACGAGCGTCTCGCCTATCTCGGCGTCGCGGCCAAAAGGAACACGGGCTTCCTCGTCCGCTATGGGCGGCTGAAGCTCGAGATCGAGGCGCAGCACAGACAGCTGTTCAAAAAGGAAAAGGAGCTGGAGGCGATCCTACAGAGCCGCTCGCTGTTGCTCCGGGAGCAAGAGCAGCTCCGAGCCGATCTCACCGGGGACTTGAAACGGCTGAGAAAGCAGCTCGGCGCGGAGAGGGCCCAAGAGGGTCACCTCGAGGACGAGGCCGCCGCGCTCACCCAGGACATAGTGGCGGCCCAAGCCGCCTCGGCGGTTCAGACGGCGGGGGCTCCGGTTCAGTCTCTGGGCCGTTCGGCCTCGGGGTTCATCTGGCCGCTTAACGGCCCGATCACCTCGTCTTATGGGCCCCGCTGGGGCCGGATGCACACGGGAATCGACATCGACGGCTACACGGGGCAGCCGGTCGTGGCCTCGAAGGACGGACGCGTCATCCTCGCCCAGTCCTACTCCGGCTACGGGAACACGGTGATCGTCGACCACGGAGGCGGGGTGGCGACGCTGTACGCGCACATGTCCTCCTTCGGCGTGTCGGGGGGCCAGGGGGTCTCACAAGGCGCGGTCGTCGGAAGGGTCGGCTGCACCGGGTCGTGCACCGGCGATCACCTTCACTTCGAGGTCCGAGTAAACGGACGCCCGGTGAACCCGTTGGCCTATCTGCCCTGACGGCCCCCGAGCGCCGAGGCCACGCAGGATTCGTGTGGGCGCTCGGGGGCGGGCGGGGGGCAAAAGCAATGGGCGGCCTCCGAGGACCGCGGCCTCTTCCGCGCTCGACCCGGGCAACGCCCGTGGCCTGCGAACCTCGTGCCGCCCGCTGCTACATCATGCCGCCAAGGCCGCCCATTCGGCGCTTTGCGCCCATGCCGACCATGCCGCCCATGCCGTGGCCGTGGTGGGCGTGAGGCTGAGGGGTCTCCTCCTCTTCTTCTTCAGGCTTGTCCACGACCGTAGCCTGGGTCGTGAGGACCATCCCGGCGACCGACGCAGCGTTCTCGAGGGTCGCGCGCGCCACACGCACGGGATCGACGATCCCGTCCCGGGTCAGCTCCACGTACTGGCCGGTGGCGGCGTTGAGTCCGGTCCCGGGTTTCTCGCTCAGCACGCGCTCGACGACGACGCCACCCTCGTAACCGGCGTTCTGCGCGATCCACCAGAGCGGGGCCTTTAGCGCCTCCCGCACGATGCGCGCGCCGAGCGCCTCGTCGCCCTCCAGGTCCAGCGCATCCACCGCCTCGCGCGCCCTCAGAAGCGTCGTCCCGCCGCCCGGGACGATTCCCTCCTCCACCGCCGCACGTGTCGCGGACACGGAGTCCTCGATCCGGTGCTTCGACTCCTTGAGCTCGACTTCCGTCGCCGCTCCGACTTTGATGACGCCCACGCCGCCGGCGAGCTTCGCAAGCCGCTCCTGCAGCTTCTCTCGGTCCCAGTCAGAGCCGGCGCGCTCCATCTCCAGCCTGATCTGGTCGATCCGACCCCGGATGGCGGCCTCGTCGCCGGCCCCCTCCACGATCGTGGTCGTGTCCTTGGCGACGACGACCTTGCGAGCCCGGCCCAGCATCTCGAGGGCCGCGGACTCGAGCCTGACGCCGATCTCCTCGGAGATGACCTGGCCCCCGGTCAAGACCCCGATGTCCTGCAGCATCGCCTTTCTGCGCTCACCGAAGCCGGGAGCTTTCACCGCGACGGCCTGGAAGGTTCCCCTGATCTTGTTCACGACCAGGGTGGCGAGCGCCTCGCCCTCGACGTCCTCGGCGATGATGAGCAGCGGCTTGCCGGCCTGCATGACCCGCTCGAGCAGTGGAAGCAGATCCTGCGCGGAGGACACCTTGTTCTGCGTGATCAGGATGAATGCGTCTTCGAGCACGGCCTCCATGCGGTCCTGGTCCGTGACGAAGTAGGGCGAGATGTAGCCCTTGTCGAACTGCATCCCCTCGACGAGCTCGAGCTCGAGGCCCAGGGTGTTGGACTGTTCCACGGTGATGACGCCGTCCTTGCCCACCTTGTCCATCGCCTCGGCAACCATCTCGCCGATCTCGAGGTCATTGTTCGCCGAGATCGCCGCCACGTGCGCGATCTGCTCCTTGGTCTCGACGTCCTTGGCCGTCGAGAGGAGGTACTCGGTGACCGAGGCGACGGCCTTCTCGATGCCCTTCTTC
>JALZBR010000085.1 GCA_030863485.1 Actinomycetota bacterium
GGTGGGAGGGCGTGGCTAGCCGGTAGCGACGCCGCCTGGTGATACCGCTTGAGTCTGCGAGGCGGACGACCGAGACGGTTCGGCCCGAGTTGACCAACTCGACGACTCGCCGCCGGAACTCCGACGGGTACCCGCTTGCTCCCATCGCTGTCCTCCTTCAAGGACAGCAGCATCACAGTCCACTTATCCGACTCCACGGATACCAGGGCACCCCAAGCCTCCGCGGATCCGAGGGCGGTTCACGAGCGAAACTGGCAGCAGGTGCGTTGCCAGTGCGTAACGAGACCATACGTCGCGCTACTTATGCGAGGTTTGGCGCCGCCAGCGAGGAAGAATCGCCGGCGTGCGCCCCACGCCGGACGTCGGTACGGTGGCCGCGTGGAGCCCTGGTTCGCTGCTCGGCCCCCCCCCGCTCTATCTGAGTGTGCTGAACGGGTGCACACGCGAGGCCGTGCGCGCACGATCGAATGGTCACCGGACGGCGGTACGCTGGCTATAGCCGATGATAAGGGCGTTTGGCTTTGGCATCCCGGTGAGAGCCCCGCTCTTATCTACGGAACACCTGTTCATTTCATAGCGTGGGGGCCCAGTGGGGACACTATTGCCCTAGGGAGCCACGGCATGCTCACTCTCGTAACGACCAGCGGAAGCGTTCTGCAGAACGACTGGACGAGTGGACCCATACTAGCGATGGCGTGGTATCATCCGCAGAATCGCATCCTAATTTCCACGTCTGGAGACTACGCGGCCTTCTGGGATTATGATCCCAAGAGTCGGCGCCGGTCATCTATCTATGATCCCAAGAGTCGGCGTCGGTCATCTATCGACGTTGCCTCGGGTGTTGTTACATCGATACGATCGTCAGCGGATGGGCGGTTAATCGCTACCGGGGACCGGCAAGGCGTTGTCCAACTGTGGGACGCGAAGACACGAACTGTCCTAGCGACTATGCCAGGCCATGCAGAGTCGATCCGAGATCTCAGCTGGTCACCGGACGGACATCAACTGATTACGGGCGGACAGGACAAGACAGTCCGGGCATGGGACGCCGTCAACCAAGTCCAGGTAAGGGTCCTCGAACACCACACGGGCGAAGTATCCAACGTCGACCACAGCGCTGACGGAGCGCTTCTGGTGACTTTCGGTGCAGATGGTGCTCTTGTCATCTGGAGAACCATCGACCTAGTTCCCATAGCTAACGCGCAAGTGCGGGATTCCGGAGAGGTCCATCACACCCGCGCTCGCTTTAACCCCCGGTCCGACAGACTCGCGGTGACCGGTCCAAATGGCGCCGGGGTCTATCTCCTCCGTTGCCACTCTCCTCAGGCGCAGGATCGAGCCCTAGGCGATCGGAGCGTGCATGCTACCGCGAAGATTGTGCTGCTTGGTGAGTCAGGTGTGGGTAAGACCGGACTTGGCTGGCGTCTGGCAAAAGAGGAGTTCCGAGAGCACTCGTCCAGCCACGGTGAGCAATTTTGGGTACTGGCGAACTTAAAGCATGCGCGCTCGGACGGCGTCTCCTGCGAGGCCGTCCTCTGGGACTTGGCTGGCCAACCCGATTACCGCATAATTCACTCCCTTTCTGTCGAGGACGCAGACCTTGCTCTAGTACTTTTCGACCCAACCGATCCGTCTGACCCGCTAGCCCAGAGCGAATATTGGCTAAAAACATTCACGCGACGACTACGAGCGGAGACGCCGATGATACTTGTCGGCGCGAGGATGGATCGGGGCGCCCTCACCGTTACCGAGAAGGAGGTCGCATCACACTGCCAGCGGTGGGGCGTCGCGGGGGGTTACGTCGCCACTAGCGCGTTGGATGGAACCGGCGTGGCCGAACTGCTTGACCGTATGCGACGCACCGTACGCTGGGATCACATAGTGGCCACCAGCACGACCTCCGTCTTTCATGCGATAAAACAGCATGTCCTCAGTTTGAAGGAATCGGCAGACTACAGCCAGCTCCTGGTTTCATTTCACGCGCTTGGTCGTCAGCTGGCAATCGATATCGAACCCTCCACAGTTGAGATCTCCACCGCAGTCGATCGTCTCGCCAAACACGGTTACGTGCGCGTTCTGGCGACTAGAGATGAGCCGGTCGTACTGTTGCGACCGGAGGTGATCAATAATCTCTCAGCCTCATTTGTGCTCGAAGCCCGAAGAAACCCGGAGGGCCTTGGGGCTCTCGTCGAGGAGCGCGTCATTGCCGGGGACTACCCGTTTCCCGAGTTAGGGGACCTGCCCGAGGAGGACCAGGCCATCCTTCTCCGCGCTGTGGTGGATCTGTTGCTCCGACACACAATCTGTCTTGCCGAGACGACTGCTACCAGTACCTATCTAATATTCCCCGAGCTGATTAATGTCCGGCGCTCCCGCGACGCCGACGCCAACCGGCTAGAGGACGTTAGCTACCGGGTGCGCGGCGCGACGCCGAACCTTTACGCGAGCCTTGTCGTTCTACTAGGATATACTGGTCTCTTTAGTCGAGCTGAGCACTGGCACCGCAATGCCGAGTACAGCTACCGTGACGGCGGTGTTTGCGGTTTTACGCTGATGGAAGACCGCGACGGGGAACTGAATTTTGTTCTCTATGTCTCTCCCGAGACTGATGCCACAGCGCTTAACCTATTCCGCTCGCTCGTCGAGCGGATTCTGACCTCTAAGGGCGTTGACTTCTCTCGTTACCCGCGGGTGCATTGTGAGCATTGTGGAGAGGGACAGGAGCGAGCGGTGATCATCACGCGCATCGACAACCGCGAGACTCAGATGTTCTGCGCAAACTGCGGAAGCCGAATCGCCCTTCAGCGGGCCGCAGCCCATTTGGCCGCTGCGCCGCTTGCTGACACCGCAGCGCTTCAACGTCGTGCCGCCAGACGAGCCGTGTTCGAGCAGGCACTAGCCGCGGTGCGGGCAGAGGTCGCGGCCGAGAATCCGCCCTCCTGCTTCATCAGCTACGCCTGGGACGACACTCCGACAACGGAATGGGTTCGTGAGCAGTTTGCCCCTGATCTGCGTCACGCAGGCATCGTGGTCGTGCTCGATCGGTGGGGAACGAAGTTTGGAGACAACATTGCGCGCTGGATCGAGAATGAACTTTTTCGGTCCGACTATGTTATACCGGTTTGTACGCCGATGTATCGCAGCAAGTACGACTCGGGATCGGTGTTGGGCGCAGAAGTTGACCTGATAAACGC
>JALZBR010000122.1 GCA_030863485.1 Actinomycetota bacterium
ACCTCCCTCTCTCGGCTTGCGTCCGGCCAACCTTCCCATCGTTGCGCCCGCCGGCGCTCAAAAACGGCCTCACATTACAACCGGCCCGATGCCTAGTTCCGTTTTGACAACTGTTGACACCAGCAACACCTCGCCCCATGCTGGTCCCCCGACACCGAGGAGGCCGACCAGCTTGATTCATGACATCTCGGGCGCCTGTAGGGCCTTTCTCCGCAGCGCCGAGGCCGAGCGAGACCTGTCTCCCCACACGATCGCCGCCTACCGGAGCGATCTCGACCAGTTCGCCGAGTGGACCGCCCGGATGGAGAAGACCGACCTGGCATCGATAGACCGGAAGCTCCTTCGCCGCTACGTGTCGCACCTCAGCGAGAAGCAACTGGCTCGCCGCTCGATCGTCCGCAAGGCGAGCGCGATCAGGTCGCTTTTGCGGTGGGGGGCCCTCCAGGGCCTGTGCGCCCCGCACGCGGCAGAAGACCTGGCCGTTCCCAAGCTGGACCGCCCCCTTCCGAAGGTCTTGAAGGCGTCGGACGCGGCCGCGTTGTGCGAGCTCCCCCCCGACGACGACCCCGTCGGAGTCAGGGATGGCGCTCTGCTAGAGGTCCTCTATGGGTCGGGGCTGCGAGTAGCCGAGGTCTGCGGTCTCGACCTCTCCGACGTGGACCTTCGCCACAGGATCATCAGGGCGATGGGAAAGGGCCGCAAGGAGCGCCGGGTCCCGATGACGGAGCCGGCGAGGGAGGCGGTGGCCAAGTACTGGGACGAGGCACGTCCGCAGCTCCTGCGCTCGTACGGAGGCACGACCGCAGGGCCCGCAACGTCGGCGCTCTTCTTGAACACCCGGGGTGGCAGGATCGGACCCCGCAGCGTGCGCTCGCTTTTGGACAAGTACTCCTCGAGCGCCGGGGATCGCCGGATCAGTCCCCACACGATGAGGCACTCGTTTGCCACCCATCTATTGGATGGTGGGGCAGACTTGCGGGTGGTGCAGGAACTTTTGGGGCATGAGAGTCTTGCGACCACGCAGATCTACACGCACGTGTCGACCGAGCGGCTGAGGGCGGTGTATGAGCAAAGCCATCCCCGAGCGTGACTCCGAAGAAGGCGGATCCGTAAGGGCTGAGACGGATAGCGTTTCCCGCGCCTGGGAGGACTACAAGAGAGATGCGACCCGAAGCGCCCGGGAAGTCCTTATCCTCAACTACTCCCCCCTGGTCAAATACGTCGCGGGCCGTGTAGCGGTCGGCCTCCCGGCCAACATCGAGCAGGCGGACCTGGTCTCCTACGGGATCTTCGGGCTCATCGACGCCATCGAGAAATACGAGCTCGACCGCGGGATCAAGTTCGAGACCTACGCGATAAGCCGTATCCGCGGGGCGATCATCGACGAGCTGCGAGCCATCGACTGGGTGCCGCGCTCCGTGCGCTACAAGGCCCGCGAGGTCGAAAAGGCCTATACGGCCCTCGAGAACAAGCTGAAGAGACCCCCTTCCGACGCGGAGATCGCCGGTGAGATGGATATCTCGATCGAAGACCTCAACAACATCTACACGCAGCTCTCCAGCGTCTCGCTCGTGGCCCTGGACGAGCTCATGTCGGTCGACGGCGGCCAGGGCGACAAGCTCTCGCTCGTCGAGACCCTCGAGGACACCCGCACGACCGGCCCCGTCGAGAGCATCGAGACGGCCGAGATGAAGAACATCCTCACGGGGGCCATCAACCGCCTGCCGGAGCGAGAGAAGATCGTGATCACCCTCTACTACTACGAGGGCCTGACGCTTGCGGAGATCGGGAAGGTCCTGGGAGTCACGGAGTCGCGCATCTGTCAGATGCACACCAAGGCCGTTCTTGCCATGAAAGGCAAGATCTCGGAGGCCACCGAGCCCGAATAGACGCACGCGCCGCCGGTGATAGCCTTTTGCGGCACGAAAAATTCGCACGCCCGTCAGCAGCGGGGCGACCCCAACGATCGCAGAGACGATCCGCGACCCAGAACCGCTGCGACTTTCGGTCCCCGAAACGCGGGGTCGACGGGCGGAAGAGGCCGGCACAGCCCGGCATAACCGAAGGAGGATAGGAACATGCCCGTCGTCACGATGAGGCAATTGCTCGAGGCTGGGGTCCATTTCGGACACCAGACCCGGCGCTGGAACCCGAAGATGAAGCGCTTCATCTTCACCGAGCGCAACGGGATCTACATCCTGGATCTCCAGCAGACGATGACCGGGATCGAGCGCGCCTACACGTTCGTCAGGGACAAGGTGGCCGACGGGGGAACCATCCTCTTCGTTGCCACGAAGCGCCAGGTCCAGGACGTCCTGCAGGAGCAGGCGGATCGCTGCGGGATGCCGTATGTGAACTTCCGCTGGCTCGGCGGGATGCTTACCAACTTCCGGACGATCCACAAACGGATCGCCCGCATGCGCGAGCTCGAGGAGATGGTCACGTCGGGCTCGCTCGACGCCCTGCCGAAGAAAGAGGCCCTGATGCTCAGGCGCGAGTACGAAAAGCTCGCGCGCAACCTCCGGGGCCTTCGGGACCTCAACCGCCTGCCCGACGCGATCTTCGTCCTCGATACGAAGAAGGAAGAGATCGCTATGAAAGAAGCGAAGAAGCTCGGGCTACCGATCGTCGCGATCCTCGACACGAACAGTGACCCCGACGATGTGGAGTTCGGGATCCCGGGCAACGACGACGCGATCCGCTCGGGCTCGTTGCTGACGCGGATCATCGCCGACGCGGTCATTGAGGGGAAGTCGATGCGGCCCTCCGACGGGACGTCGATCGACGTGTCATCGAACGGCCAGGACAAAGGGGCCGCGGTGCTCCCCGGGGCAGCCGCACAGCCCAAGGCGGAGTGGGAGCTCCAGCTCGAGGCCGAGGAGCAGGGTGCAGAGGCCTCGGCTACGACCGACGACACCCCGGGTGGCCAACAGAGCAGCCCGGATCCCGTAGAGGGGAGCAGGGAGATTGATCCGGAGGAGGTCGATATCACCGGGGCGGGGGTCGCCCAGAAGGGCGGGGGGACCGGGACGTCGATGGACGAGACCTCGGAGCCGGCTTCGGAGGCCCCCTCCGATCCGCCCGGCGACGAGCCCGGCGACCGGTCGCATCCCCGTCCCAAGACGGACGCGGACGCGAGCGGCGACGACGCGCCGGCTTCGGCGGGGGATTCCTAAACCCACTCGGAACCTGAACGAATCAAGTGAGAAAGGCAGTGAAGAATGGCTGAGATCAGCGCAAAGGACGTAAAGGCCCTGAGAGACGCTACGGGGGCCGGGATGATGGACTGCAAGAAGGCCCTCGCGGAGGCAGGGGGCGACCTCGATGCGGCCAAGCGCATCCTCAGGGAGAAGGGCCTGGCCGACGCAGCGAAGCGAACCGGCAGGGCTACCTCCGAGGGGATCGTCTACACGTATCTACACCGGCCCGACCCGAACTACCCTCCGAAGCTCGGCGTCATGCTCGAGCTCAACTGCGAGACTGACTTCGTGGCGAAGACCGAGGCCTTCGAACGACTGGCCAAGGACATCGCAATGCACATCTCGTTCGCGGACCCTTCGTGGGCCGACCGCTCCGAGGTCCCTCAGAACGTCATCGACGAAGAGTCCGCGATCTACGCAAAACAGGCGCGCGACTCGGGCAAGCCGGACAACGTCGTCGACAAGATCGTCCAGGGCAAGCTCGAGTCCTTCTACAAGGAGAGCGTCCTGGCCGACCAGGAGTGGATCCAGGACAAGACGAAGACGATCGCTGCTCTCATCGACGAAGCCAAGGCCTCCATGGGCGAGAACATCTCGATCGGCCGCTTCTGCCGTATCCGCGTCGGCGAGTCGCAGTCCTAGAGAGTTGGCAGACGACGGCGAGGGAATCGCCGCTCCCAAGTTCAAGCGCGTTCTCCTCAAGCTGTCCGGAGAGGCCTTCGCCGATCCGGCCCAGGGGTTTGGCATCGATCCGCGCATCGCGGCCTCGATCGCCCGCCAGGTCGCCGAGGCCCGATCGATCGGTACCCAGCTGGGCGTGGTCGTGGGCGGCGGCAACATCATCCGAGGGCTTTCCGCTTCCGCCCAGGGGACCGATCGGACCACGGCCGACTACATGGGGATGCTGGCGACGGTCATCAACGCGCTCGCGCTCCAGGAGGCGCTCGAGAAAGAGGGAGTTCAGACGCGCGTGCAGACGGCGATATGGATGCAGGAGGTCGCCGAGCCCTATATACGCAGAAAGGCGATCCGCCACCTCGAGAAGAACAGGGTGGTCATCTTCGCGGGAGGCACCGGGAACCCGTACTTCTCGACCGACACGACGGCGGCGCTCCGCGCGCTGGAGATCGGGGCCGAGGCGATCTTCAAGGTGACGCGCGTGGATGGCGTCTACGACTCCGATCCGCTGGTCAATCCGGACGCCGAGATGTTCAAATCGCTTCCCTATATCGAGGTGCTCAACCGGAACCTCAAGGTGATGGACTCGACCGCGATCAGCCTCTGTATGGACAACCGCCTGCCGATCGTCGTGTTCAACATGAAAGGGAACAACATCGTCCGTATCCTGTCGGGCGAAGACGTCGGAACCCTCGTGCATTCCGAAGCGAAAGGCTCATGATGGCCGAAGACAAGCAAGCCGTTTTCCGCGAGGCAGAGCAGAAGATGAAAAAGGCCGTGTCGGTGAACCTGGAGGACCTGGCCTCGATCAGATCTGGTCGAGCCAGCCCCACTCTTCTTCAGAAGATCGTCGTCGATTACTACGGCACGATGACCCCGCTCAACCAGATCGCCAACATGTCCGTGCCCGAGCCGAGGCTGCTCGTGATCGCCCCCTACGATCCGAACTCGTTGTCGGCGATCGAGAAAGCCCTTTTGGCTTCTGACCTCGGCATCACTCCCAACAACGACGGACAGGTCATACGACTGTCGTTCCCGCAGCTGACGGAGGATCGACGCAAGGAGCTCGTCAAAGTCGCGCACGTTCGCGCCGAGGAAGGTCGGGTCGCGATCCGCGCCGTCCGGCGTCATGGGAAAGAAGACCTGCAAAGACTGAAGAAGGAAGGCGCCCTCTCGGAGGACGAGGAGCGCGCCGCGGAGAACCAGCTCCAGAAGCTGACCGACAAGTACGTCGCCCAGGTCGACGAGAATCTGAAGCGTAAAGAGCAGGAACTCTCCGAGGTCTGATCCGGGCAATGGGGGAGAGCGCGCCTGCCGGCGGGGATGAAACGACTCCTCTTGCCAGTCCCGAGCCGGCCCCCCCGGGCGGGCGCTCGCTGGCACAGGCCGTTGTCACCGCTCTCATCCTCGTCGGCCTTATGGCGGTCTTCTATCTCCTCGGCGTGCGCGGGTTCTTCGTTCTCGCGTCCCTGGTCGTGGGGACGGCTCTTTTCGAGCTCTTGGACGCGTTGAAGCGGACCGGGCACGACCCCAGCATGGTCATCGGGTTGGCCGGTGGGTTCGCCATGTTCGGCGTGGCCTACTCGCAGAGGCCCGCCCTCTTCTCGGTCGTGCTCGCCACCGTATTGGTCCTCGGTTTCCTGTGGGCGCTCCGCCCGAACCGGGGGCCGGTGCCCGCGTCCGACGTCGCCTGGACGTTGCTGGGCGTCGCGTGGATCGGAGGAGGCGGGGCCGGGGCCATCTCGATACTGGTGCTCGACCCCGGGGGGCTCGACCTGCTCATTGCATTCATCCTCACGGTGGCGGCCGGTGACATCGGCGCCTACTTCGTCGGAACCGCGATAGGCAAGCACAAGCTGGCGCCCTCGATCTCGCCGGGCAAGTCGTGGGAGGGCTTCATAGGTGGCGTCGTCGGATCACTGCTCGGGGGCCTTTTGTTCGCGGGCCTCCTGGACGAGCTGAACCTCCTTCACGGCGCGGCAATCGGAGTCATCTGCGGGTTGATCTCGCCCGTGGGTGACCTGGTGGAATCCCTGGTCAAGCGCGAGATCGGGATAAAGGACTCCGGGCGGCTCCTGCCCGGCCACGGAGGGTTCCTGGATCGCCTGGACGCGATCCTGTTCGCGGCCCCCGCGATCTATCTCTACCTCTTGTTCATCGTCTTCTGACGAGCCCTTCACTCGGCGACGAGGGGTAGCGGAGGGGGCGTGTGACAATAATTCTGTGACCTCAAGCCATCCCCGTCGGGTCGTCATCCTGGGCTCAACGGGGTCAGTCGGACGCCAGGCCCTCGATGTAGTCGAGCGCCATCGCGGCGACCTGCGAGTCGTCGGGCTGGTGGCCGGGCGCGATTCCCGAGCCCTGGAAGAGCAGGCGGCTCGTCTCGGAGTGACCCATACGGGTCTCGGGACCGAGGCGGCCGAGAGACTCGCCGCTCTGGACGAGGCCGACGTAGTCCTGAACGCGGTCGTCGGCGCCGCGGGTCTCAAGGCGTCCATAGCCGCTCTCGAGAACGGCAAGGTGCTGGCGCTTGCCAACAAGGAGAGCCTCGTGGCCGGAGGCGAGGCCTGTCTCGCCGCCGCGGAGAGAGGCGGGGGCCGGATCGTCGCGGTCGATTCGGAGCACGCCGCAATCGCCCAATGTCTGAAGAACCTCGCACCCGACGCCGTAGAGCGCATCTGTCTGACGGCCTCGGGGGGGCCGTTCCGCACGCGCTCCAACGTCGAGGACGCGACGAAGGAGGAGGCTCTCGCGCACCCGACCTGGTCGATGGGACCCAAGATCACGATCGACTCCGCAACGCTGATGAACAAAGGCCTCGAGGTCCTCGAAGCTCACTTCTTGTTCGGCTTCGACTTCGATCGGATCGACGTGCTGGTCCACCCGCAGAGCGTGGTCCACGGGATGGTGACCTTGCGCGACGGATCGGTGCTCATGCAGGCGGCGCGCGCCGACATGCGCCTTCCCATTCAGGCGGCCTTGCTGGGGACGCAAGCCGTCGAAGGCCCCGTCGCCCCGCCGGATCTCGCGGATGTCGGCAGGCTCGAGTTCGAGCCCTTGGATAACGAGCGGTTCCCCGCCGTCGGGATGGCCTACGCGGCCGGCCGCGCCGGCGGCACCGCTCCGGCGGTGCTCAACGCCGCGAACGAGGAGGCCGTGCGCGCCTTTCTCGACGGACGCATCGGGTTCTCGGACATAACGCGGGTTGTCGAGAAGGCGCTGGGGTCCCACGAGCCGATCCCCGCGGGGAATCAAGAGGTCGTGTTGGAGGGTGATTCTTGGGCCAGGGAGCATGCCCGAGGGGTCATCGACAGGATACGCCGGGGCGCCCAACAAGCCGTGGGAAGGACAACGTGAGCTTCGGGATCATCATCTTCATCGTTTCCATCCTGCTCGTCGTGATGATCCACGAGTCCGGTCACTTGCTCATGGCCAAGCTGTTCAACTTCAAGGCCCCGCAGTTCTTCGTCGGATTCGGCCCGACGCTGTGGTCCTTCAAGCGGGGCGAGACCGAGTACGGCATCAAGGCCATCCCCGCTGGAGGGTTCGTGAAGATCGTGGGGATGAACCCCTACGAGACCGTTCCGCCCGAGGATCAGCCGCGGGCTTATGGGAACAAGCCGCGTTGGCAGCGGGCGCTCGTGCTCGTGGCCGGTTCTGCAACTCATTTCGTCATCGCGTTCATCGTCTTGCTCATCACTGCCATGACCATCGGGTTCCCGGCCGACGCCCCCTCCCGGGAGATCGCTGCAATCAGCGAGCAAAGCGCGGCGAGCGAGGCTGGATTAGAGCCCGGTGACGTAATCGTTGCCGTCGATGGGGACGAAGTGCAGGAGTGGGCGGAGGTGAGCTCGTTCATCCAGGAGCATCCTGCGGAGGATGTCGTTTTCACGGTCGAGCGGGACGGCGACAGGGTCGACGTCGAGGCGACGATCGGCCGGGCGCTCTTCGACGAAGCGGGGCCCGTGGCCTCGGCCGCCGCCGATGAAGAGTTGCGCGCACCCCGGCCCGGTGAGGAACTACGCGGATTCATGGGCATCGAGCCGGACATCTACGAGACCTACTCGCTGCCGGCTGCCGTGGGGAAGTCCGGCAGCCTGGTGTGGCAGATCAGCCGTGATTCGATAACCCAGGGAATCCCCAAGATCTTCACGCCGATCTTCAACGGAGATCTCTTTGCAGCACTTGGCGGTGAGGAAAGAACGGCAGAGGATCCCATCGGCGTCGTCGGGGCGGGCCGGATCGCCGGCCAGAGCGTCGAAAGTGGCCGGTACCTCGAGCTCATCATGCTCATCGTGTTCTTTACGATCTTCGTCGGCATCCTGAACCTCATGCCGCTTCCGCCCTTGGACGGCGGGCACCTCGCGGTCGTGGCCTACGAGGCCATCACCGGCAGGACCGTGGACATCCGCAAGCTCATCCCGGTCGCGGCCGCAGTCATCTCCTTCTTTGTCCTGCTGTTCTTCGCGGTGCTGTATCTCGACATCGCGCGACCGGTGGACATCCCCTTCTGATGTTCGAACGCCGCAGGACCAGACGCATCTACGTCGGCCGTGTCCCGGTCGGCGGCGGCGCGCCGATCTCGATCCAGTCGATGACGGTCACCAAGACCGACGACGTGCAGGCGACCCTCATCCAGGTGCACGAGCTGGCGACGCAGGGGGCCGACATCGTGCGCGTCGCCGTGCCGCACGAGGGAGACGCCAAGGCGTTGCCGACGATCGTTCAGGAGGGCGGCGTGCCGATCGTCGCCGACATCCACTTCTCGGTCCGTCTCGCGATGATGGCGCTGGAGGCCGGCGTTCACGGTCTTCGCATCAACCCCGGGAACATGCGCAATCCGCAGCACATCAAGGACGTCGCTCAGGGGGCCAAGGATCGAGGAATCCCGATCCGCATCGGCGTCAACGCGGGCTCCCTCGACAAGAAACTGATAGCCAAATACGGAAGGCCCACCGCAGAGGCGCTCGTCAAGAGCGCGCTCTACGAGATCGGCCTGCTCGAACAGCACGGATTCAAGGACATCAAGGTCTCGGTCAAGCATCAGAACGTGGTCGAGATGATCGCCGCGTACCGCTTGCTCGCGGACAAGACCGACGTCCCGCTCCATCTCGGCGTGACCGAGGCCGGCCCCCCGAAACAGGGGATCGTGAAGTCCTCGATCGGCATCGGGACGTTGCTGGCCGAGGGCATCGGGGACACGATCCGGGTGTCTCTGACGGCCGACCCCGTCGAGGAGGTCAAGCTCGGCAAGCAGATCCTCAACTGGCTCGGTTTGCGCGACGACTCCTACGACCTCGTCGCGTGTCCGTCTTGCGGGCGCGCCGAGTTGGATGTCTTCGCACTGGCCAACGAGGTCGAGCAGGCGATCGAGAAGATGGATCTCCCCCCCATGCAGATCGCGGTCATGGGGTGCGAGGTGAACGGCCCCGGGGAGGCCCGCGACGCAGACATCGGGATCGCGGCCGGCCCGGGCCGCGGGCTGCTGTTCTCGAAGGGCAAGCAGATCGGGTGGGTGCCTCACGACAAGCTGGTCGAGTCCCTGCTCGAGGAGGCCGAGCGCATGGCCGCAGAGATCCGCGCCGAGGGCGGCGACGAGGACGGCGGCAAGCCGGTCGTGGTCAAGGGCGCCGGCCGACGCCAGCAGCTCATGGGCATCGGAACCCCTCCGCAGAACTAGTCCCACTCCCGGGTGCGAATCTCGTCCCGCTCTGCGCTGCGAGAGTCACCGTCGACGGTGGTGCGCTGTTGACCGCCCTCGTTCTTTGTCCCAGATGCGTCGCTGAGCGAACGATGGGGGACAAAGAACGTCGTTAGTCGGTGCCGCCTCCGAGGATGCCTCGGATCGAACCGGCCGTTCCCTCGGTCGAGGCCTGGCCGGCGGCTCCCATGAGCGTGCGGGCAAGCGCAACCATCGAGACCGACTGCAGGATGACCTCCCCGTCGCCCTCGAGCGTCGCCAGCGAGAAGCTCTCGCCTCCGAACATGGCGGTCTTGGCTCCCTGCATGTCGAACTTCCCGATGTGCTCGACGCCGTACCTGATGCGGTCGTCCCACGCAACGATGCAGCCGGTGTCGACCTGGATCTTGCCCCCGTACTGCGCGGGGTTGACGTCGATGAAGTTGCCGGCTCCGGCGATGAACAACGATCCGGTCCCCGTGAACTTCTCGAGCACGAAACCTTCGCCGCCTCGGCGCCCGGTGCTCAGCCCCGCGAACTGGATGTCGAAGTGTACGGAGCTCTCGGCCGCGATGAAGGCGTCCTTCTCGGCGAACCAGGTACGACTGCCGTCGAGCTGGAGCTCGCGCATCTCACCCGGAAGGGTGCCCGCGAACGACACAAGGCCAGATCCGCCGGAGGGGGTGAAGTACTGGAAGGCGAGTGACTCGCCCGCGAGCTGGCGCTTTCCGACCTCGACCGCGGTCGAGAGCGCTTTGCCGAGCAGGCCCTTTCCCTGGTTGGCGGCCTCCTGGCCCGGAGTCGTGAAACGGGTCTCCAGACCCACGTTCGCGGTCTTCCACAGGAACTTGCCGGCCTCGCAGTAGATCGTCTGCCCCTGGTCAACCTGACAGAGCACCATCTGGTTGACCGTCCCCTTGATCTGGTTCTTGATCACGCCATGCCTCCCTTGAAGACTCTCCGAAGGAGGTCAAGCTATATGAGAAGCGGGGAGGCGAACAGGGGCTTTGCAGCCCTATATGGGTGAGGGCTGGGGCTTGGTTAGAGCCTTATGGGCGGGGGGCCCGCTAGGCGGTAAAGCTAGCGACGGCCGGCGTTGGGGCGCTTGCCGTGATTCGACTTGTTCTTGCGCCTGCTGCGGCGCCTGCGAGCTTTCTTGGCCATCGACCCAACATACCCGTTCGGGTGTCGCGTCTCCCGCCGGGGGCAGGGGCTTCCGACTCAAGTAGGTCAACCCCTTGCCGATATCGAGGGCTATGTAACAAAATCGACTGGACGAAGTGACTCGTTGTTGAGCGGCGAGCTAAGGGGGAGCCCAAAAATGAAACCGAGCTTTCGCAGGAACGCCGCGACCGTGGCGGTCGCGGTCGTGGCGGCAGCGATCACCGCCAACGCGCCGGCCATTGCCCACGGCGTGCACGCCATGTTCGCCCACAACTCGGACAAGGTCGACGGGCTCCACGCCGTGGCGTCCAAGGCGTCGAGGAAGAAGAGACGGGGCAAGCTCGTGGCGACGAGCCCGAAGACCGGCCGGCTCCCGAACGACATCATCAAGAAAGCCCCGAACGCAAACAAGCTCGACGGTCTCGACTCGCTCGACTTCCTGGGGATTGGGGACACCGCGGCGGATTCGGAGAAGCTCGACGGGCTCGACTCGACGGACTTCGTGAAGACGACCGACTCGATCGATGCCGAGACGCTCGACGGCAAGGACGCGGCGGACTTCGTCGAGCGGGCGGGAGAGGGGATCTGGCTGGTGCAGGGCGACGTGAGCGGGTGGGCCAGCAATGTGGGCTCGGGCTCGATGACCTCCTCGCCGGACGTGGACGAGACGACGTTCACCTCGACCTCGACCAGCGGGAACGCAACCCACTTCATCGTCCCGGACCTCCCGCTGGCGGCATACGGCAAGGAGCTGAGGATGGCCGGAATCGAGATCTGCTACGACGCGAGCACGACCCACCTCATTGAGCATCTTCGCTATGAGCGGATCATTAACACCGATGGATCGCCGACGTCTAGCGGCGAGACCGTCGACGCAACGGATCGCTCGGACGATGCCTGCCGCTTTTATGAGCCGTCCGCAGGAGGACTCTCAGGAGAAACCACCGTGAGCTTCGTCGTGGAGTCTGCCTGGACCTCGAGTGGGGCGAACCTGAGCCTCGGGCGCGTCACTTTCATGCTCGAGTCGGCCCCCGCGGACGCCACGCCGTTGAGTTAATCGACCGGCCCGCCCGGCCGCCCGGGGTCGGGCCCGGCCCGGGCCTATGCTAAACTCAGAAACCCGCTCTGAGCAGGGCATTTGTCTTTTCGAGCGGGTGGGAGCAAGCACGTAAACGGAAGATTTTGACCGGAAGCCCCTCGATGAGGGGCTTCATTGTTGAGGAGGGGTCGGGATGGGTGCTCTGGACGAGGTCAAGGACCTCGCGCAGGCGGTCACTCGGAGGCGGTCCCTCCGCCTCTGGGATGTGGAGATGGCGGGTCAACCCGGTCAAGCCGTGCTCCGGGTGTTCGTGGACGCCGAGGGCGGCGTCGACCTGGATACCGTCGCCGACGTCTCGGAGGAGATCTCGCGAGGGTTGGATCTCAAGGACCCGATCCCCGGCCGTTACACGCTCGAGGTCTCGACCCCGGGACTCGAGCGGTCGCTGAAGTCGAGCGAGCATTTCAAGCTGTCGGTGGGCCGGTCGGCGGTGGTCAAGACCACGTCTCAGGTGGTCGGCAACAGCAACCGAATCGACGGGGAGATAGCCGGAGCGGACGACGACGGGGTAGTCCTAAAGGTGGACGACGACGAGGTGCGAGTTCCTTACGAGGCCATCAAGTCGGCAAGGACTGTTTTCGAATGGAAGCGAGGGTAGGGCCATGAACATCCCTCTCGATTCACTGCGGGAACTGGAGCGCGAGCGAGGGATCGCTTTCGAGACGCTTCTCGAAGCTATCGAGCGCGCTCTTGCCTCCGCGTATCTGCGAGTGATCAACGCCGACGAGACGCGCTCGGCGCGGGCCACGATCGACAACGAGACCGGCGAGGTAGCGGTCTACGCGCAGGACGTGGAGATCGATCCGGAGACCGAGGAGGTCAAGGTCCTCAAGGAGTGGGAGGACACCCCCGCGGGGTTCGGCCGCATCGCCGCGCAGACCGCCAAGCAGGTCATCCTGCAGCGGCTGCGGGAGGCCGAGCGAGACATCACCTTCGGTGAGTACTCCGGTCGCGAGGGCGACATCGTCACGGGCATCGTCGAGCAGCAGGACCACCGCTACACGATCCTCGACCTCGGGAAGACCGAGGCCTTGATGCCGCCCTCGGAGCAGATCCCTCACGAGCGCTACGAGCACGGCATGCGACTCAAGGCTTACATCGTCGAGGTGCGCAAGTCCGCCCGGGGCCCCCAGATCATCGTGTCGCGCACCCACCCGGGCCTCATCAAGCGGCTCTTCGAGCTGGAGGTCCCGGAGATCCTCGACGGGATCGTCGAGATCAAGGCCGTGGCCCGTGAGCCGGGGCACCGATCGAAGATCGCCGTCGTGTCGAACGACAACAACGTCGATCCGGTCGGCGCCTGCGTCGGCTCCAAGGGGTCGCGCGTGCGAATGGTCATGAACGAGCTCCGCGGCGAGAAGATCGACATCATCAAGTGGACCGACAGCGTCAAGGACTTCGTTGCGAACGCGCTCTCGCCGGCCAAAGTGAAGGAAGTCGTCCTCGAGGACGGGGACCAGACCGCCCTGGTGATCGTTCCCGACTACCAGCTGTCGCTTGCCATCGGAAAAGAGGGACAGAACGCTCGCCTCGCCGCTCGCTTGACCGGCCTCAGGGTGGACATCAAGTCAGAGTCACAGGTGAGAAAGGACGCGGAGCCCGAGCCCGAAGGGGCTACGGGCGAGGGGTCGGGCGATGCGAGCCCGGCGGGGGCCGAGTCGCCCTCGTCCTGAGCAGGTCCCCCGGCTCCTCCCACCGGGGCGAGCAGCGGCGCCCACTACAATGGATGACCGACCCCAAACGCCCGTCTGGAGCCTCTTTGGCGGGGGCCGAAGACAAAATAGACAGCGATCGTCTCGACGATCGCGAAGACGAAGGGAAGCATGGCGAAACCCAGGGTGCACGAGGTAGCTAAAGAGCTGGGCCTCACCTCCAAGGAGGTCCTGGCGCACCTCGACAAGATCGGCAACCCCGTCAAGAGCCACTCGTCGACGATCGACGAGACGATTGCGGATCGGCTCCGAAGCGATCTCGGCAACGGGGCCGCTCCCGAGCCCGCGCCCCCTCCCAAGAAGCCTGCGTCCAAGAAGACCTCCGCTCCGGCCACCAAGAAGACGACCAAGAAGGCGGCCCCCGCGCCCGAACCCGAACCCGAGCCGGACGAGCCCGCTGCTGCAGCAGCGGAGGCCGCGCCCGCAGCGGAGGCGGCGCCCGCAGCGGAAGCGCCACCCTCGGAGGTGGCTGCACCCGTAGCCGTCGAAGCGCCCGAGCCCGAGCCTGCCTCCGCTGCCATCCACGTCCACCGCGGCGTGACCGCTCAGGAGTTCGCCGCGAAGATCGACCGGTCCCCGGCCGAGATCGTCAAGGTCCTGTTGGGGCTGGGCGAGATGGTGACCGTGACGCAGTCGTTGAGCGACGACGCGGTCCTGCTCGTGGCCGACGAGCTGGGCGTCGACGTCGAGGTCGTGGACCCCGCCGACGAAGAGGCCGAGGAGCAGTTCGCCGCCGACGAAGCCGCCGACGAAGGTCACACCGTGCCCCGTCCTCCGGTCGTTACGGTCATGGGCCACGTCGACCACGGCAAGACCTCCATCCTCGACGCGATCCGTCAGACGAACGTCGCCGGGGGTGAGGCGGGCGGCATCACCCAGCACATCGGCGCCTACCGCGTGGCCCACGACGGTCGCGAGGTCACGTTCATCGACACTCCCGGTCACGAGGCCTTCACGGCCATGCGCGCCCGAGGTGCTCAGGTCACCGACGTGGCGATCCTCGTCGTTGCGGCAGACGACGGCGTGATGCCCCAGACGCTCGAGGCCATCGATCACGCGAAGGCTGCAGACGTGCCCGTCATAGTCGCCGTCAACAAGATCGATCGTCCCGAGGCCGACCCGGCGCGCGTGCGGCAGCAGTTGTCGGACCGGGGTCTTCTTCCCGAGGAATGGGGTGGCGACACGATCTTTGTCGACGTCTCGGCCAAGCAACGGACGAACCTCGACCAGCTGCTCGAGATGATCCTGCTAACCACCGACGTCCACCTTGACCTCAAGGCGAATCCCGACACGTCCGCCAGCGGTCACGTCATCGAGGCCCATCTCGACAAAGGTCGTGGCCCCGTCTCAACCCTGCTCGTCAAGAGGGGCACGCTCTCCCAGGGCGATGCGCTCCTTGCGGGCACTGCGTGGGGACGCGTTCGGGCGATGCTCGACGAGCACGGCAAGAAGATCAAGAGCGCGGGACCGGGTCAGCCGGTCCAGGTGCTCGGCTGGCAGGACATACCGGAGGCCGGCGACGAGTTCCGGGTGGTCGAGGACGAGAAGCAGGCGAAGAGGGTCTCCTCCGAGCGAGACCAGCATCGCCGTGCAGCCGACCTTGTCCAACAGCGCGGCGCAACGCTGGCGGACCTCCTCATCCAGACCCAGGAAGGCGACATCCCCGAGCTCAACCTCGTGGCCAAGTCGGACATGCAGGGGTCGGCCGAGGCGCTCGAGGACCAGTTGAACAAGTTGGATCAGTCGCTGGTCCGACTCAATGTGTTGCGTAGCGGGGTTGGCGCGATCACCGAGAACGACATCACGCTCGCGCAGGCGTCGAATGCGATCGTCATCGGCTTCAACGTGGTTCCCACCGGACAGGCCAAGGGCCTCGCCGAGGAGAACAAGGTCGACATCCGCACCTACCGGGTCATCTATCAGGCGATCCAGGACATCGAGAACGCTGCGCGCGGTCTCCTCGGTCCCGAGACCCGCGAGGTCACTCTCGGTCAGGCAGAGGTACGAGCGACCTTCCGCGTCCCCCGCATCGGGGTGGTCGCGGGTTGCATGGTCACCGACGGCCTCATCCGCAGGAACGCACGGGTCCGTCTCGTGCGCGACGGGGTCGTGATCTACGAAGGAAACGTGGGATCGCTCCGTCGGTTCAAGGACGACGTGCGCGAGGTCGCAGCCGGCTTCGAGTGCGGGATCGGCATCGAGGGTTATCAAGACGTCAAAGAGGGCGACGTGATCCAGGCCTACCAAACCGAAGAGGTAGCGCGCTCCTAGCCGCAGCTCCCCCCTGTCTCATAGACGACGAGTCGCAGAGAATGGAACTCATGTTCGTCGGAATGGCTCGGTTCGAGATCTTCATCCCCCACAGCGGATCGCTCAAAGCGAAGCGTCAGGTCCTGCGCCCCGTGGTCGACCGCGTTCGTAACAAGCTGAACGTCTCGATATCCGAGGTCGATCACCAGAACCTGTGGCAGCGGGCCGCTCTGGGCGTGAGCTGCGTGAGCGGGTCGATCGATGGGTGTCGCAAGCTCCTTCAGGAGGCCGAGAAGGTCGTCGGGCGCGCTGCTCTGGACGGTGCCGAGATCGTGGACCGGACGATCGAGGTCGTCGCGATGGAAGACCTGTGAGCGGTCGTCTCAATCGCGTCCAGCGCCTCGCCAAGCAGGTCCTCGGCGAGCTCATCCACGATCTCAAGGACCCGAGGATCGGTTTCGCGACGGTGACGGCCGTGAGGATCTCGCCGGATCTCCAGCATGGACGCGTGTTCGTGAGCGTGCTGGGGTCCGAGGAGGAGCAGGCGGAGACGATGAAAGGCTTGAAGAGCGCGGCCCCCTTCTTGCGCGGTGAGCTGGGACGCCAGATGCGGATGAAATACCTGCCCGAGCTGAACTTCGAGCTCGACACGGGGGCCGCGGAGGCCGAGAGACTCGAGTCCTTGTTGCACCGGATCGAGCAAGAGCACCC
Organism: Actinomycetota bacterium; assembly: GCA_030863485.1. The sequence goes on from JALZBR010000122.1 coordinate 16,495, forward strand.
TTCCGCAGCGGAAGATGACGTATCCGCCGACTACCCTCACGACGGACAGACACCCGACGGAGAAGAGACATGAGGTACGAAGCAAAGGACTGGGATGCCGCCGTGGCGGCCCTCAAGGCCGCGGACGAGATCGTCATCGCATGTCATGTGAACCCCGATGGGGATGCGTTGGGCTCGTTACTCGCGTGCTCGCTGGGTCTGCAGCAGCTCGGAAAGAAAGCGTGGCCGACGTGGGGCACGACGGACGTAAAGGTCCCTTTCTCGTACCGCTTCCTGCCGGGAACGGACGCGCTCGTGCCACCGGGGGACATCCCTAGTCCGACGACCTTCCTCGCACTCGATTGCGGGGCGGCCGACCGGCTGGGAGATCTCGAGGGGGCCGCCAAAGAGGCAACGACGGTCATCAACGTCGACCACCATCCCGGCAACGAGAACTTCGGCACCCTCAATGTCGTGGTGACGACGGCTTCATCGACTGCGGAGCTCGCCGCCTACCTGCTCCTCGACGCGGGGGTGGAGCTCGATCGCGAGATCGCGACCTGTCTCTACACCGGCATCGTGACCGATACCGGGCGTTTCCAGTACTCGAACTCGACTCCGGACACGCTGCGACTGGCCGCCGATCTTCTCGCTTACGGGGTACCCGCGCCGGAGATCGCCTCGGAGGTGTTCGACTCGTCACCCTTTGGTTATCTGAAGCTCCTCGGGCGCATGCTCGAGCGCGCCACGCTTTTCGAAGAAGATCGTTTCGTGTACGCCTGGGTCACGCAACGGGACCTGGCCGAGACCGGTGTCCAGATGGACGAGACCGAGAAGCTCATCGATCTGCTTAGGGCAACGCGGGCCGCGGACGTAGCAGCGATGTTCAAGGAACAGAGTGACGGTCGCTATCGGGTCAGTCTGAGATCGCGCGGCCCGGTCAGCGTGGGCGAGATCGCACGGGCCCAGGGTGGAGGCGGGCACGAGCTCGCAGCAGGGTTCACTGCCAACGGGGTCGAGGACGCGGTGGAGGTAATCCGCGGCGCACTGAGACGGTGACGCCGAGCTCTCCCGAGGGGGTCTTGGTTGTGGACAAGCCCGCTGGGATGACCTCGCACGACGTAGTCGATGCGGTGCGAAAACGACTGCGGACGAAGAAGGTCGGTCACGCAGGCACGCTCGATCCAGACGCGACGGGCGTTCTCGTCTTGGGCGTCGGCCGCGCCACGAGGTTGCTCGCATTCACCCAGTCCGCGCCGAAGCGTTATCTGGCCCGGGCTCGCTTCGGCGTGACGACATCGACTCAGGACGCCTCCGGAGAGGTGCTGAGTCGGCGTCAGCCCGCCTTCACCGAGCGCGAGCTCGAGGCCGCGGTGAGCCAGTTCGTCGGGACGATCGATCAGGTGCCGCCGATGGTCTCGGCGGTCAAGGTCGGCGGCGAGAGGCTCTACAAGAAGGCCCGTCGTGGGGAAGATGTCGAGCGTCCGGCTCGGACGGTCACGATCTACGAGCTGCAGACCAAGGACGTCGACATGGACCGACACGAGGTGTCATTCGACGTCGTGTGCTCGGGCGGGACGTACATAAGGACACTGGTCCACGACATAGGCGAGGCGCTCGGGTGCGGTGGGCATTTGGTCTCCCTGCGGAGAACGGCAGCCGGCGGGTTCCTCGAAGACGACGCCTTGGATCTAGAGATCGTCGACCAGGACGCGCTGAGACCGCTCGGAGAAGCCGTGCGCGATCTTCAGCGAGTGGACATCGACGAGGCCGCGGCTGCTGCCGTGTCGCACGGGCGGGCTCTTCCCATCGAGGAGTTCGACGTCGAGGTCAAAGAGGGCGAGAACGTGGCCGTCTTCTCCAACCAACGGCTCTTGGGGGTCTATATCCGTAAGGCTGGCTCATTGGTTGCCGACCGGGTCCTTGCCTCGTGAAGACCATCGTCGGACGAGATTCCCTGAAGGAGGCAGCCGGGCCGGCCGCCGTCGCCATCGGGACCTTCGATGGGGTCCATATCGGTCACCGGGCGCTCATCGGCCGGACGCTCGAACACGCTCGAAAGGACGACCTCGTGGCGACCGTCCTCACCTGGGATCGCCACCCCGCCGCCACTCTCCGGCCGGACAAGGAGCCGCCCCAGCTGGCGACGCCGGAGAGAAAGGTCGAGCTAATCCAGCAAACCGGCATCGATCAGCTGGTGGTCCTCGAGTTCGACGAGACGCTGTCGCGATGGACCCCGCAGGAGTTCGTACGCAGGGTGCTCGTCGAGGGGCTCGAAGCTGGGGCGGTGCTGGTCGGGTCCGGCTGGCGTTTCGGACACAAAGCCGCGGGCGACGTAGATCTGCTCGGGCGGCTGGGCGTCGAGCTGGGTTTCTCGGTGGTCCCGCTCGAACTGAGCCAGGTGGAAGAAGAGCCCGCCTCCTCTACCCGGGTCAGGCGCGCGCTCGCCGACGGCGATCTCGCGTTGGTTCGCTCTTTGCTGGGTCGGCCTTTCGACATGGATGGTGTCGTCAAGAAGGGCGACGGGCGAGGGACCGGGCTCGGGTGGCCCACGGCCAACCTCGCCGTGCCGGACGGATTCGCGCACCCGCCCCGGGGGATCTACGCGGGGCGCGCTCGGGTTGGTTCCGAGTGGTGGCCGGCGGCGATCAGCGTGGGGGTCAACCCCACCTTCGGCGGCCAGCCCGGCACGACCCCGGTCAGGGTAGAGGCTTACCTGATCGACTTCTCGGGGGACCTCTACGACCAACCGATACGGATCGAGTTCCACCAACGGTTGAGGGACGAGCTGAAGTTCGACTCGGTCGACGAGCTGACCGCGCAGATCGCTCGAGATGTAGAGGACGCCCGTCGCTTGACCTCTTGATCGTTGCTTTGCTAGCGGCGCAGAACACTTCGTCGACTGGCGGCCGCTGCTGCGGAAGGGGTCCCCGGGCAACCGAGCATGACGTCACCCTCGAATTCTGGGTCTGCCATCCATAGGGCGTTCTCGCCGTTGGTGCAGCCCCAATTGGCATTCGCCCAGACGTAGCGGGCGTGCACGAACCCGTTGTACTGATTGCCCGAGGCGCTCAGCGCCGAGGTCTTCTTGGTCAGCTTCTGCACCTTGTTCTCCAGTACGGACAGGCGGTCCTTCAGCTTCGCGTCGTTGTGATGCGCGCCCACGGGTGCTATTGCGAAAAGAAGCGCTCCCGCCACCAGTCCCGCCAAAAACAGACTCGTCCTTGATCCCGTCCCCGATCCCAACTTAGTCATCGTCTCCCCTCTCTTCCGACTCGCCTACTGGTAAAAAACCTAGTCATATCGGGGGCTAGGACCAATACGTAAGAGTGCGTAGAGGGGGTCTACCTGCTACGATGAGTGCTCGTTGGGCTGAGTTTTTCGCGCCCGGCAGAGTCCGGGACCATCTCGCGGGCCCGATTTCAAGGATCAAGGAGCACCACTACATATATGGCCCTCGTAGGCGAAAAGAAGCAGAACGTGATCTCCGAGCACGCTCGGGGCGACGGCGACACCGGATCCCCCGAGGTGCAGATCGCTCTTCTCTCGACGCGCATCGCCGAGCTCACCGAGCACCTCAAGACCCACAAGAAGGACCACCACTCCCGTCGCGGCCTGCTGCGGATGGTGGGGCGGCGCCGACGGCTGCTGGACTACCTCCAGCGTGAGGACATCGAGCGCTACAGGGCGATCATCGCGAAGCTTGGTCTGCGACGCTAAACACAGCAGAGGAGGAGGGCCCTAGGACAAAAGTCTGATTTACAGGGGCACCCCAGCGACGCCCGGATGGCGTCACCGGTCGGTTATCAGTTGAGAGCCCGTTTGCAAGTGCGGCGGACTGTCCACTGAGAATCGACTCGGCGGAGCCCCCTCAGGAACGGCGCGATATCTCGCGCGCGAGATCCCAAGGAGGGACATCTAGATGAAGCCGGAAGGCATCACCGTCGAACGAAAGATCGGCGATCAAGTAGTCAGAATCGAAACAGGACGCGTGGCCGGACAAGCCAACGGCGCAGTTCTCGCGTCGGTGGGCGATACCACGGTGCTCGCTGCCGCAACCTCGTCGGCCCCCAGGGGTGACGCGGACTTCTTCCCCCTCACCGTCGACGTCGAGGAACGTATGTACGCCGCGGGCAAGATCCCGGGAAGCTTCTTCCGCCGCGAGGGGCGGGCGTCCGAGAAGGCGATCCTCAACGCGCGCCTGATCGACCGTCCGATCCGGCCGTCGTTCCCCGACGGTTTCCGTCACGAGGTCCACTGTGTCGTTACCGCTCTTGCGGTCGACGACGAGAACCCGATGGACATCCTTTCGCTCAACGCCGCCTCCGCGGCTCTGGCCGTCTCAGACATCCCCTTTCAGGGCCCGGTCGGAGCCGTCCGCGTGTCGCACGTCGAGGGTGTGTGGGTAACGAACCCGACCTTCGAGGAGCAGAGCCACGCAACGATCGAGCTGGTAGTAGCGGGCAGGGTCAACGACCAGGGCGTCGTCGACATCATGATGATCGAGGCCGGGGGTTCCGAAGAGGTCTTCGATCTGATCGAAGAGGGGGCGCAAGCACCCGACGAGGAGCTGCTGGCCGACGGGATCGAGTTCTCCAAGGGACCGATCGCCGAGGTCATCGCCCTCCAGAACGAGCTCGTAGAGATCGCGGGTAAGCCCAAGGGAACGATCTCGGGCGAGAACCCCGACTACCCCTTGTTCGTCGACTACACCGACGAGATCGCGGAGAGGGTCCGTGGGGCGCTGGAGAACGATTTGAAGCAGGCGACCTCCATCACGGACAAGAAAGAGCGCCGGGCACGGCTCGCGCAGATCGAAAGCGAGTTCATTGCCAACAACGCCGAGGAGCTTGCAGGTATCGAGCGCCAGGCCTCGGCCGCCATCCGCTCGCTCACCAAGAAGGTCGTGCGCCAGAGGATCATCGAAGAGAACGTCCGACTCGACGGCCGTAAGTCCGACGAGGTACGCCCGATCTGGGCCCAGGTCGGCGTCATCCCCAGGGTCCACGGCTCGGGGCTCTTCACCCGGGGTGAGACCCAGGGCCTCTCGCTCGCGACGCTCGGCATGCAGCGGATGGAGCAGATGATCGACGATCTCTCTCCCGACGAGTCCAAGCACTACATGCACCACTACAACTTCCCGCCGTACTCGACCGGTGAGGCCGGGTTCATGCGGGGGCCGAAGCGTCGTGAGATCGGTCACGGGGCGCTTTCGGAGAAGGCGATCCTGCCGGTCATCCCCTCGAAGGAGGACTTCCCCTACGCGATCCGCGTCGTCTCGGAGATCCTGTCGTCAAACGGCTCGACTTCGATGGCCAGCGTCTGCGGTTCCTCGCTGTCGCTCATGGACGCGGGTGTGCCTCTGCGCGGCGGCAAGCACGTCGGCGGTGTGGCCATGGGGCTGATCGCAGAGAACGGCAACTTCGTGACGCTCACCGACATCCTTGGAGACGAGGATGCTTTCGGCGACATGGACTTCAAAGTCGCCGGAACCGAGTCCGTCGTCACTGCTCTTCAGTTGGACACCAAGATCTCCGGGATCCCGGCCGAGGTGTTGCGGGATGCGCTCATGCAGGCCAAGAAGGCTCGTCTTCACATCATCTCTGAGATGAACAAGGCCCTGGATGCTCCGAGGCCGGAGCTTGCCGAGCGCGCACCGCGGGTGACCGTCGTCAAGGTGCCGGTCGACAAGATCGGTGAGGTCATCGGGCCGAAGGGCAAGAACATCAACGCCATCACGGCGGCCACCGGCGTCGAGGTCGACATCGACGAGGACGGGACGATCCGCATCGGATCGCTCGACCAGGCCTCGGCGGACCAGGCGGCAAAGATGATCACCGAGACGGCCAACCCGCGCATGCCGGAGGTCGGGGAGCGCATCCTCGGCTCGGTCGTAAAGGCAATGCCGTTTGGGGCGTTCGTCAACATCGCGCAGGGCCGCGACGGCCTGGTGCACATCTCGAAGCTCGGAGAAGGTCGGATCGAGCGCGTCGAGGACGCGGTGAACGTTGGCGACCAGATCGAGGTCGAGGTGACCGAGGTTGATCCGACCGGCCGCGTTGGGCTGACCCCCGTCGCGTGGCTCGACCGCCAGGTCGCTCAGGGCAAGACTCTCGAGGAGGCACGCGCTGCCGCCGCCGGTGGTGGCGGGGGTCGCGATCGAGGCCCGCGCCGCGACGGCGGGGGCCGGGGTCGGGACGGCGGAAGGGGCCGACCGCGCGAAGGAGGAGGCCGTCCTCGCGAGAGCGGAAGTTCCTCGGGTCCCTCGCGCGAGCGCGCTCCCAGGTACGAGGGTGGCGGCTCGGAGGGTTGATCGCTCGCCCTCACGGCCCGCTCTCGAAGGAGTACACATGACGAAGTTCGATCGGACGACGCTGGATTCCGGCCTGACGGTCGTGAGCGAGAGCATGAGTGAGGTGCGATCTGTTTCGGTCGGCTTCTGGTTCGACGTCGGCTCGCGCGACGAGCCCGACGCCATCGCCGGGACCTCGCACTTCCTCGAGCACCTCCTCTTCAAGGGGACGCCTACTCGAAGCGCCAAGGACATCGCCGACTCGTTCGATGCGGTCGGCGGCGACGTGAACGCCTTCACCGGCAAGGAGTACACGTGCTACTACGCCCGTGTTCTCGACGAGGACCTATCTATGGCACTCGACGTCCTGTCCGACATGGTGACGAACTCGGTGGTCGACGCAACCGAGCTCGAGTCGGAGCGCAAGGTGATCCTCGAGGAGATAGCCATGCACGAAGACGCTCCGGATGAGCTCGTGCACGACCTCTTCTACCGCTCGATGTGGGATGGACACCCTCTGGGGCGTCCGGTCTTGGGTTACAACAAGACGATCGGATCGGTGCAGCGCGATGAGGTCGTGGAGTACTGGCACGACCGGTACTCGCCGTCGAACCTCGTGGTGGCCGCGGCCGGGAACGTCGATCACGAACAGCTGGTCGAGGGCGTGGCCCGCCGAGTGGAGATGAGCGGCGGACGCAAGACGTTGCGCGGTGGGACGAAGCCGAAGTCCACTCCCGGCGTGAACGTCCACAGGCGTCCGACCGAACAAGCGCATATCGTCACCGGCGTCGAGGGGTTGCACAGAGGCCACGACGACCGCCACGCCTTGACCGTCCTCGACACGGTCTTGGGAGGCGGCATGTCGTCACGCCTCTTCCAGGAGATCCGCGAGAAACGCGGTCTCGCATACTCCGTCTTCTCCTACCGGTCCTTGTTCGCCGACACCGGCGTGTTCTCGATCTACGCGGGCACGACCCCGCAGAATGCGCACACGGTCATGGATCTCGTGCGCGAGGAGGTCCATTCGATCACCAGCGACGGCATCACCGAAGCCGAGTTCGAGCGCGCCAAGGGCCACGTCCGGGGCTCGCTCGTGCTGTCGTCTGAGGATCCCGGCAGTCGAATGAGCAGACTGGGCAAGCAGCAGCTGACCACGGGCGAGATCCTCTCGGTGGACGAGCTCATCGCTCGCTACGACGCGATCGAGATGTCGGATGTTGCACGAGTGGCCGACAACGTTCTCGGCAACGGGCCCTTCCAGGTAACGGTCGTCGGACCATTTGACGAAGACGCGTTCGACCAGAACGCTGCCTGACGAGCTCGAGGATGCACGGGAGGGACCGTTGACGATCAGGGTCGGCGTCCTGGGATCTCGCGGCCGAATGGGGGCCGAGGTCTGCCGGACCGTCGAGGCAGACGAAGAGCTCGAGTTGAGCGCTCAGGTAGACCAGGATGACCCTCTCGACCTCCTGGTGGAAACGGGCACCGACGTGGCCGTCGATTTCACGACCCCGGACGCGGTCAAGGACAACATCCGGTTCTGCCTCGATCACGACATACATGTCGTGGTGGGAACGACGGGTCTGTCCGACACTGATCTGAAGGAAGTATCCGAATGGGCCGGCAAAGCCGGGGCGAACGTGTTCGTTGCGCCGAACTTCGCCCTGGGGGCCGTGCTGATGATGCGCTTTGCCGCGGAAGCGGCGCCTTATTTCCACTCGGCCGAGATCGTCGAGCGCCATCACGAGAAGAAGCTCGATGCTCCCTCGGGGACTGCGCTCCGCACGGCGTATTTGATGAACAAGTCGCGCGCAGAACCCTGGCCTGTCTCTGCCGGACGAGAGCTGGTCGACGGAAGCCGGGGCGGTGAGGTGGAGGGCGTCCACGTGCACTCACTGCGCGTCCGGGGGTCGGTGGCTCATCAGGAGGTCGTGCTCGGGTCCGCAGGCGAGACCTTGACCATCCGTCATGACTCAATCGATCGCGCGTCGTTCATGCCGGGCGTCGCATTGGCGATCAAGAAGGTGTCGTCGCTCGAAGGCCTCGTGGTGGGTCTCGAGCACCTGCTGGACATCTGAGGGTGGCGGTCGAGCTCCCGCAACGCCGTTCGTTGCCCCGTCTTCTACTGCCCCTGCTCATCGCGATCGTTGTCTTCGGGGCGCTGGCGGTCTCGCAGCTCCGTGGTTCAGAACAGGGGATCGGTGAGCAGAAACCGGTCGTCACCATCGCCTCTCCCACCACGGCGGAGGCCGGATCGGTACAGACGGTGTCGGTGACCGTGCAGAACCCCGCTGCAAGTGACATCGAGTCGTTGTTCGTGAGCTTCTCTGCGCTTGCGGTCGCCGGCGGAGAGGACTTCCCGACGCCCATCGTGGCCGGCAGGATCGCCGGCGTTTCGTCACCGATCGTCGACATAGAGCCGAAGCCTGTCGCGCAAGGCGAGGGGGTTCGGTTCGGCTTCGGCCCCCTCGAGGCCGGTCAAACCACGACGATCCGTTTCGAGCTACGGATGCCCGAGGCAACGGGGCCGGCGGCCAACTCAGTGGCCGTGTACGACGGCACGTTGCCCGAGCGCGCCAGTGGCGCAAGCATCGAGATAACGATCGAAAGCTGACACGCGGGAGTATCTTGGATTCGACCTATCCGGGTCGACGGAGGTCCTGTGAGCCGCCTTTCGCGACAACTTCTCGAAGACGAACAGGTACGTCTCGTGACGCGCCTCCATTGGGTCCGACTCGTGGGGCCGTTCATCTTCCTCGTGCTGATGCTGGCGCTCGCCGCGGGCATCTATCTCTACTTGCCGGACGTCTTCGAGAGCACCGCGCCGTTTGTCGAACCTCTTGCCGCTGCCGTGGCTCTCGTGGGTCTGATGCGCTTTGCCTGGGCCGTCTTCGGGTTGCGCACGACGCAGTACGTCCTGACGAGCCGAAGGCTCATCGGGCTGAGCGGGACGTTGCGACCCCGGGTGTGGTCGGTGCCCGTTACGAGCATCGATCGCGCCACGTTGTGGCGTCCGTTTGCCGGCAAGATCCTGGGATACGGCGATCTCGGGGTCTATGCGCGTCAGAACGTATACAGACTGTCCTACACGACTCGACCGAAACAGCTCGAACGAGCTCTTTCCCTGATCGCCAACGCGAAGATCACTTCGGTCTCTGAAGCTCCGCCCGCATCTCATCCCTCTTCCGACACCAGGAGCTACACGAGCCCGCCGGTTCCGTCGGATGCACGCGAGCCATCGTCCGGACCCCACCACGTCTTCGGCGGCCGTTACGTATTGGAGGAACGGATCGCCGTGGGAGGGATGGGCACCGTCCACCGAGCTCTCGATGAACGTCTCGGAAGACCCGTTGCAGCGAAGGTCCTGCGTGAGGAGCTGGCGGAGGACCCTCACTTCGTCGAGCGCTTCCGACGCGAGGCGCGCTCAGCCGCGATGTTGTCCCATCCCAACATCGCGTCCATCTACGACTACGTAGCGGACGAGCGCGGTCATCTCATCGTGATGGAGCTGCTCACAGGCCCGGATCTCTCGAGGTATCTGTCGGCCGCCGGCACCATCGCTGTGGAGCGGGCCGTCGACGTCTGTTGTCAGGTCCTCGACGCCCTGGGCCATGCACACGATAGGGGAGTGATCCATCGCGATGTCAAGCCGGCAAATATCGTGTTAGATCACGACACCACGGTGAAGGTGACCGACTTCGGGATCGCTCAGGCGCTCGGATCGGCGCGCTTGACCGCCACAGGTGCGTTCCTCGGCTCGGCTCACTACGTCGCCCCGGAACGGGTCCGGGGAGAAGAGGCCACGCCGGCGAGCGACCTCTACTCTCTCGGCGTCGTCCTCTTCGAGATGGTGGTGGGACGTCCTCCGTTCGGTGGGGATTCGCTTCACCGCGTCCTCGAAAGCCATCTGTCAGAGGACGTCCCCGCGCCCTCGACGGTCGCCGAAGGCATCCCGGCGGGGCTCGACGACGTGATCCGGCTCGCCACCCAGAGGGTTGCGGGCGACCGTTTCGCAAGCGCGGAAGAGATGAGGGCGGCGCTCGACGCCTTGGACGGCGGGCTTGCCGATCCGGTGACCTTCACGCGCCTCCCGGACGACACCCCGCCGCTGCCGCAGATTCACTAACCCCCAGAGATGCCCCCTTCACCCCCGGCATGGCAAGGTAGGGAAAACGACTCAGGGAGGCTCGCAATGGCCCAGACGAGGTTCGGTCAGGTCCTCACGGCGATGGTCACGCCGTTTTCGAAAGACGGTTCGCTCGACGTAAAGGGCGCGCGGACGCTTGCCGCCCATCTGATCGACCATGGCTCGGACGGTCTCGTCATCGCCGGCACTACCGGGGAGTCTCCGACTCTCAGCCACGACGAGAAGCTCACGTTGTTCGAGAACGTCCTCGAAGAGGTCGGCGACCGCGCGACGGTGATAGCCGGCACCGGCACCTACGACACGGCTGAGACCGTCGGGCTCACGAATGAGGCGGCCAGGCTGGGGGTCGACGGCTGTCTGGTCGTGACCCCCTACTACTCGAAGCCACCGCAGAACGGATTGCTGGCCCACTTCCGCGCCGTTGCCGACGCAAGCGACGTGCCTTTAGTGATCTACGACATCCCCGGTCGGACGGCGCGCAGGGTCGAGCGTCCGACGATGGTCGAGCTCGCCGCACACGATCGCATCGTCGCGGTGAAGGACGCGGTCGGCGACGCTCTCGAGACCGCAAACCTGCGCGTGGAGCTCGACCAGGCAGGCCACGATGACTTCGAGATCATCTCGGGCGACGACGGTCTCTTGCTGCCACACATCGCCGCCGGTGCCGTAGGGATCATCTCGGTGTGCTCGCACCTCGTCGGAGAGAAAATCAAGTCCGTCTTCGCCTTCCGCGACGACAACAGGCCGGCAGAGGCGCGCGCCGCGTATCTCGAGATGCTGCCCTTGATCAACACGATCATGGGCCTCACGGCCAGTCCGATCCCCGTGAAGGCGGCGGTGAACATGATCGGCCTGGACGTCGGGGAGCCCCGGCTCCCGCTGGTGCCGCCGACCCCTGACGAAGAGGACGCCATCAGGGTCGCTCTCCGGCGCGCAGGGCTCGTTTGACCGCTCCCCCCAGCGATCCCACAAGGGTCGTCTTCCTCGGCGGTCTCGGCGAGATCGGCCGCAACATGATCGCGGTCGAATCGCAGGGCCGTGTCCTCGTGATCGACACGGGGCTCTCGTTCCCGAACGAGGAGATGCTCGGAGTGGACCTCGTCCTGCCCGACTTCTCCTGGGTCACCGAACGGGCGGACTCCGTCGAGGCGGTGGTGTTGACGCATGGCCACGAGGACCACGTCGGAGCCCTCGGATGGTTCCTCAAAGAGGTCGACGTGCCGGTCTATGGGACACCGTTGACCCTGGGTATCGCTCGCCGGCGCCTCGACGAGTTCGAGGTCGAGGCGGATCTGCGGACGTTGGACACCGACGACGAGTTGAACATCGGTCCCTTCAAGCTCACGTTTCTCGCCGTCTCGCATTCCATCCCCGACGCGTTGGCAGTGTGCCTCCGCACCCCGGACGGAACGGTCCTCTACACGGGTGACTTCAAGATCGACCACACGCCGATCGACGGACGTCGCACCGACATGGAGGGCTTCGCCCGCGTAGGTCGACAGGGCGTCGACTTGCTTCTTGGCGACTCGACGAACGCGGAGACGCCGGGCCGGACGCCTTCGGAGGCCGTGGTCGGAGACGCGCTCAGAGACATATTCGAGAAAGCGTCGGGTCGCATCGTCGTGGCCTGCTTCGCCTCCAACCTCCATCGCATACAGCAGGTGTGCGAAACGGCAGAGAACTACGGCCGCAAGGTTGCCTTCATCGGTCGCTCGATGATCGCAAACATGGAGGTGGGCCGCGAGCTAGGTCACCTGCGCATTGCTGACCAGACCCTGGTCGACATCAACGACATCGACTCGCTGGCCCCCGAAGAGACCACCGTGATCTGCACCGGCTCCCAGGGCGAGCCGCTCTCCGCTCTCGCGTTGATCTCGTCGGGCGAGCACAAATTCTTCAAGATCCGCCCGGAAGACACCGTGATCCTGTCGGCCAGCGCGATCCCCGGCAACGAGCCCGCCGTCCATCGAGTCATCAACTCGCTCTATCGGGAGGGCGCTTCGGTGTTCTATGCCGAGAGCAGCCCCGTCCACGTGTCGGGCCACGCCGCGTCCGAAGAGCTCGCCGAGCTGCTCGAGACCGTCAAGCCGCGCCACTTCATCCCCGTCCACGGAGAGTTCCGCCAGCTCGCGGCGCACCGGCGGATAGCCGAGTCGGTCGGAGTCGATCCCTCGAGCATCACGATCGTCGAGGACGGCGACGTGATCGAGCTCGACGGGGGCCGGGTCACCCTGGGCGAGCCGGTTGCCGCTGGGATGGTCCTCGTGGACGGGCTCGGCGTCGGAGACGTGGGGCCGGTGGTCCTGCGGGACCGGCGGCACCTGTCCGAGGACGGGATCCTGATCTGCGTTTTGACGATCGACTCCCAGACGGGAGAGATCCTTGCGGGGCCCGACCTGATCAGCCGTGGGTTCGTCTTCGTCGACGAGTCCCAGGACCTCTTAGACGATGCCGCCGACGCCGTGGCGGAGCGCCTCGACAAGATCGAGCCCGAGGCCGCGACGGACTGGGGGGCGATCAAGAAGGCCTGCCGCCGAAGCCTCGGCGAGTACGTCTGGCGCCACACCCGCCGGCGCCCGATGATCCTGCCGATAGTGATGGAGGTCTAGGGCCGGGCTTCGCTTCCGAAGACCCCGAAGACCCCATCGCACCGTCCCCTGAACGGCACTTGCCTCACCGCCCAACGGCTTCGTCCTCAGCCCTCCCCCCCTCGAATC
>JALZBR010000124.1 GCA_030863485.1 Actinomycetota bacterium
GCCCTAGAGGGAGGTACCGGCCAGCCGGCGGCGTGAGGAGATGCCGCGCCGCGCGATTCGTTTGACCGGTTCCCTAGAACTGCGGCCAGCGTTTCCCTAGAACGGCGAGCAGCCAGTAGGTGCGCTGCAAAACGGCGACCAGGCAGGAGGTACGCCGCGTTGCTACGAGCGGCTCCTTGCCTCCTCGAAGCGCCGCCCGACCTCTTCCCAGTTGATGACGTTCCAGAACGCCTTGATGTACTCCGGCCGCTTGTTCTGGTAGTTGAGGTAGTAAGCGTGCTCCCAGACATCTAGCCCGAGGATCGGCTCCTCCCCGACGGAGAGGGGAGAATCCTGGTTAGGAAGGCTGTAAACCACAACCTTGCCCCCCGAGACCAGTAGCCAGGCCCAGCCGCTGCCGAACTGATTCGTGGCGGCCGCCGTGAACACGTCCTTGAACGAGTCGAACGATCCAAACGAGTCGTTGATGGCGTCGGCCAGAGCGCCACTCGGCTCCCCTCCGCCATCTGGACCCATGATCGTCCAAAAAAGGCTGTGGTTGGCGTGGCCTCCGCCGTTGTTGCGTACTGCCGTGGAGACGTCCCCGGGTACCTGGTTGAAGTTCCGAAGGAGGTCGTCTATGGACTGATTTGAGAGCTCGTCCTTGCCTTCCAGTGCAGCGTTGAGCTTGTCCACGTAAGTCTGATGGTGCTTGGTGTGATGGATCTCCATCGTCCGGGCGTCGATGTGCGGTTCGAGAGCGTCGTAAGGGTAAGGAAGCTCGGGCAAGGTGTAGGTCCCCATAACGTCTCCTTCGTGTCGGTTTCGGTCAGTATATTGGTGGACTTTTCCCCGGCTCCATGCGGCCTCTTGGCTTATCGTCCAGGAGGACGAAAGACCAAGACGTCAACCCGCTCTCCCTCCTCGAGACCCTTCTCGCCCGCGGGCACCACGGCCAATCCGTTCGCCTTCACGACCCCTCCGAGCAGGTGAGAGGCCGGTGGCCCGGTCGTCGACGCCTTCCACCCGCCGTCGAACTGCTCGAGCCTTACCCGCACGTACCGGTCTCTATTCGGCAAGCCTTCCACTCGCTCCCCCATGACCGCCTCCAGCCGGGGGCGGTCCAAGTTCGTGTGGCCCATCATCCTGAGCAAGGCCGGCCGCAGGAACAGTTCGAAGCAGACGAACACGGAGACCGGGTTTCCCGGAAGCCCGAAGTAAGGCCTGCCCTCCAACATGCCGAATGCCTGCGGCATCCCCGGTTGCATGGCGACCTTGTAGGAGTCGATCTGTCCCATGCTCATGACTACCTTCTTCACGAGGTCGCGGTCCCCAACTGACATCCCTCCTGAGGAGATGAAGCAGTCGGTCTGATCGACCCGGGACGCGAAGGCTTCTCTGAGCAAGCCCTCTTCGTCCGGGATTATCCCGGTGCGTACGGGGTTGATCCCTATCTCCTTGAGCCCGCCTACGATCGTGTAGCTGTTCGCGTCTGGGATCTGGCCGGACCCGAGGGGCCTTCCGGGCTCGACGAGCTCATCCCCTGTGGAGACCACGCAAACCCGCGCCTTTGGGTAGACGCGTACTTGTCCGATGCTTGCAGTCGACAGCATCCCCAGCTCCGGTCCCATGAGGATCCTCCCCGCAGGCACCACGACCTCACCCTTGGCGAGGTCCTGCCCCGGCGGGCGAATGAAGCTCTGTGGCTCGAAGGCCTTCATTACCTGGACCGTCTCACCGGTCGCGACGCACTCCTCTTTGGGAGCGACGCAGTCGGCTCCTTCGGGTATCGGAGCCCCCGTCGCTATCCAGACTGCCTCTCCTGGGCCAACCTCCGCGTCCGGCGCCTTCCCGATCAGCGCCTCACCCACCCTGGTGAGGGTGACGGGCTCGTCCGAGGCGGTCGCGACGTCCGAGGAGCGGACCGCGAACCCATCCATCGCGGATGATGCGAAGGTCGGGATGTCGTAGGGCGCGGTTACGTCTTCAACCAAGACGCAACCCCACGCTTCCTCGAGGGGAAGCTCGACAGGCTCGAGGGGCTTAACCGAGTCGAGGATGCGGGAGCGGACCTCCTCGACCGTGCGCATTGCGTCGCTCGCCAAATCCTTTAGCCCTCGTCTAGCCCTCGTTTAGCCATCGTCGCGGTCCAGCTGCCCCTCCGGCGGCTCTTCCAGGCCGACCCACCGCTCGCCCCCGGGGCCCCTTTCCTTCTTCCAGATCGGCACCCGGACCTTGAGCTCGTCGATCGCGTACCGGCAAGCTTCGAACGCCTCCCCCCGGTGAGCGGACGAGCACGCAACCACCACCGTGTGGTCTCCCACATTCAGGTTTCCTACGCCGTGCAATATCGCGATGCCGTTGAGCGGCCACTTCTGAGCGGCCTCCTCGGCCACCTTCCGAAGCACGGACTCGGCCATCTCCTGATAGGCCGAGTACTCGAGCAGGTCGACCCGGCCCCACTCCTCGGCGTGATTTCTAACCGTGCCCAGGAAGATGACGATCCCCCCCACCTCGGGAGCGGTGACGGCCTGAAGCGCTTCGTCCACCGAGACTTTTTCCCTCAGCCCGATGAGGATGTCGGCTCCGCCAGCGACGGGTGGCAGGAGCGCGACCTCGTCGTCGTCCTGAAGAGGCTGGTCGGGGGACGCTAGCTCGAGGTTGACGGCCATCCTTATCTGGCCGGCCAGCCTAGAAACCGCGGGGTGGCGTTGGCCCAACAGCCGAAGGACGTCACCGGCGGTCGAGCCTCTATCGACCTCGATGACCTCTTCCGGACTGCCCGCACTCTCCGACAGAGCTCCAAACTTCCTAACTCTTACCTTCGTCGCGCACCCTCCTCGGTCAACTCGTTCAACCTGCAGCCACTCCCTCGGGGCTGGGAACAGAACCATTCTCCCGCGCCTGGTCCGCATACTTCGGGTCCAGCCAGTCCCCCGGCCTGCCACTTCTGAACCTCAGAAGGCCGGCAAGTATCGACAGCGCTATCTCGGGCGGAGTCTTGGCCCCTATGTTCAGTCCGACGGGGGTCTGAATCCGGCCCAGCTGGTCCTCCGAGACGCCCATCTCCCGCATCTTCTCGACGTGATGCCCCGTGTGCCGGGCGCTGCCGATGATCCCCACGAATCGGACTCCCTTATTCATGAGCTGGGAGACATGCTCCGCGACGTTGGGGGCGTCGTGATCGGTGTGGACAACGTCGGTCTCCGCCTGGCGAGGAAGCTCGTCGGGGGAATCGACGACGGCGCTCGCAGCCTCCCGGTGCTCCGGCGTGATCCACTCGTGCCGGGGCTCGACAAGCACGGGCTCGTACCCCAGGTCTCGCCCCCACCGCAGCAGCCACAGGGCAACAGGAGTAGCCGAGAGGACGACCAGACGGGGGCCCTTCCGGTAGGGCTCGAGGAGCACCTCGACCGAGCCCAGGTCATGAGCGTAGGTCCGGACTGCCGGGGTTCCTCCCGTCAGGATTTCCGACGCGTCCTTGGTGACCGCATCGTCGAACTCCGAGCAGCCCAGCGTCCCCGCCAGGGGGCCGTTTGGGCCGACGAGGAACTTCTGGCCCGGCTGGCAGGGCGGAGCTCCAAACGTCCGTACGGCCGTCGCGAGAAGCGCATCCTCGCCCCTTCGGACACGATCGGCAAGAGCCCCGGTCACATCCCAGCCCGGCCGTGCTGGCTGACCTGCAGATGCCGCCTCGAAAGTGGAGGGAGCGCGATCAGGCCCACCCTGGCCGGGACCGCCTTCTCCATGCGCCTCATGCATGTGACCTTCCTGACGGGTGCCGTGCGTTGAATGGAAGTGGTTCTCGTGGGCCGCGTGGGAGTGGCTCTCACCCCCGGCCATGTCGGCCTCGTGGCGAGTGTGGCCGGCGATGAGGTCCAGGGCATGCCCCAGCACCGGTAGCAACACCTCGAGTCCGTGCGCGACCCCCTTCGGGCTCCCCGGCAGGTTGACCACGAGGGCGCCGTTGACCACACCGGCGACCCCCCGGGAGAGCACCGCCATCGGAGTCTTGAGCCTGCCCTCTAAACGGATGACCTCCGCCAGCCCAGGAGCCTCTCGCTCGATGACTGCCCGCGTAGCCTCCGGAGTCACGTCCCTCGGACCCAATCCGGTTCCACCCGTCGTCACCACGAGGGCGGCTTCGGCGGTTAACTGCAGGAGGGCAGCCCCGATCTCCCCGTGCTCGTCGGGGACGACCATGTGTGCGACTACCTCGAACCCCGCTTCGGAGAGCGCCTCTCCTAATGCTCTACCGGAGACGTCGTCTCTGGTTCCTGCGAAAACCCCATCGCTGACCGTTAGAACTGCGGCTCGCCTGCCACCAGCAGGGTTGGCACTCACACTTTCCCCCGAATGTTCTGGCGGCGGGGTCGCTGCCTCGCACAGCTGCCGGGCGCATCCCCACCCCCGTCGGTGTGTAATTTGTGCGCTCTGGGCTTAAGATTAGCGTGGAGCGAATCGCAACGCATGGCCGTCCCTCAGCCCTCCCGGGGGAGACGTGCGCCGAGTCTGGCTACGAATTGGCGGACCGACCTTTTGCTTGGCCCGCAAGAAAGAGGTTTCGAAAATGACAATTAGATTGGGCAGTTTGGCAGGTTACTCATTCGAGGGTCCCTATACGCTGGCAACGTGGACGCCTCCAGCCAAACCCGGCGTGTACGTGATCATGTACAAGCCCAACGAGAAGAAGAAGCCCAACACCCACGCCGTCATATATGTGGGCCAGAACATGGATCTCTCGCAGGAGGGACTCCCGAAGAACCATCCTCAGGCCCACTGCTGGGCAGAGCGAGCAGGCTCCCCGTGGAAGCTCTACGTCGCTTACTACTCGTTTCCAGGCTCCACTCCCAGGCAGCTCATCTCCGTGCAGACGGATCTCATCGCCCATTACAACCCCTACTGCAATGAGCAGAAGTTCGACAAAGGATGGCAGGACAAGTGGGTCGGTGAGTACACCTCGAGCCTGACGGGTCCGCTGGCTGAGCGAGGCGCCCACGAGGAGCCGAAATCGAAATAGATTTCATCAGTGCTAATGTGTTCACCAAACCGTCCAAAGTGTCGGGAAAGGAGTAGTAATGGCCGAGGATGACTTTCAAGCCAGTCCCGGAAGCCCCCGGATCTATGAGCTGATCCAGGACGCTCCCAAAACGGGCCAAAGCCCGACGATCTGGGCATGGCCAGAAGTCGTTGACATGCTCAAGGTTGCCGGTCAGCCCGTTCCGGGACCTTGGCCTCCCCACCAGCAGCCTCGTCCGCAACCCGAGGAGATCGAGGAGGGAGCAGTGGCGGTCCGCGAGGAAGAAGAGGAGCGGCGGCAGATGCTGCTTCGCCAGGGTCTGCGCCCCGGCCGCGGCCCCGCCAGCCCGTACGCGGACACCGACGCCGACTGGAGCGGCGCCGGACCCATGAGGAGGCCGCAACAGCCAACGCAAGAATAGGTAGAAACACCTACCTCAAGCGCGCGAGGGAGGCTGTGACCTAGTCTCTGCTCGATCCAATCGGCGCC
>JALZBR010000128.1 GCA_030863485.1 Actinomycetota bacterium
CGTTGATACCGGCAGCCCGCTGGAACCCCATGGTCGCGGCGCGTGTCACGGGACCGTAGATTCCATCGACCGCAAGGCGGCGGCCGGCATCGGGATCAAGATCCAGCCGAGTGTTGATCGCCTGCTGCCAGGCGGCCACGGCTTCGCCCCTCGTCCACATGAACAACAGCGGACCCTTGTCGAATCTCGTCCACTGGCGATTGCGATTGGGCAAGAGCGGGAGAAGCGGGGATGAGCAGGAGCATGGCCGCGATAACCGTGCCGAGATTCCGTTTGTGCTTAGACAACGGTCTCACCTCGAATCTATCGTCCTCGGCGCTCTTTGCGCCGTTTCCCGGCGGTATCGGAGTCAGTACACCCAGACCAGGGTTCCAATCGGCAATGCCTCCCATAGGTAGTCCATGGCCTCCATGCTCACGCGGACGCATCCGTGGGATGCGGGATAGGCGGGAACGCGGTGATAACCGTGGATGGCAATTCCGTCCTCATGGAAGTACTTGGGGCGGTACAGCCGGCCGAGGTGCGACTCTCGCCATCCGTCGATCTGCCGGTAGATCTCCCATTGGCCCTCAGGCGTATCGGCGAGATAGCGCCGGCCCCCGTACGTGTAGTGCTCCTCCGTGCCCGTTGACGTGTTCCAGATATGGCTTACCTCGCCATTCCAGACCGAGACGAGGATCTGCTGCGGCTTGTTCACCTCCATGACCAGCCCTTGCTGGCTGCTGCGGACTTGAGGAGGCTGCGGTTCGTCGAGAGCTGACCTCGTCCTGGGTCCCGCCACGCCGTCAGGCGACAGGCCGTTTACCTTCTGGAATGCGATGACCGCCTGGCGAGTGAGGGTTCCGTAGACTCCGTCCACGCCGCCCACCCAGTAGTTCAGTTCCTCCAACCGCGACTGCAGCACCCGAACTCGCCGGCCACGGTCACCCTTGCGGTGGACGTCACGGCTCGGCGCGCTGCCCTCGACGCGTTCGCGCATCGCACGACGCGTCTGTGGTCCAACGATGCCGTCCACTGTGATCCGGGCACTTGCCTGGAACTCGCGTGTCGCTTGTGCGGTGCGAGGTCCATAGATACCGTCGACGGCGATATCTTCGCTAGGCACCGCGTTGAGCTGCCGCTGCCACTGAGCGACCTGGGATCCCCGGGACCAGAGCAGAAGCAGTGACTGAGCATCGGCCGGCGTGGCCGTCGGATCCGCAACCACGACTGTCGACGCCAGCGCAACTACAAGAAGCAATCTTGTCGCTCGGTGCGTTCTAGTCACCCTTTTCTCCTGTTCAAGTTGTCCTGCCAGCCCTCAACCGCTGCTGTCGGGGGTATCGCTGATGCTGTTTGTTCTGCGGGAGTCAGCTCTCGAGCGGGAGCTCCAGGCGCGAAATCATCTCGTCCAAGGTGTTGCGGTTCGATTCGTAATCGGAACCGTCTACCTCGTGCGTCACGAGGGTCAGCGTGCGGTCTCTACCGAAAACGACAAACCACCGGGTGCTCCTCGTTCCCTCGGGGAGCAGCGCGTCGCCCTCAGATTCGGTCTCAGTCCGGACTGCGTCATGCCCGTCGACCATCTCTTCGCGCCTACTGATCACGCGTCCCGCCCGGGCGTCGGCGTCCGTTATCGTTTGGAAGTCCACGCGCTCGATGCTGAGCAAGACCGCGGCGTCGAAGAACTCAGTCGCCCTCGGAACCTCGAAGGGCTGGGGGTTGAATGCGCTGCACGCCGGCAGCGTCTCCCCACTGTTGACGCGCCAGCCCTGTGGATATGAAACGGTTATCCCCTCCGGATGGTCGCACGTCGCCCATTGAATGCCCCCGTTTGTAGGGGTGGGTGAGGATCCAGGGGTGGGGGCCTGAGTTGCGGCAGGCGCGGTTGGCGAAGATTCGTTATTAGCTGGTGGAGTCGTCCGCTCCTCAGCTCCTTGATCCTGCGTCCTCCCGCATCCTGCGGTGATCAAGCTGAGCGCTATAAGTGCAGTCGCCAAACCTAGGCTCATGGACCTCCTTCCCCCGGGGTGCCCGTCAGTTCGATTCCAGATGGTCGCGTCCTGCCGCTGTGATGCCGTGAGCTGACCTCTGGGTGAGCATTTGGTAGATGCGATCGCTTAATTCATTGGCGAGATACAGCAGGAAAAACGTGAAAAGTTGGTCGGGCGGCAAATTCGCCAATCTGTGCGTCACCACCGTGGAGAGCTTGAAAGTGCCAAGTGACCACAAGGGCTCAACCGAGGGTGGCGAACGATTGAAGCTTTAGTCTCCAGAAGGAGTGGGTCAGTTCAAAACTGACCCACTCCCTTCATGAGGTCACCTTGAGGAGGTCGACCGCAGTGGCGATTGCGGACTACCCGCTAACACATCCAACGCCGATGGCGTAGTCTCCTCGGATCAACCCTTTCCAGAGCGAGTGGGCTCCCCTCGCCTTGCATTCCAAGCTGGCTAGGTTTGGACCTTCTCGACAGTTGTGTGCTTCTCGCGCCAACGGTCCCCGAGCCATCCTCCAACCGCTGCCCCAGCGAGCGTCGCGGCCAAGAGTATGAATCCCGCTGCCGTTGCAATGGCCGTGAAGTCCCGGGGCGCGAGCGGGAACTGCTCCTGTCCTGCTCCTGTTGGTCCCACGTTGGCCACGATGCCGCCTAGCACTAGGACGAGCACCAGCGCAACGACCGCAACGAGCAGGCCATTCACTAATCCCGATCCTCTGGCCATGCGGCCGGCGGCGTACCCGCCCCACAAATAAGCCACGAACTGAGCGATGAACAGAGCTATCACTACAGCAATGCCAGCGTTCTGCAGCTCGTTCTGCGTCAGCGGCGCGTCCGCGATACCGACTGCGGCAAAGATGGTGCCGAGTATCGCTGACAACAAGATGAACGCCCCAAATGCGACGAGAATCCCGCTCAAGATCGACCAGAAAGAAATCCCTCCCCGCACTCTCTCAACTTCGACTACCCTTCCTCCAACTGACGATTGACTCGCGCTCACGCTTTACCTCCTTGTCTCGCTCGTCGTCGGTTTACCTTGCAACGATGGAGCAAGCGGAAACGAGAACTGTTGGAGCGAAGACAGTGTTAGGGATTAGTAGTGCCGCGCTTACCGTGCCTCTTGATTTCATCCCCAGAAGCGAATCTTGTTGCGTCGACCTTGCGGTCCACCCTCCTCGTCGGTTGAGTCCTTGTGGCGTGGTCGGCCGCGCTGGCTCTTTCGAGGCGATGGCATAGCCACTTCTCAACAATGCAGTTCTCATCGGCTTGGCGACTCAACGCGTCTGATGATCGAGCGCGAAGATGCGTGGCGTAGCGGGTCGGGCTCACCCTTCATGGTCGGCCGCCCTCCCCATTGGTCAGCAATCGTCGTGAACTGGTCAGGATCGGGTGGGTAACGGGCGATTTAGTTCGGCCGCGCCCCCTCTGTGAGGCGGCCGCTGCGTACCTGAGTAAGAGCCGCAACGGGACGATATCTGCAGCCCAGCTTTTCGCGCTCCACTTCGTCGGGTTGGTGACCTTTTAAGACCGCCGCCGGTAGGTCGCTTGCAGCCGTCGCCGCCGCCCCCAGTCCTGCTGCTGCGCACGGCAGCGGAACGCGTCCGAGATGGGGACGGGCGACTCCGTACAAGGCACCGACGGAGAGACCCGCCAGGTACCTCATCAGCTGCCCCAGCCTTGCGGCGATTTTCGCCTTTGTCCTCCTGACCCTGCTTTTCCGCTTGAGCGTCGTCCAGGTTCACGCCTGTCTTCTCTTCGACCGTTCCCACCACCTTTTGAGGAACAGCGCTTTCTGTCCGACCCCGAATTGCCATGTCGAGGTAGGTGGCGATGGTGAGTGCTGAGGTCCCCACTGCCCCGCTGGTCAATCCCGCGCTCAGCCTGCCTTTCACGATTTTCCTCCTTGGTGGCGACCCAAAGCTCAGCCGAGAGTCGTTCATGGCCACCGGCGTATCTCGACCTCTCGACCCGTCCGCCTGCGCGCCACGATTCCCTTGCCCCTTCACAGAATCCTGAACAATGTCGTGACTGAGAGGGTCTTGGTCTTCCACTGGCAAAGGAAACGGTGTCAGCCGGACACGGATGAGGCCATCACTCGAGGACGATCTAACGAAGCGATGACGACGGCACGAGGTGGAACCGAGTTGAGCCGCGTTCAACGGGTATTCGAGGCTTCCCGAGCGGGCGAGGAAGGAGGCACGTTTGACTTTCAGCGAGGCGATTGAGGCCGTGGGCAAGGTGATAGACGGAGTGGGAGTGGCGACGATCCTGATCGGTTCGATCATTGCCACGACGGTATTCCTGCTACGAACTCTCCGACAGAGCAAGGGCTTGGACGCCTACCGGTTGTATCGACAGGGGCTTGGTCGCGCGATCCTGCTCGGACTCGAGTTCCTGGTGGGGGCCGACATCATCCGCACGGTTGCTATCGACCCTACCTTCCGGAGCGCGGGGGTCCTCGCCGTCATTGTGGCCATCAGGACTTTCCTGAGCATCTCACTAGAGCTGGAGATCAGCGGACGATGGCCATGGCAACGTCATGGGAATGAAGGTAGTGCCGCATGACTCCCTGCCCTTAAGGCGTCTCTTGCGCGAGGCGACTGCAGCATCCCAGAGAAAGTAAGTTCTGGCGCGTAGCTGCTAGCTGCAATGCAAAGTTTGATGCTCGCTGCGAAGACTGCTCGTCGCCCTAATCAAGTAGCCTCTTACTTAAGACGAAAGGCGGGCCTCTTCTGATCGAGGAGCGCCGCGAAGCAAGATTCCGAGTCGAATCTGGGGACGCAGAGCCAGTCGATGGATCCCTCGCGGGAGACGAGACTCGCCGACTGCGTGTCTCCTAAAGGTCAGCGTGCTGCTCTGGCCGCGACCAGTCGTACAGTCACCGCAGCGAAGGCCATTAGAGCCCCTCGGTGCGTCGTGAGGTACAGCTGGAAGCACCTGTAGGAAGCCCTGCTATCGAAGCGGCCGTGTGCACCGAAGTTGCCCTCGACGGCGTCGAACAAGTTCCCTCCCGTGGCTCGGCGGGCTCATCGGTCTGCTGCGACTCGAAACCGGTTTTCGCCATATATCGCATGACCAGCGAGGGAGCCAGCTTGTTGGCGCGGACCGTCGCAACCGTCGGCGAGCCAACGAGGATCTCCCGGCGCCGATTCAGGAAGGCCCACAAGATCGCCTTGGCTGCTACCTCAGGTTGGTCGATGGGCGGCACAGGCTGGGCTTGCCGAGTCATCTTGTTCCGTGACCAGTCGAACTGAGGGGTGTTGAGTGCGGGCAGGTGCACCGTCGTCACCCATACCTTGCTCCCATTGTGGAGGAGCTCCGTCCGGAGAGATTCGCAAAAGCCCTTGATAGCGCGCTTTGCGCTGCAGTATGCCGACTGAAGGGGGATTCGCGGGTAGGCGAGAGCGGAGCCGACCTGGACGATCATCCCCTCATTGCGGGGGACCATCCTGTTCAGGGCGGAGCGGGTCCCGAATACGAAACCGAGATAGGTCACCTCGGTCACCCGCCGGAATTCATCGGCGGTGACTTGTTCGAAAGGGGCGAAGACCGTCGCCAGGGCGTTGTTGACCCAAACGTTGATCGGGCCCAGCTCTTCCTCTATCTGAGCTGCCGCCGCTTCCACTCGGTCTGCATCCGAGACATTCTGCGTCGACGGCGAGAGCTGGTACGCCAAGACTGGCTACTTGCGTCCTTGCGGCCTTCAAGCCCTTGTTTGCGGGGGCGATGAGACTACCGCGTAGCCCTCGGAAGCAAACAAGCGTGCCGTCGGCCCCACCCCGGCTGACGTTCCCGTTATCGCAACCACTGGCCTTCGAATCGGGTTGTTTTGGGATCGAGAAACCGTCATCACCCTTACTCCTCGGTTCCCTGCCCGTTGAGGCGGTCCTTCCGAGACGAGATCTCAACCCTCAGGTCCTGTGTTTCGGAAGCGATGTCGATGCCTGAGTCCCTCAGCCTTTGAATCACCCTTCGCGTCAACTCGTCCTTCACCGACCGGGCGGTCCGAACGGGAATGACGAATCGGGCGGAAAGCTCCATCCAGTTGTCTGTCGCTCGCGTGAAGACTCGCGGTTCAACCTCGGCCCGGGGAATCGGATAGTTGCGTCGCATGTGTCGCATCGCTTTTTCCGCACCTTCCGACCGCGACGTCTTTTCAGCCTCCTCATGCAGGATCTGCTCAGCTAACTTCCAGTCGCTCCAGTAGGGGATCGGGATCGTCAGCTCTTCCCAGATGAAGTCGAACATGGCGCTGTAGTTGAAGACGGGCTCGGTAAACGTAGATTTGTTGGAGATGCTTACAACGCGCCCCGTGTACTGGCGCCCTTTGACCCAAGATTGATCCTCTCCAGGGCTTCCCATCTCGAGAATCTTCGTCCGAAGCGGGGTGATGTCGATGACGTCACCCCGGACCCCACCCATCTGTATGCGGTCACCAACGCGAAAAATCCGCCCCGAGAGGATGTTGAACCACCCGGCGACGGCGCCAACCACCTCCTGCATGGCGAAGGTAAGGCCTGCCGCGGCAAGTCCGATGACGACCGCCGCGCGCCCTGCAAACGCCCTCCAGACGATCGCAAGTGCGAGCAGCGTGAGGGTCGCGACGACGTAGCGAACGAACTTTCTCGAGTAGTAGCGGCTATGCGAGTCCTCGAGCTTTCGCGAGAGCAACCTCCCCAAGCCTGCCGCGAGGGCGACGGCAACGACAATGAGGACCGCGGTCGTTACCAGACGTCCGAGGACGGTTTGGTTGTCCAGGACGAGATCGAGGAACTGCTTCATCGGGCCCCTGCTGGCGGGCCGACACATCGACAGCCGACCCCGGCGGGGACCGATGGAACGAAAACCTCCGTAGGGAGCGGCGTCTGCTTCTTCTCAAGCATCAGAGGAGAGAGAAGGTCCATCTGTAGGTGTCAATCACCTCATGAGAAGTGGAATCTAGACGCAGACGTACAAGGCGGGCCTCGGCTGTGTGCTGGCCGGGCGGAAGTGGGACGGGGGAGTCGGGCTCACGAGGGTTGTAGTTAAGGATGCCGGGAGCACCGTCTGCGGATGAGGTGACATCGACTCCATCGACGAACAAGTGGACCGATTCTCCGTTCTCAGTCCTGATTTTGTAGGCGATCTGGACTCTCCGAGTTCCGGTGGAGTCCGCGCCCGGCGAGGGGTAAACCCGGTCGAGCCACGGTGGGAGCGGTGCCGCGGGCGTGGCACGCTCCTCGCTTACGCAGGCGGCGAGAAGCAGCGGGAGGATCAGAAGCGAAAGTCGCGGGAGCAGCTTTGCGGGGAGCGAGAGACGCTCACTCGAGCTTCGCTCGGCGACTTTTGCGCGCCTTCTTTCGGTCGCTTCAAGGTTTCCGGAACAAGCCGTACGACGGCTAGGGGGCATCGGTTCTGTTCCTCCTTTTTTGCGACGGTCGTGGTCGAGGGCGCGTCTTTTCCTCCCGCTGCTGACTCGACTTACCCCCCCGGTATTGCGACCCGAGCCGAATTGTCGTCAGCCCAACAATCCCTACTTCGAGCTCTGATGGCGGACCTCAGGGGAGCGTCTCGCGTTAAATCGGCGCGCCAGCGCGTGGCCTAGCGAGAAATAGAGCGCGGCTCCGACCAGGGCCCCTGCCGCCGACAACATAAGGATGTGCCAGCTGGCTGCGTTCCAGAGCCTTCCGGAAACGCCGCCCAAAGCGGCGAGCCCGACTGTCAAAACGATGAACAAAACCCTCATGCAGTATTGGACGCGGGCTCGAAAGAATCATCGGCATCTGGCCCGTCTTGTCGCATTAATGACTTCAAGTAGCTCCCCATGGAGGTTGCTGCGGCGGTCAGCGGAACAGCCAAGATGGCTCCGACCAGCCCGAAGAGGGCGGCTCCCGCTATTGCCAGAAGCTCAGTAACCATCACGGACAACGTAGCGAGAAGGGCAGGCGATCCTCGCTTAGCCAACCAGGACACGGGGGGAAAGAGCAGTGAAGTGATGAAGAGCGCCGCGACTACCGGCAACAGGGCCATCCTCAGCTGCGCCATTACGAACGCGACGACCGCAATTGCCCCCGTCACCAACAATAGGCGCCAGCTGAACGCTGCTGCGTGCGCCAGCAAGCTGGCTTGCCTTCGTGATCCCAAAAGCGATAGTTGGTGGCTTCTACCGTCCGGCGAGCTGGAAACTGCGCGGCGCGTCACGGTTGCCTCATCTCAGGCCCGGCGGTCGGCATCCAGGGGCCCGGTGTCGAGTACTGATCGGGGACCGACCTAAGCCCCGACGAACTTAACCTGTTCCAAAGCCGACGTGCGGCTACATAGGCGGCGCCTCCTATCGCTCCCCCGGCCAGAACCAGAATCACGATCAGCCAGCCCGCGAGCTCCAGCAGGTCTCCCAGGAATCCGCCGGACCCGGCAGCGAGTAAACGACGACGACTAGTAAGAAAGTCACCACGACCTCCTAGTTCCTCGAGTGAGAACGTGCGGTGAGACGGCGTCTAACGGCGGGCATCTACCTCCCCGTCACTTCGAGACATAGCGATTGTCGGGCCGCCGACACTCACCACTCCGTTCTT
>JALZBR010000129.1 GCA_030863485.1 Actinomycetota bacterium
TACGTAGGAAGAACCAACAAGACCGGTCCCCCACGGGGGGCCGGTCTTTTTTTGGATGACAACGCTTGGCCTTTTTGGCAGCCAAGACTTGCGCCCCAGACCTCACTTTGTTTCGCGCCCTTAAGCCCCACTATGATTCCGGAGGGGGAAATCCGATCGGAGGCTTAGCGACTTCCGTATCTCTCGTTGCTGAAGTTGCAACTGTCAACGAGAGGCAACGAGAATCCCCTCTAGGGAAGCCTTAGCTCGAGCACAGCGTCGGGCTTCGGGTCTAAGTCGGCTTTGTGGGCGTCGTGCGCTCGAGAGGAAGAGGTAGCTGAGCGCTTACCCGCTGTAGCCCCTGGCGGAGGAGGGCACGCAGAATGCAGCTGTCGCGATCTGTGCGAGCAAACGGATCTGATTAGGAGACTCCAGCAAACCCAGCTTGCGCGGGTATTGGGATTTCGACCCCCACCGGCCGGTATCTCCCTGTCGGGCAGCAGAGCAACCTCGCAGGCCCGGTACGGTCACGTGACGAAGTCCGGAGGATGGAACGTTAGCGTCGCACGCTCTGCGAGCCGGGAGCCACACAAACCGTCCAAGCAAGTTGCACAAGTCGTCGCTCTTGCGGTCGTCAGCGTCCCGTTCGGCGGCATCCTCGTGTTTCTTGCCACACAACACGGCTCGGCCGCGCCTGCCGCCTCATCGACGGCTCGTGAGCAAAGGGAAGAGGATGTCCTAGCTCCATCGCAGTCCACGATCGACGCGCGCAGGCGGATTGAGATGAAGGTCAAGAGGTCGATCGCACTCCGGCGAGCCGCGTTCGAGGTTCCACGACTCACGATTCCGCCGGGCGGGGCGGGCCCTGTTGCTTCGATCCCCGTGATCCCGGCGATGCCCGGGCCGCCGCCGATTCCGGCGCCTCCTCCACCCCCCGGCACCGGCGCAGCGGCTGCCACTCGTGTCGCTCCCGTCGGCTCTCTGCCTCTGCCTCCGGTTCCTCCTGGCACTCCGGCCGCCGTGGATGCGGCTCCCCCAATCGTAGACTCGGGGCCAGGAGTACCTCGACCTGCTGCAGCCCTGAAGCGGATGGCACCGGGGCTCCCGCCTTCCACCCCGGCGGCGCCGGCTGTCCCTCCTCCGGCAACCCGCCCAGGTGCCGCGGCCGTTGCAGCCTCGGCTCCCGCCGCTCCTGCGCCTTCCGAGGATCCCGTGGCCATGGTCCTGGGTGGCGCCGAGAAGGTCGTCAAGCAGGCGGCATCCGCCATTGAGGAGGAGGTGAAGGCTGCGCAAAAAGAGCTGGACGAACCAGCCAAGGGGGCGTCAACGCGGGGCCGCGATCCAGCGTCGCTCATCATGAAGATGTGGGGACCGGTGGAGGGTCCGAAAGCGCTGGCCGTCGCCCGGTGCGAATCCAATCTCCGGGTAAACGCGCGTAGCGCGGCCGGCTATGAGGGGATCTTTCAGCTGGGGCCTTGGGAAAGGACGGCGTACGGAGCATTCAACGACGCACGCTCGCAAGTAGAGGCTGCTTACCGGCTCTTCCGGGCACGAGGATGGCATCCCTGGCCCAATTGCGCCCGGGCCTTTCTGAACCCGTAGCACACCCGTCTCCCTACAACTCGAGCACCGCCCGTCCCTGTTTCACTCGCGCGCCACGTCACTCTGCAACTCGAGCGCCACCCGTCTCTACAACTCCGGCCCCCCTGAACTTCGCCCCGAGGCGTGTTCAACTCGGGCGAGCCGTAAACTGAGGCACATGGCCGCTAGGAAGTGGATTCGGGCATTGGCGTGGGTCGGCGCGAGTGTTTGCGCACTCGTGGGAGGCCATCTCCTTCAATACCGGCTGCTGATACCGGATCCGGTGGCCCGCGCGCACCTCCTGGCCGAAACGGGCCACGGTTACTTGCCGTCGGCCGTACGAGTCTCGATCCTGCTGGGTCTGCTCGCTGGGGGGGCAGCGGTGCTCCTCGGCTATTCCTCCAAGCGGCAGCACGAGGCGCCGGGAGGCGTCGCCGCCAAATTCGGCTTGAGGGCGGCCGGCGTCCAAATGAGCTGCTTCGTTTGCTTGGAGGTCATCGAGCGCGTCGTTGCCGGCGCTAGCGTCGGGCATCTCCTTGGCCGGCCGATTCTCCTTGCCCTCTTGGTCCAATTCCTCGGTGCAGCCCTCGCGACGGTCGCCCTTTGGATGTTCGAACGTTTCGGTGCTCTCGTCGCCGCGGCGCCGGGTTCCAAGCGCCCACGTTCAACGCGAGATGATTCATGGGCACTGCCTCGCGCTCTGCAACCGGCGTTCACCCTGTTCGGCAGTCCCTCCGTCCCCAGGGGCCCCCCAACGTACGTCCTTTCCTAACCATCCAAGCGGCGCTTCGGGTTCGAAGGTCGCAAGAAGACGCGCGGGTGCGAAATCGCACTCGGGAGAGGACGAAGATGGTCTTAAATCGTTGGCGTGCGCTGCTGTGCCCGCCGCTGATCGCACTGGCTTGGCTCCTGCCATCCACCCCTGCCGCCGCCCATGAGCAGCGCAGCGTGGATGGCCAGTCGGTAGTAGTCGGATGGGAGGTGGAGCCGGCCTTCACGGGGGTAGCAAACGCGGTCGGCGTCATGGTGACCAGTGGCGGAAGGCCTGTCGAGGGGCTCGAGCTCAAGGCAGAAGTCATCTTTGGAACGCAGGACTCGTCTCGGAGGACGGCCCCGCTCGACCTCGAGCCCGCCTTTGGCCAACCGGGGAAGTACACGGCTCCGATTCTGCCGTCGAGGCCCGGGACCTACACGTTTCACATCACGGGCGAGCTCGGGGGCCGTCCGTTCGACCAGTCATTCACTTCCGGCGAAGGGACATTCGACTCAGTGACGGATCCCGAGGAGTTCCCGGTAAAAGATCCGACGCGCGCCGAGCTGGCCGAGAGAACCGAAAGGTTGCTCTCGAGGATCGACCCTGCAAGGGATCGGCCATCCGGCAGCGTCAGAGGCCTTGCGATCGCCGGAATCGTCGTGGGGTTGGCGGGACTTCTAGTCGGGCTCGTCGCGCTCGTCCTCGCACGAAGGGCGGGAGCCAGCGCTTCGACGGAGCGACGAAGAGGAAGCTCCGAAGGCGAAGCTTCTGAGACGGCGGGGTCCGCGCCCGGCGGATGAGACGTCTTTTGACCTCGCTCGTCGTCGCCGGGGTGGGAGTTCTTGCTCTCGCTCCCGCGAAAGCATCAGCTCACGCAAACATCGCCTCGTCCGAGCCGGCGGCAGGTTCGCGGCTGGAGCGTTCCCCCGGCGCGGTCGTTATCACGTTCACCGAACCCGTAGAGCCATCCTTTTCGAGCATGCAAGTGCTGGATTCGGGGGGGCGGTCGGTTACGGGCAAGGGGCGGATAACTTCCCGAAGCCCGTCGTCGCTGTCGATACCCGTGAGCGATCTTCCGCAGGGTGTCTACACCGTATCTTGGCGAGCTTTTTCCCGGGTGGATGGACACACGACCGCGGGCAGCTTCTCGTTTGGAGTGGGAGTCTCTCCAACAGAAGCTCCGCCTGCGGCCGCCTCCGAAGGTACCGCGAAGACCTCTAGGGAGGAGATCGCCGGGCGGTGGCTCTTCCTCCTGGGCCTCGTCGCAACCCTCGGGGGGTGTCTGGCTACGGGTCTCATCTTCCGACGGCCTCCTCCAGAGGTCAGGGGGCTCGTTGTCACGATGTTGATCCCGGCGTTCGTCGGGCTCGCCGTCCTCGCCGACGCCCAGCGCTCTGCAGCCGGGGTCGGTTGGGCTCAGTTTTTCGATGCTTTCATCGGGAGGGCCGTGGTTTGGAGGGCGGCAGGGCTCCTACCCGCCGTGATCGCGGTCGCAGCCCCGCCGTCATGGGGGCCGGGGAGGCGAAAGCCGCTGTTCCTTCTCGCCGCCCTCGGCGCGTCCGTTACGGCTTTCGTCCATACAGCAGCGGGTCATGCCGCCGGCTCCCCTGGGATCCCCCAGCTCCAGATCGCCCAACAGTGGGTCCACATCGTCGCGGCGGGGATCTGGATCGGTGGGCTCGCCGCGCTCATCGTGGGGGTGAGAGGCGAGCCCGACGAGGAGAAGGGTGCAGCAGTCAAGCGGTTCTCGCTGAGTGCCGGAGTCGCAGTCCTCGTCGTCGCCGTCACGGGCGTGCTCAGGGCGGCCGACTCGCTCAGTGGTTGGGGCGACCTTCTTTCGACAACGTACGGGCAGGCAGTTTCAATCAAGGCAGGATTGTGGGTCGCGCTCGCCCTGCTTGGAGCCATCAACCGATACCGTCACGTCCCGGCAGCCGGAGCGAGGTTGAAGGGGTTGCGGTGGGTCTCTACGGGCGAGCTTGCCTTGGCGACGCTGGCGATCGGCAGCGCCGCCATGTTGGGGAGCGTGCCACCGACCGCATCTACGGCTGCCTCAGGCAGCGTTCGTCCGCTCACCGTGACCGGGACCGACTTCGGAACCTCCATAAGGGCCCGGCTCGAGGTGTCGCCCGGCAGTGCCGGACCGAATCAGTTCACGCTTCAGCTAAGGGATTACGACACTGAAGAACCGATTGATGCAACAGCAAGCCTCCGCTTCACGAGCTTGGACGACCCCACGATCGCCGACTCCACTCTTCCGCTGAGGAAGCTGGACGAGGGCACTTACGAAGCGGCGGGAGCGAACCTTTCGTCCCCAGGGCGGTGGGAAGTAACTGCTCTGGTGCAGCGAGCAGGGGACGCGAAGCAAATCGTCCTCCGGGTGGTGACTCGATGCGCGGCCCAAGCAGCCCCGGCCGGCGGCCAGCCTACGATCTATACGATCCCGTTTCCGTCGGGATCCTCCGCGCAGGGGTACGTGGACCCGGGACGAGAGGGATTCAACGAGGTGCACCTAACGCTCTTCGATAGGCAAGGCAGGGAGATGGAGGTGGGGGACACGGCCCTGTTCGCGTCCACCGGTGCCGACCCTCGAATCGGCCTCCCCACCCGACGCTTCGGCCGCGGCCACTTCGTCGGCGATGCCCAGCTCGCGCCGGGGAGGTGGAGGTTCGACTTTCGGTCGGAGGCCGAGGAGCCGCTCACGGGCTGCTTCGAGACAACCATTCCCGGTGGGAGGAGTTAGATGGCACAACTCAAGTCCGGAAGATCCGTAAGAACGACAGGAGGTGGGCAGTTGCCGATGTCACAACGCTCGCGACGACGGATACGGGCAAGAAACCACGCATTGGCGGGCCTGGTCCTGCTCATGTTGCTGGCGCTGGCAGCCTGCGGCGGCGGCGCCGGCGGGGGCGCCGAGGGCCCGTCGACATTGAGGTCGACGGCAAGCATCCAGATCGTGGAGCCGGCCCCCGGCGCAGTTGTGCCCGCAGCAGACACCCTCGTCAAGATCCAGCTCACTGGTGCGCGGCTTCTCCCCCAGGCAACCACCACGGTGAGGCCGGACGAAGGGCACATCCACTTGAAGCTGGATGGCAGGATCGTGACGCTTCTCGGGGGGCTAGAGGAGCACCTCAAGGACCTTACTCCGGGCCCCCACCTGCTCGAGGCTGAGTTTGTCGCAGGAGATCACACCCCCTTCATGCCGAGGGTCGTTCAGACCGTGACGTTCACCGCCCAGTGACGGCTTGGAGATCTGCAGCGCGGGACGCATGGGCGCCAAGCCTGCTCGCGCTCCTGGGACTGGTTGCATTGGCGGGGAGAGCTCCGGGCGCCTCTAGTGTGCTCGTAGTCTGCTGCGTGGGACTGATCGGAGTTACGGCCCCCGTTCCGCCCTTTTCACGGGTTCAAACTCCCGTGATCCCGCCTGTCCTCGGGACGGCACTGGGGTTTTTAGCGGTGGTCGCCGTTGCTGCTGTGGCTCCCCCACTCCCCGTTCAGGTCAGCGTGCTGGGCGTTGGGGCGGGGCTGGCAGCTGCTCTGGCCGAGGAGGCTTTCTTTCGCAGATTCCTGTATGGGTGGCTGCTACCCCATGGGGTGCTGCTTGCCATCGGCGTCTCCGCGGTTGCGTTCGCGATCGTTCACGTTCCCGTCTACGGAATCCTGACGCTGCCAATCAACCTGGCCGCCGGGCTTCTACTCGGCTGGCAGAGGTGGGCCACCGGAAGCTGGACGAGCGCCGCGGCGACCCACGGCCTCGCAAACCTTCTCGGAATGGGAGTGATCTCGTGAGACGGGCTCTTGCCTTCGGGATCGCGCTGCTGCTCGTACTGGCCGCGTGCGCTCCCGCGACGCAGGAACCCCTGCTCATAGGCGCGGTTTACCCGACCGGCGCGCCGCTCGGCGAGGAGGGGTTGCAGGAGTACCGGGGCGTGAAGCTGGCCGCCGACCTCGCCAACCAGGAGGGAGGGGTCGGTGGGAGACCGATCAAGCTCCTCCTTGAGGCGGCGAACTCAGCAGAAGCAGGCCCCGAAGCCGTCAAGCGGCTGAGCAACGGGGGGGCCAAGGTCATCGTCGGCAGCTACAGCAGCGTGGTCTCCAGAACCGCGGCTCGAACTGCTTCCGACCTGGGCCTCGTCTTCTGGGAGACCGGGGCGGTCGGAGAGGTAGGGATGTCTCCATCGATCTCGGAGCGCGTCTTTCGCTTCGCGCCGACGGGAGCGTCGCTGGGGCGGGCAGCGATCTCCTTCGTTCGCGATCAGGTCGCGTCGAAGGTCGCTGGACCGGCCAAGCCGAGATACAGCGTCGTCTTCGTCGACGACGTGTACGGACGTTCGGTTGCCTCCGGAGCCATAGACGAGATCAATCGCTCTGGCCTTCCCCTTGCCTCAGCCATTGGTTACGACCTGCAGACCGTTGACTACGGCCGAATCACTCGCGATCTCATCGCCAGCGGGACCGACGTGCTGATGGTCGTCGCCTACCTCGAGGATGGGGTGGCCCTCAGAAGAGCCGTGGTCGAAGCGAAGGTCCCACTCATGGCGACGATCGGCACCAGCTCGAGCTACTGCCATCCGGCGTTCGGCCAGATGTTGGGGGAGGACGCGCTCGGCGTGTTTGCTTCCGACAAGCCGGACGCCGACGTCGTAGACCCCGCAGCGCTCGACGACGAGTCAGCCGAGCGGCTGAAGTGGGCCCGAGAGCGGTACACATCGCTCTACAGCCAGCCCATGTCCGCCGCCGCGCTCGCCGGCTTCTCGGCGGGATGGGCGCTGTTTCACCATGTCCTGCCGCGAGCTGCCGCCCAGACCCCAGATGCGGTGGCCGAGGCAGCCCGGACCGTCCGTCTGGAGGCCGGAGCGCTGCCTAATGGAAGCGGCCTCTCATTCAGCTCGTCGAAGGACCATGAAGGGATAAACGAGCTCGCCACGAGTGTGATCTGGCAGTGGGTCGAGCCAGGGGTGCGGGCGGTCGTCTGGCCTCCGACGTTTGCGACACGGCCGGTTCTGGCCCTGCGTTGAAGCTCCACGCCCTCATGATCGGGATCGGGGCGGCGGCCGCCTACGTCGCTGTCGCCGTCTTGCCAGTTGGAAGGGGGGGCATCGTCGTCCGCCCAATCTTCGACGGCCTTGCTCCGCCTCCGCCTTATCGCTGGCTCAACCCGCCGCCTGAGCTTGCCGACGACAACATTCCGGCCGAGGGTGGACGCGGCGTCGTCCCGCTCGCGCCTTCAGGATCGGAGGCGCAGTCAATCACTACCGGCGATGGTCAGGCGAGCGTCATATTCCCGGCCAACGCGATCCCTCCGAGACGGGGAGACTCGTCGGCTTTGATCGAGATCGCCCCACGGCACCCAGCAGACCTCGGGCCGCCACCGGCAGGTCTACGCTTCGATGGACAGGCCTACGAGGTGCGCGGAACGTTCGCGCCGTCTGGTGAACCCGTGAAACTCGGTGGCCAGGGGCGGGTGCAGGTGGTGCTGAGGTATCCGATCCACGCGAGCACGATGCTCTACTGGGCTGGGTCGGCTTGGCAGCCCCTTCCAACAACGCCCGTGTCCCAAAGCCTGCAGCTGGTCGCAACGATCCCCGACCTCGGCGCCTTCGTCGCATCCGGCCCCCCCACAGCCGATGCCGATCTCCCGGGCGTGACCCCCTGGTGGGCCTACGCAGCGGCCGGTGCGGGCTTGCTGCTCCTTGGGCTAAGGACGGTGGGGAGGGTTAGAAGGACCGAGATGGCCGGAGTGGGAACGACCGAGCCGCGCGAGGCCGGCAATGGCGGGGCGGACGATAAGGCTTCGGGAAAAACCGCGCGCCGGGTGCGCGACCATCGGAGGAAGAAATGAGGTCGGCAGTCCGCATCGCGCTCGTGGTGGCCGTGGCAATAGTGGCTCTGCCCCTTCCCGCGTACGCCCACACGCTTGGTCCGGAGTTTGTCTCGTTCTTCGACCGGATAACGCCCAGTGTTCCGGTAACGGTGCGGGTCAATCAGACCGCCGACGCTCCCGAGCTCGAGGTCGTGGTGCGAGGAGGAGAGGAGCTGTTGATCATCGGAGAGCAGCAGGAGCCCTTTGCTCGGATCGGTCCTCGGGGCGCCTTCGTCAGCACCAGCTCGCCCACCTGGTTCCTGACCGAGAATCCGAACAAGAACCCGCCGCCGAGCGTATCGGCGCAGCTGCCACCCGTGTGGAAGCGGGTATCGCAGGAGCCGAGGTTTGCATACGCCGAGAAGCGGGCGGAGTGGCCCCACGACTCCCCTCCCGAGGACGTCAGGAGAATGGGTGAACGGGCCACGATTCTGACCTGGAGCATCCCCGCACGCTACGGGCAGACCCCCGTCGAGATCCAAGGTCACGTCGACTGGGTCCCCAGCCCTCCCATGATGGAGCTCCCGATCCTGCTGGCGGCCGCCTTTGGCTGGGGCGTCTGGCGCTTCGTCTCGGCGAGGGTTCCGGAGATCGAGCCTGCAGCCAGGGCGCTCGCGCTTGCCACGGTGGCGAGCCTCATCGTCGAGCTGACTCTCATGTTGATCGAGCTAGGAGGGCGTCCCCCTGGTACGTCGAGGCTGGCGCCTGAGCTGCTGGTGCCCGGCCTGGCTTTGATCGCGTATTCGGTCAGGTTCCTTCTGCGCTCCAACCGGGCAGCGATCCTGGCGGCTGCCGGCTTTGGCGCGTACATGTTCCTTTTCGGCCTTGCGCGGTTCACAAGTGGCGTCGGCACCTCGACGGCTCTTCGATCTGCGCTCGTGATCGAGATGCTTCTTGGCCTCACCCTACTCTTTGTCGGAACCTGGCAAGGCAGGCTTCCCGAGCACCGGCTGGGCCACCGTCCAGTTTGATCCGACCCTTTCAGGGGTATCTGAAAATGGCGGCCGAAGACTTCAAGAAGCAAGAGAGAGGCGGCTGATATGGCGTCGATGGACTCGATTGGTGACCAGACCGAAGGCCGGGGTGAGCAGGTCAAGGGCAAGCTGAAAGAGATGGCGGGCCAAACCTTCAACGACCCCGCCCTCGCAGCAGAAGGCGAGGGCGAACAGGCCAAGGGCAAGCTCACGGAGGCAAAGGGCGACGCAAAGGGCGCGGTCGACAAGGCCAAGGAAGGCGTCAAGGACCTGTTCGAGTAAGTCCGGCTACGGGCAGACCCGCCGACGCTGAGGTTTCACGAAAGGAAAGAATGCAATGGGCGTGGTGCTGTGGATCATCGCAGTGATTCTGGCGATTTGGGGCATCATCCAGCTTCTTAATGGCGCGATCCTGTGGGGAATCATCCTGCTCATCCTCGCAGCAGGGGTAGGTCCCGGCGGGTGGAGCTTCTTCAAGCGCCGCCCCGTAGCCTGACTACCTGACTTGGCGGCCACCTCGCCGGCCGCCAACGTGACCCGGGCCCAGCTTGCCTAGCTTGCTGGGCCCGGTGCGCGTCTTGGGGCGGAAGCCGGCCCTCAACCCCTCCTAATCGACCCGGAGCCACTGATTCGGCGGGTGACCACCGGTTCGCCGAGATACGTGACGTTGCCGGATCCACTCACGGCTGCCTGCAACCTGTCACTGACCGCCACGGTGGCGTCGCCGCTGCCCGAAATGTCGACCGTCGCCTCCCGGCTCTCGAGCCTCTCGCCGTTGTAAGTACCCGACCCGGAGATCTCGACCTCCAGGCGATCGGCTCTGCCGTCGAAGGTCATGTCGGAGGAGCCGCTGCCCCTGACCGCGAGCCGGTCGGTGCTGACGGCCGACGCGCTCACGTCCCCGCTCCCCGATACCTCGATCCCGTGAAGGTCCTTCATCGTCAGCCGGTAGACGATCGGTCTCGCCGACCGGATGCGGCTTCCCGGCCGCAGTCCCAGCTCGAGGACTCTGCCCGAGACCTCGGAGGTGACCAGGGGGAGGATGTTGTCCTCCGCCTCGACCGATAGCGACTCCGTCCCCGTCTGCTCGATAAGGAGCCTGCCCGATCCCCTGAGCACCACCCGATCGAAGTCCGAGACCTCCCGGGCCTCGTTGATGACGCGTCCTGAACCGACCACCAAGCCGGAGGGGACTGCGGTTTCCGGAGGAGCGCCCGGTGACGACGCGGCATCCCCTTCCGGCTGCTCATTGCCCCGGTCGATGAACGTGATGCTGCAGCCCGAGAGTAGAACGGCGACGGCAGCGATACTTAGGAGGTGCGACTTCTTGGCCATCGACTAACTGTACGACCCGGAAGGCACTCCAGACTAAACTTGGCCCCTCCTTGGAAACTAACGAGATCATGACCGACGTCAAAGAGTCGACCCTCGACCGAACGACCGACCTCCGGCCTGGCGATCGCTTGGACGGTTACGTGGTGACGAGAACCGAGCCGCTCGAGCATCTCGATGGCACCTTTCTCGAGCTCAAGCACGAGCGAACGGGGGCAAGGCACATCCACATCGCGACGCGGGACGACAACAACGTCTTCGTCGTCTTGCTCCCCACTCCCCCAAAGGACTCGACGGGCGTACCGCACATCCTCGAGCACGTCGCACTGTCGGGGTCAGAGCGCTTCCCCGTCAAGGACGTGTTCTTTGCTATGAACCCGCGCTCGCTTAGAACCTTCATGAACGCTTCTACAAGCCCCGACGCGACCCAGTACCACTTTTCGACCCGCAACCCCAAGGACTTCTTCAACCTGCTCTCCGTCTATCTAGATGCGGTTTTCTTTCCTCGCTTGGCCGAGCTCTCATTCCGTCAGGAGGGCCACCGTCTCGAGTTCGAGCATCCGACGGACCCAAGTTCCGGCCTCAGATTCAAAGGTGTGGTCTTCAACGAGATGAAGGGGTCGATGGCCAACCCGGTATCGATTTTGTTCAGGGCTGCCGGCAAGAGCCTGTTTCCGGGCCTCGCCTACGCTCACAACTCGGGAGGAGACCCGAAGGAGATTCCTACCCTGACGTGGGAGGGCCTGAGGGAATTTCACTCGAAGCACTACCACCCCAGCAACGCCTACTTCTACACGTATGGAAACCTCCCGCTTCCCGAGATCCTCGAGACGATCGAACGGCAGGTCCTCGACAGGTTCGAACCGGCTCAGGTGGATGTGCACATCCCCGACCAGCGACGGTTCGAGGAGCCCGTGCAGCTGAGCCAGCCGTACCCGCTCGCGGAGCACGAGGACCCCACGGCAAAGTGCCAGGTGCTCGTCGTGTGGCTCGTCGTCCCCACGAGCGACAGCTTTCACGTCCTCGCCTTCGAGGTGCTCGAGAGGGTCCTGCTGGCCAACGCCGCCTCCCCCCTCCGCAAAGCACTCGTCGACTCCGGTCTGGGAAGCGCCCTGAACGACCTCAGCGGCTATCTGGCGTTTGCAAAGGAGAGCGTCTTCGGCGCGGGCCTGAAGGACGTTCGTGAAGAGGATGTCGCGAAGGTGGAGTCGCTCATCTTGGACACCCTCGCCCGCATAGTCGCCGAGGGGGTAGACCAGCAGCAGGTGGACGGCGCCATTCACCGGTTGGAGATCGAGCGAAGAGAGGTGAGCAACTCCGGCCTGCCCTACGGGCTCAAGCTCTTCGAGCGGCTCGAGCCCGCCTACATCCACGGGGGTGATCCCTACAGGGCCCTGCAGTTCGACGAGGACCTGCGGAGGCTTCAGCAGGAGCGCCTGTCAGGACCGTTCTTCGAGAACCTCATCAAGCGCTGGTTGATCGACAACCCTCATCGCAGCCGGGTCGTCCTGGTCCCCGACCCCGACATGGAGGAGCGAGAGACGAGGGAGGAGCTGGCGAAGCTTGCACAGATCGAGCTCGGCCTGAGGGAGGAAGACAAGAGTGTGATCGTCAAGGAGGCGGTCGTCCTTCAGCAGATGCAGGATGCCAACGAGGACTTGTCCGTCCTGCCAACGCTCGAGCTAACCGACATCCCGATGAAGTTCGAAGACATCCCTCACTCCATCGAGGAAGTCGGGGGTGCGAATGTCGGATTCTTCCCCCAGCCCACGAACGGAATCAGCTATCTCGACCTGTCCTTCGATTTCTCTCGCCTCGACGACCGGTTGATAAATCTCATGGGCGTCTTTGGCTTCGCGTTGACTCGCTCGAGCGCCGGTCCATACGACTACCTCGAGATGGCGGCCCGGATCGAGAACTTTACGGGAGGCGTGGGCGCATCGTCGTCGATTCGCATACCCGTCACAGGCCGCGGCGACTTCGCTCAGAACTTCACACTCTCCGGGAAGGCGCTGGCGCGGAACCACTACGAGTTCGTCGAGATCCTGAAGGACATCATCACCGGAGTGCGGTTCGAGCCGCGGCGCCTGAAGGACCTGATCGGGCAGCAAAAGGGAAGCTTGGAGCCTCGCATCCTCCAAGCGGGCCATCACTATGCGCAAAAGCTTGCCGTCGCCCAACTCGAGAGCTTTGCTCAAATCGACGAGCGCGTCAGCGGCCTCAGCTTGGTCTCGACTCTCAAGCGTCTTTCAGTGTGCTCAGAAGGCGAGCTCGAGGAGGTCATCTCCGACCTGGACTCAATAAGGGACAACCTCTTCAAAGTCGGCGCCAGCCCTCGGGTCTGTGTAACTGCCGAGGAGGCGAGCCTGCCGGTCCTGCGGGGCTTGGTGGAGGAGACCCTGGGAGGGCTGGACCCCATGCCCATACTCCCGCCCCCGCCGGATAGGGGGTTCGTTAGGGGAAGGCACCAGGCTCGCACCACCTCGGCGCCGGTCTCGTACAACGCTCGGGTTCACGAGGTCGTTGGCTTCACACACCCCGACGCTCCGGCCCTTCTGGTACTTGCGAACTACCTGGACGACAAGTACCTGCTTCGAGAGATCAGGGAGAAGGGCGGCGCCTACGGAGCCGCAGCGATCTTTGGACGCGAGTCCGGGATCTTCTCCTTTCTCAGCTATCGCGACCCCCACATCGTGCGCACGCACAGGGTGTGGGACGCGGCTGTGCCGACTATCGTGGAGGCGTCGATCGACCCGGACGACCTCAAAGAGGCCATTCTGTCGGCCTGCGCAGCCGTCGATCCCCTGCTCTCGCCCGACACTAAGGGCAGAAGCCGCTTTTTCGACGATCTTGCGGGGTACACCCTGGAGCGCAAGGCCGAGTTCAAACAGGGGCTGCTGAATGTCGGAGTGGACGACCTGAAGAGGGTGGCGTCGGAGCACTTGGCGGCTAGCGAGCCATCGTTCGCCACGATCGGCAACCCGGAGATGGTCGAGGCCGCCAACAAGGAGCTCGGCGAGATCTTCGAAGTGACCCCTATCTAACGCGTCATTACCGTTGGACGAGCTGTCGCTTGCTCGGGAGTTGGCCGACATGGCCGACGAGATCGCGTTGCGGCACTTCTCCCGGAACGTGGAGACGACCCTGAAGAAGGACGGCAGCATCGTGACGGTCGCGGACCGGGAGATCGAAAAGGTCATTCGCAGTCGCATCAACGAGGCTTTCCCCCACCACAGCATCCTCGGAGAGGAGGGAGGGCTCGAGGGAGATCCTGAATCCCCGATGTGGATTCTCGATCCCATCGACGGGACCAACAACTACGCCTCGGGGATCCCCGTCTTCGGCACGCTCATAGCCTTTCGCGTTGGCCAGCGCGTCGAGATGGGATTCGTGAGCGCTCCGGCCCTGGCGGAGCGGTACGAGGCAACCCGAGGCGGCGGCGCTTTCATGAACGGCGAGAGGATCCGAGTGAGCGACATCGCCTCTGTTTCAGAGGCGACCGTGTGCTTCGGCTCCTACAAGAGGATGCTGAAGAGGGGCTACGGAGAGCAGGTGGTGGAGTTGCTCAGCCGCTGCCGGCGTGACCGCAGCTTCGGTGACTTCTGGGGCCACATGCTCGTGGCCCGCGGCTCAGTCGAGGCAATGGCCGAGCCAAACCTCAACGTCTGGGATGTGGCAGCCTGCGAAGTTATAGTTGAGGAGGCCGGAGGGAAGGTGACCGGTTTCGGCGGCGAGCCCTACCCCGAGTCCAGGGTCTTCAGCAGGAAGGAAGGCGAGGGGAGCTTCCTTTCGACAAACGGCACTCTCCACTCCCAGATCGTCGAGATCCTGGCCAAGCACGACGAGTAGGAAGCACCACGAGTAGGAAGGCCGTTTCGACCGCTGGCCCAAACGGCCCCCATCGACCAGCGGCCTAGGTCGCCACCCTTTCAAGGTGGAAACACGGGTTCGAATCCCGTTGGGGGCACAAGGTCGAGCCGCTATTGCGCTTACTCAAACCGGTCTCGATTGAGTGAAGCGCCTTGGAGCCTCGTGCGCTCAGAGCAGGCAACCGTCATTCTTCACGTCGGCCGTTAGGGTGCCTCTTAGAATGGGCTTATGAGCGCCGAACGCCTCTGCCTGCGGTGCCGCCACCCGCTGCCCCCCGAGGCGCGGTTTTGCTCTAACTGCGGCCATCCCGCCGAACTCCCCACCGGGTCGGACGAGCAGCGGCATCGCCGGCTGGCCAGCTCCGCGCCGCCGACTGTGGCGAACAAGATCCGGTCTTCTCTTCTAAAGGGCGAACGCAGGCCGGTAACGGCGTTGTTTGCTGATGTAGTCGGATCAACCGCAATACTCGAGCGCCTCGACGTGGAGGTTTGGACCGGTCTTCTCAACCAAGCCTTTGATCTCATGTCTCAGGCCGTGTATC
This sequence comes from Actinomycetota bacterium, assembly GCA_030863485.1. The sequence continues at coordinate 14,895 of JALZBR010000129.1, forward strand.
GCTACGAGGGCACCATCGCACACCTGCTGGGCGACGGCATGCTCGCATTCTTTGGGAGCCCAATCGCTCACGAGGATGACCCTGAGCGAGCGGTGCGAGCCGCCCTCGACATGCTGGACTTACTCGGACCATTTTCCTCGCAGTTAGGGGCCGAAGAGGGGGTGGACTTCCAAATCAGAGTCGGGGTGAACACCGGAGCCGTCGTCGTCGGACAGGTGGGAAGTGACCTCAGGTATGAGTACACAGCCATTGGCGACGCGATAAACGTAGCCGCTCGAATACAAGGTCTGGCCGATCCTGGGACCATACTCGTTGCCAGTCCTACCTATCGGTTCATCGCCCCGAAGTTCGAGACTCGCTATGTCGGCCCGCTTACTCTTAAGGGAAAGGCCGACCCCGTGGTCGCCTACCAGGTGCTCGGCGTGAAGACGGTCCCCGAGCCTACTCGAGGCCTCCCCGGCCTAACCAGCGAGCTCGTGGGGCGCGCCCAGCCCCTCGCTGAACTCGAACATCTGCTCGAGAGTGTCATAGCGGATGGTCGCGGAGCAGCCGTGCTGATCGATGGCGAGCCCGGAATTGGGAAGAGCCGGCTGGTTCAGGAACTGCGGCTCCGGAACGGGGAACGAGGCAGGGCAGCATGGGCGGAAGGGCGATGCCTCTCGTTTGGGCGGGGAATGCCGTATCACCTTCTGCTCGACCTGTTGCGTTCGATGCTCGGCCTCACGGAGTTCACACATCAGACCGAGGTAGAGAGGGTCTTAACTTCCAGCCTGGACGGGCTCGATCCGGACGACCGGCCGGAAGTGCACCGATATGTGGCCCGACTTTTGGGTCTCCCTCTCTCCCCCGCCGACTCGGAGGCAATTCAGCACCTAGCCGAGGAAGCACGTCACGAGCGACTACTGGCGTCTTTGAATCGGTTTCTTGCCCACATTGCCAACACACGCCCGCACGTACTGATTTGTGAGGACCTTCACTGGGCGGACCGGTCTTCTATGGAGGCCCTCGAGCGCGTCCTGGACCTCGTGAGGCGGCTGCCGCTACTTCTGGTGCTCACCTCGCGTCCCGAACCCGATGCACCAGTTGACGAGCTTGCCGACGCGGCCGCTCGTGTCCTCGGAGAAAGCCTCAGGAGGCTGTCGCTGGAGCCGCTTTCCGAGGAGGAGAGCAGGAGCATGGTCGCCCAGCTTCTGGAAATCGAGTCGCTCCCGCCCCGAACGCGAGAGCTCATTCTTCAGAAGTCGGAAGGAAATCCGCTCTTTGTTGAAGAGATCATCCGGATGCTGATGGAACAGAAAGCGATTGTCCGGGCGGGAGACAAGTGGATCTCCAACCAGGGCGCCCAGTCCGACGAGCTGCCAACCACTCTCCACGGCCTCCTTTTAGCCAGGGTGGACCGGCTGCCGGAACATCCCAAGTGGCTGGCCCGCGTTGCGTCCGTCATCGGTCGACAATTCGACCTTTCCACCTTATCGGAGGTGGTGAAGGCGACGGACGGACATATCGAGGTGGAGCACTCGCTTCACGTTTTGGAATCGTTCGGTCTTATTAGCTCCCAAGACGGGCAGGGGGGCCCCTACTCCTTCCGTCATGCACTCATAGAAGACGCGGTCTACGACTCGATTCTCCACCGGGACAAGACTCGCTTGCACGCCGCAGTGGCGGACGTCCTCGAACGCCTTCACGCCTCACGGCTGGACGAGTGGGCTGCCGTCCTCTCTCTTCACACCGAGCGGGCAGGAGACCTAGATCGGGCTGTGGATTACTTGATTAGAGCTGGCCAGAACGCGCTCCAGCGCTTTGCACCCAAGGAGGCTTACGATCTCTTCGGCCGGGCGTTGCAGCACCTTTCTTCGATGCCGGATGAGCCCAAGAATCTTCGCAAACGACTCCTGGCCCGACTCGGCGAGAATGAGGCAGGCCTCACCTTTGTTCCAGGCCGTGAACAGCTGGCGGGCTTGGAAGCATCATTGGAAGACGCCGAAAAGCTCGGGGACCTCAACCTCTTGGCTGAGGTCCACGTCGCAATTGCCGAGGCGCGCCATGAGCTCGGAGAGATGCCAGCGGTTAGCCCCGCCTTGGCCAGGTCCGTCGAAACCGCGGAACGTATTGCGGAGACCCTCGACGACGAGCGGCTGCGCGCGTTCCCGTTTGCCTTGCGAGGCTACTCTCACTTCGCCGCCTCAGAGTTCCGGAAGGCGGTAGAGGTGCTCCAGCAGGCGGTGCCGTTGCTGGAACGTCACTCCTCCTTGACCAAGGCTGCCTATTACGCGGGCATGGCGGCGATTTCCGCCGCTCGTCTTGGAGAGTTTGCCCTCGCCGACGGGTGGATACGCCAAGCGGACGCTCTGGCCCAGCGCAGCCAGGATCCAAGTGCAGTGATGGATGTGGACCTGCACCGCGGGATCGTGGAGGGGGAGCGAGGAAATATTACGGAGGCACTGGCCTTCGCCAAACGGGGCACCGAGATTGCCGTGAAGATCGACAACAAGGCTTGTGCGCTTGTTGGCTACTTCATCATGGGTGACCAGCAGCTCAGGATGGGACTGACGGACGAGGCTCTGCGATCTCTGGAGCGCAGCACGCAGATAGCCGAGTTCTGCAATGTTGCCGACATAGAGAATTTGAGCCGGGCCTGGCTGAGCGCAGTACGCGCTCAGCTGGGTGAAGACGAAGGTGTATTGTCGCGGCTGGACGAATCTCTCGCCAGGGCGCGCGAGATGGGCAACCGGTTGAATGAAGGAGAAATCCTCCGTCAACGGGCGATCGTGCGGGCGAGGATGTCTGCGCAGGATTGGGATGCCGTCAGGGCTGACTTCGAGGCAGCCATCGCTATTTTTGAGCGGATCGAGGTGCGTCCTTATGTGGCGCGGGCGCTGCGCGACTACGGCATCACGCTGCAGGCCGGCCACCGGATCGCTGAGGGTCAGGAAAAGCTTCGCCGGGCGTTCGAGCAATTCGAATCAATGCGAATGCAACTTGAAGATGGCCCCGTCTCGCGAAGCTAGCCGCGGGTTCCGTATCGTAGCCACATAACGCCGCTAGCGAACCGGCGCTCGTCGATCAGCTCGAGGTCCAGCCGCACGCCGTTCGGGAAGTAACGCTTGCCGCCCCCGACAACCACGGGACAGACCAACATCTGGAACTCATCAACAAGGCCGGCTTTGATTGCCTGCCCGGCGAGCTCTAGACCATTGACGGTGATGTCGTGTTCGGAGTCTGCTTTTAGCTGCCGAACCGCGTGAGGGTCGAACTCGCGCTCGATACGCGTGCGGGAGCTGGACGGTTCCGCCACGGTCCTCGAGTACACGATTTTGTCGGCCGCCTGCCATTGCCGCGCTTAGTCGAACACGAACTGGGGTTGGTTCGGGAGCGTTTGTGCCGTCTCCCAATAGACCATCGTCTCGTACATCCTCCGCCCGTAGAGATAGGTACCGACCGAGGACGTCAGCTCGTTGATGAAGGAATGAACCTCCTCATCCTCCCGGGCGCCCCACCCGAAGCTGCCGTTCTCGTCCTCCGTGTAGCCGTCGAGAGACAAAAGCATCGAATAGAGCAATTTGGGCATGAAGCTCGCCTTTCTCCGCCCTGGTACCCGTCTCAAACGCGTTGACCCGCCACCTGTAACGACTCATGCCCCTAACCGCCTCGACGAGGTGGAGCTTCGAACATATGTCGCTAGGCGGTTTTGAACACACTTCGATCTGCTGTCAACGGCCTGTCTCACGACGGGTTCCCGACGAATCGCATCATCATTAACGGCTTCCATGAAGGGTTTGCAATCCTGTCCTGTTAGGAGCACTCAACAGATCCACACGATGAGCTTTACCGGAACCTCCGCCCTGGGGAAGTCATCCTTGTTTTCGAACAGCCGGTCGAGTCGCTCATCTGGTTACAGGGGAAGGTCAAGCTCCCCCACGGGGACCTAATCTATAAGCTGGCTGGTTCGGCCGATTCTGATGCTCTCTCTCCCTCCAAGATTCGAAGGTCCGCGCGCCTGGCTTTTCGCTCGCTTTCGATTTCCGCCAAACGATCCCGGATTCGGGCGGCGCCGGATAGCGCTAGGTTAAGAGGACCGGCGGGCCCGAGCGCGGCGTTTGCCCTCGTGCATCGCCGATACTCGCGCCACGGGAATGGTGTGGCCTTCGTCGATCAGGTCCGTCGGCACCGTTTGCGGGTCGGCTGGGGTGTGCCAGGCGTCGCGCATGCCGCCGACGTTGTGGATGGTGAAACCAGATGGTGCGACGTCGTCCAGCTCATCCCACGACACCGGGAACGACACCGGCGTGCCCGGCCTGATCCGCGGGCTGTAGGCCGACACGATCGTCGCGCCGCCCGCCCTGGTCGAGTCCAGAAAGACGCGGCCGCCGCGGTTCGCCTTGACGAACGCGGTGGTGGCCAGCTCCGGATCGAGACGTTCTGCCCGGGCGGCCAGCGCACGCGTCGCCGCCGCGAGATCCTCAATCGAGACCCCGGCGACGACCGGCACCAGGACGTGCAAGCCCTTGGCCCCGCTCGTCTTCACCAAACTGGACAGTCCACCCTCGACAAGCACCTGCCGGACGAGGTGCGCCGCACGTACGGCCAAGTCGAATCTGTCGCCCTCGGGTGGGTCCAGATCCAGGACCAGGTGAGTCTGGTGCATCCCGCGCGTCAATGCCGGGTGGAACTCCACGGCTCGCTGGTTGGCGAACCACAGCAGAGTCCGCCGATCGTTGCACAGCGCATAGGTGACCTCACGATGCGATGCCTCTGCCCAGATCTTCACGGTATGCACCCAGTCCGGCGTGTACTTCGGCAGGTTCTTCTGCATGAAAGGCGCCTGGCCCGGCCGAGCGCGGATCACCGACAGCGGGCGATCTCGCAGGTGCGGCAGCATCCGCTCGTGAACCGCATCGAGATAGTCGACCAGATCCCCCTTGGTGGCGCGGGATTCTTCGAATAACGGCTGGTCCAGGTTGGTCAGCTCGACGCCGTCGCGCTCCACCAGCTCAGCCTAGAACTGGTTCCCGAGCGCAGTGGGTAGACCTCGGTGGCGACGTGAAGAGCGGTGAATTGGAAGGACGGCGTTGAGGCAAATGATGGCGATCACGACCGCGACGAACGCGACCATCGCCGCACCACGGGGACGTGCTGGAGCAGCACGTAGAACAGCGGACCCACGAAGAGGAAGGCCGTGGCCTGCAGCCGGGCTGCCATGAGAACTGGAGCCGGAACAGATCCAGGCTGGCGACCACATTCTCGACCCTGGCCCCGGGATCGATTGGAACGTTAGAGGGTGGATCTAACTTACAGGAACGCGAAGCCGCCGAAGACGGCGACGACGAGATACAGCACCCCGGTGATCCGGGCGAGCCGCTTGCACCAGCCATGATGAGTCTTTCCTCGGATCGATACGACGATGTCGAGAATTCTTGCCACCTCGAATGTATATAGATCTCACTTGGTGTCAATGTGCCGGTGAATAGCCTCCCGGCAACGCAGCTTTGAGGCAGGCGACCGAGAGCCATGTCGGGGCGGCCTTCGCCACGATGCCAACGGGAGCAGCAGGAACAAAGTCACCACAGGAATCCCTTGAAGGTCCCGTTCAAAATCAGTTGATGGCCACCAGAGGGTGGGGAAGCTGCTGTCCATGTTTTTCCGTACCGTGCCGGGCGCACCACCCGGGTTTCGAAAGTTTGGGCTGAAAGAGCAGAACACTTCCGTGAACTCGCGGTTTAGCCTGGCCGCGTTGGGTGGGAACGGTTTTCACTACTCAAGATGCGGCCTGGAGAACAGGTGTATGAAGAGACAAGAGGGCCCATGGAAGCGGAGGAGGCAGTGAGAGTGTTGGTCGCGAACACCGACCCGTCCGGGGAGATCGGACGGCGCGTGGCCGATCGTCTCGCCACTCGGGGAATTCCCCAACGTTTGGTCGTTCCGGCGGACTCCCCGGTCCCAACCCTGCCGAATACGGAGCGAGTAACGACGACTGGCTATGGAGATCTCGACTCAATGCGAAAGGCACTCACGGGAGTTGAGACGCTCTTTCTCGTTCCGATCAGGGAGCACCCGCAGCGCGTCCATCTCCACACGACCGCCGTCGACGCCGCCGTAGCCGCAGGCGTGGGCCGCATCGTGTACTCCTCGTTCCTGGGTGCTGGTCCTCAGAGCACCTTCACGCTCGCTCGCGACCACTACGCGACGGAGCAGCACATACGGTCCACGGGCCTCGCCTTCACCTTCCTGCGTGGCAGCGCATACCTCGAGGTCCTTCGCTGGATCATCGGTGCCGACGGCGTGATCCGCGGTCCCGCCGGTGACGGTCGTCTAGCGCCGGCCAGGGACGACATGGCCGACACTGTTGCGGCCATCCTGGCCTCAAACGGCGCCCACGACGGTCAGACGTACGACGTGACCGGCCCGGAGCGGGTCTCGCTACAACAGGTCGCCGATGAGTTCACTCTCGCCACCGGAAGACGCATCTCCTACGTGAACGAGACCCTGGAGGAAGCATGGAAATCCAGGCGCGCCTACGGCGCTTCGGATTGGCAAGTCGAGGCCTGGGTCAGCACCTACCTCCAGATCGCCGCCGGTGAGCTGGACGTTGTCAGCGACACCGTCCCTCGCATCACCGGTCACTCCGCGCTGTCGCTGCGGGAGTTCCTTAAGACCCACCCCGAAAGCTACGAGCATTTGCTCGAGCCTCCTCCCCAGACCCCCACCTGACGTCCTCGAAGCCGCGGCAAAGCACGGTCAAGGAAGGGTGGGCAGCGGGAGGTATTCACAACGGGGACGCCGCCCCCGCGCCGTGATCGAGACGCGACGATCCTGTGACGCTGTGCGGCGCTGTCCTGACCGCTAGCGGGTAGGTAGGCGAGTAGGCTTCAACGTTGAAAGCGAACTAAATCCTCAGGCGTTGTCCCGGTGATCCGCAAAAGGATGCCCATTTGGGATCCATCGCATAGGTTTGAAGAGTCTCTGTTAACGCGATCTACGCCTACCCCTCTGGAGCATGACTGACTTCACTGACCGAACCTGGGGTCGGGAAACGAGCGGCGCGTGAGAGCAGCATGGTACGACCGCCAGGGGCCGGCCGCGGAGGTGTTGCAGGTCGGCGAGCTGCCCGATCCGGTTGCGGGCCCAGGCGAGTGCGCGATCGAGTGCGGCTCTCCGGGGTGAACCCGGGCGACACCAAGAAGCGAAGCGGTTGGCTCGGGAATCCGATGGCGTTCTCGCGCGTCGTGCCGCACAGTGACGGCGCCGGCGTGATCGACCAGGTCGGCGACGGCGTCGAGCCGGATCGGGTGGGCCAGCGGGTGTGGGTGTGGGGCGCGCAGTCGTACCGACCAATGGGCACCGCGGCGGAGCTCACCGTGGTACCCGCCGACCGCGCGGTGGTGCTGCCGGAGCGCCGATGTCCAGCGAGTGAAACAGGCGGCCGTCGGCGACGTCGTCTCGCTCGACACCCCCCATGTCGCTGAGCGTATCCGCGAGCTCGTCCCCGATGGTGTCGACCGGGTCGTTGAAGTCTCTTTGTCGGACAACGTCGATCTGGATGCTGCGGTGCTACGGGTGGGCGGGGTGATCGCCGCCTACGGGACCAGAGACGAGCGACCGAGCCTTCCGTTCTGGCCGATGCTCTTCGACAACGTGACGATCCGTCTCCTGGGCAGCGACGACTTCCCCGCGCGGACGCCAAGCACGCCGCTGCCGCCGACCTGACCACAACCGCCCGCGAGGGCGCGTTGTCCATCTCGGCGATCGAGCGGCTGCCGCTCGACGAGATTGCCAGGGCGCACGACATGGTCGATGCCGGCGGCGGCCGCCGCGTCCTGCTCACGATTGAGTAGCAGATCAACTGCAGCGCCGTGCGCTGCTGCGCCTGTTCGAACGCGGCCGGCTGCCGGCCGGGAGAAGAGCCACCCGTACCACCAGTCGCCCGATGGCCGAGCGGGGTATGGTCAAACGAGGGAGAAGTGCAACTCCGACCGGCGGGGCCAGTGTGGCGGTTAGACGGAAGGGTCGCAAGGAGATCGGGCTCCACAAAGAGGGACCAGCAGCGTGAGCACAGGGTCGGACGAGGCGATCAGCGACGCGGTCGCGCGTTTTCTTAACGGGTGTGCCGCCACCTGCCATCTTTGGCCTGAACAAGAAGAGGGTCCGTACCGGCGCGGCGAGCAGCCCCGCCGACGCGACGTGACCGAAGGCCGATCCGGCACGCCACTGGCGCTGGGACTTCGCCTCCGCACCCACAACGGCGACCCGCTCGCGGACGCCGAGGTCGAGATTTGGCACTGCGACGCCTTCGGCCGTTACTCCGGCTATTCGCCGCCCGACCCCTCGAGTGTCGTCACCGCGGCCAGCGCACCCCGAGCGGAGTACCTGCCCGCCGAGACGTTCCTGCGCGGCCGCCAGCCCGCCGACGCCGCCGGCCGCGTCGAGTTCCGCACGATCTATCCCGGCTGGTATCCCGGACGCACCGTGCACATCCACGTGATGGTCCACGCCCGCGGGCGCACCTACACCAGCCAGCTGTACTTCCCCGAGGAGCTCACCCGTGCGGTGTTTACTCGACCGCCCTATCGGGAGCGGCCGACTCCGGACACCACCAACGACACCGACGAGATCTATCCGACGGGCGGCGACCCCGCCCTGCTCGAGGTCGTCGACGACGGAGACGGCGGTTACCTAGCTGGCCTGTGCCTCGTGCTCACCGACGCGGCGGTGAGGCGATGAGCGACCCGCGCAGATAGCGCCCCTTCGAGCCGCTTCGGACTCTCTTACCCTCCCGTGCTCATTAACCGAACGCCACTAGCGTACGTTTGGGTTTAGAGGCGGGCTTTCAGCCACGCCCTGACCAGCTCGCGGACTTCAGCGGCGGCCTCATGGAGTGCATGGCCTGCGCCCTCGAAAAGTACTAGCTCCTTCGGTTCGCGAGCGAGGTGGAAAATGGATTCCGAACGCGAGCTTGGAACCACTTCGTCACCAGTCCCGTGGGCGAGAAGAAGAGAACAGCGTGGGCCGAGTTGAGAGGCTTGCTCCGCCCCCGAGCTCTGGCCAGCAAGCGCTACGGCCGTGCGGACCATAGTCGAGCCGGCTGCGGCTCGGATCACGACCGCCCCGCCCAAGGAGTGCCCCACCAGCGCGGCGACCGGGATCCCTTCGTCCGTCAGATATCGAAGGGCCGCTGCCACATCGTAGACACACTCCCTCAACCTCGTCGAGAGCCGAAAACGGACCCAGAGGGATGAAAAACCTTCCTCCATAAGCTCCTTCGCCAGATGCGGGTAAAGCCCGCGGGCAGGGGTGTCCCACCCCCCACCAGTGCCTCCTACCCAGATCACGCCCTTGTGCGCCCCGGGGGCGGCATAGTATCGGCACGGCACCTTTCCGTGATCCGTTTCAAGGACGAGCGGGCGGTAACCAGCTCCACGCTCCGGGATATCCGGGACGATGAGTGGCCACCCGTCGCCTTGGCCGTCCCAAATTCCGCTAACCATCCGCCCCCCACCCCGTTACCTCTACTCCCGACGACACACCGAAATCCCTTGGGCTAGGTGCGCTTCCTCTGACTGGTGACCCTATGAACTTAACGGCGAAGGTGGCGTTCGTAGCTTTGGTCCCAATACCTGGACATCATCCAACCGCGTGGGCAGAGCGGTAGCCAGATCAATCGCGTAGTTGGCTGACCTTCCCCTCACGCTCATCAACGACGCTGTGCACTGCACCCATGAGCTCCCCTGCGCCGGTCGTCCGGCAGCAAGCGATGGTGCGTGCGCCTTCAGCGCGGTCACGCCTCTTGCTCAGCCTCGGCGGTCGTTAGCTCGGACGAAGAAGCGGTCCAGCTTCCGAGGAACCTAAGTGCCTCCGCGGACTTGGATCCGGGTTCGGCGGTCCAGATCATGAGCATCTGCCCGGGGTCAGCAGCCAGTTCCATCCGGTTGTAGGTGAGGGTGATGTCGCCGACGACGGGGTGGTGCAAGTCCTTCGTGCCGGTGTCGTGGAAGCGGACGTTGTGAGCGGCCCAGCGGGTACGGAATTCCGCGCTCTGCGTGGAGAGCTCGCCGACTAGGTCAGAGAGGTCGCGGTCGTATGGGTCGCGGCCGGCCGCTGAGCGCAGCACGGCGACGACGTCGCTGGCGGCGCGGTCCCAGTCGGCGTAGAACTCGCGGGCGCGGGGGTCGAGGAAGACGTAACGTGCGCTGTTGACCGGACCGGGGCCGGCGGCCCGGCTGAACATGTCGGAGTAGAGGGCGCGGCCGAGCTGGTTGGCGGCCAGGTTGTCCAAGCGGGCGTTGTGAACAAACGCAGCTGCGCCGGTCAGCCCGTCGAGGACGTGTTGGATGCTTGGCCGCACGCGCTGCTTGGGGACTCGTCGTCGTCGCCGCGAGCTCGCTGGGCTCAAAGCGCGGGCGAGATCGAAGAGATGCGCGCGCTCCGCCTCGTCGAGCTGCAGGGCGCGGGCGAGCGCTTCGAGCACGCTGTCGGAGACGCCCTTCATGTCACCGCGCTCGAGCCGTGTGTAGTATTCGACGCTGATCCCAGCGAGCAGAGCGACCTCCTCGCGCCGCAGGCCGGGGACACGCCGCTTCAGTCCGTAGGCAGGTAGGCCTGCCTGCTGCGGTGTGATCCTGGCGCGCCTCGTGACCAGGAAATCGCGGATCTCATCACTGTTGCTCATGCACCTGACCTTACCCGCCTCCGCATCGGCGAGGGAGGCACTGCCAGTACCCCTAACAACGCTATCTGGTTAGGACGCCCCTCTCGGGGCATGCTGACTACGTACCCAGACAATCGCAAGGAGAGAGGAAAGCTCATGCGTGCAACCATCATGTACGGAGCCGGCGACGTCCGCGTCGAGAACGTCCCCGACCCGTCGATCGTCGAACCCACCGACGCGATCATCCGAGTCGTCCGCGCCTGTATCTGCGGCAGCGACCTTTGGCCATACATCGAGATGGCCCCGAGCGAAACCAAGCAGAGCATGGGCCACGAGGCGATCGGGGTGGTGACTGATGTCGGCAGCGATGTCCGCACGGTCAAGCCCGGACAGGTCGTCGTGATGCCGTTCGCGATCTCCGACGGCACCTGCGAGTTCTGCCGGGAGGGACTCCCGACCGCGTGCGTTCACGTCGGCTTCGTGGGCAACAACGGCATCAACGGCGCCCAGGCAGAAGCGGTACGGATCCCCTACGCCGACGGCACGCTCTACCCGCTGGACGTCAGCGAGGACGACCCGCTGATGCCGTCGCTGCTCACGCTGTCTGACGTCATGGGCACCGGCCATCACGCGGCCGTCGTCGCCAAGGTCGGACCGGGTAAAAGCGTTGCCGTCGTCGGCGACGGCGCGGTCGGGCTATGCGGTGTCATCGCGGCAAAGCGGCTCGGCGCCGAACAGATCATCATCATGGGCCGCCGCGCCGACCGGATCGCGCTCGCGCGCGAGTTCGGCGCTACCGACGTCGTCACCGAACGCGGCGACGAGGCCGTCGAGCGCGTGAAGGAGCTGACGGGCGGCTACGGCGCTCACTCGGTGCTCGAGTGCGTTGGCACCGGCGACGCGACCTTCACTTCGGTTGAGATCGCCCGTCCCGGCGGTGCGGTCGGACGTGTCGGCGTCCCGCACTACGAGGCAATCCCTGGGGCACAGCAGACGTTTTTCAAGAACGTAACCGTCGGCGGCGGACCGGCTCCGGTCCGGGCATACATCGAGGAGCTGCTGCCCGACATCCTCGAGGGCCGCATCGAGCCGGGAAAGGTGTTCGACCAGACCGTCGACCTCGAGCGGGTGCCCGACGGTTACCGATGGATGGCGGAACGCAAGTCGATCAAGGTCCTGATTGACCCGAGATAGGGTTCGGTTCGAATCCCAGGTCCAGCGATCGCCGTGCTCTACGCATGTGATGACGCAAGGAGAAGTTCGTCCGTGAGTTCGTGTCTCCCAGTCGACGCGCTAGTCGACCAAGGCCAAAACGCGGGCCGGACCTCCCGAACCCTCCTCCCATGGGATTAGCCCGACGATCGCGGTCGCACCTCGGGGAGGGATGTCGTTCAGGTTGGCGAGATTCTCAACCCCATACCGGTCAGCTCCGAGCAGAGTCCTGTGAGCCCCGAAGGTCGTCGAGTTGCCGGGGTCGAGGCTCAGGGTGTCGACGCCGATACAGGCGATGTCGCGGTTGTCGAGGAGCCACTGGACGGCCGCCATGCTGAAGCCGGGGAAGTGAAACGTGCCCCCTGGGTCTCGGTTTCGAAAGGCATCCGGGTCATTGATCCGTGAGTCCCAGCCGGAGTACATAAAGACGCCAGCCCGCCTCGGGATGCGCCCATTGCGGCGTTCGTACTGTTCAAGGTCTTCCTGCGTTAGCTCGGCATCCGGATTCGACATCGCCCTCTGGGAGATGTCGATGACGACCGCAGGGACCATCAGCTCCTCCGGACGGAGCTGAGGCGCCAGCCGTCCGCCCTGGACGAAGTGGCCGGGGACGTCGACGTGGGTTCCGGAGTGCTCTCCAAACGTCCACTCCTGCGCGTAGAACCCGTCTCGCTCTATCGTCACCAAGGTCCGCCGCGACGGTATGGTTCCGGCATAGACCGGAAATCCCGCCCTAAAGGTATGGGTCAGGTCGCGTATGGACCTCGAAGAGACGCGCTGATCAGGCGGTGCCGCGGGTGACCTATTGCAGGCGGCGAGGAGAGCGCTCGCTCCCGCGCCCGCTGCCGCTCCCAGGAAGGCGCGACGGCTCAGGCCTGGACGAGCGCGGATCTCAGGATCGTTTCGAACTGCTTCAATCGTGCCAGGCAAACACATCGCTGCTCACCTCTCCAAGGGTTCCTCTTTCAAGCTGTGCCCGGCGTCCTCCCACCGCAGGTCTCGCCGATCCGTCACTTTCCTCGCGGAGCAACCGCGGTCCTGTGGCCAGAATCGGCGAGGAGCCTAGCACTACGGATCGACCACGAAAAGCCGTTCGGGTAGGGCCGGCGAAGCGATCTTTGGAGACGATCTGTCCTATCGTCGCAGCCTCGTTCCTTGTTGTGGGGCAGACACGTTGGCCGCCTTGGGGGCGACGAGTTCGCCTCGGATAAACTCATCTTTCCTGGAGGTTCTCACTTCGGCCCTCCGCCCAAGCAAGCAGCGCGCAAAGGGTATGCGACAGGGGAAACAAGTTCTCAACGTGATCACTGCAACCTCACGAAGCCTGCCAAGACCACTGCTGCAGCCACCGCAGGGTCAAAACCTACCGATGGCTCTTAATGCTGGATCGTGAGGACGCCTAGACGGTGAGGGCGAGTTGAGGCGAAGTCGAATCGGCGTGATCGGCGCCGGGGCCGTTGGCATGCGTCATGCGCAGACACTGCTCGGCTTCGAGGATGTTCAGGTGGTGGCAGTAGCGGATCCGGCTCCCGAACGGCGAGCGGCGCTGGCGGTCATTTGTGAAGCACGGTCCTACGAAGGTTATGAGTCCATGCTCCAAAGCGAGGAGCTCGACGCCATCTACATCTGCGTCCCGCCGTTCGCGCACGGGGCCGTAGAGATGGCGATCATCTCGGCAGGCATACCGTTTTTCGTCGAGAAGCCACTGGCGTTGGATGCGGCGACGGCAACCGTCATCGCCGAGGCGGTACGGGAAGCCGGATTGATAACTGCCACCGGCTATCACTTGCGCTGTCTTGACACCTTCGATCGCGCTTTAGCGATGGTTAGAACGACGCCAGCTCAGCTGGTCGTTGGACTTTGGCTCGACAAGGTCCCGCCAGCGGCTTGGTGGACTCAGTTGCAGGGATCGGGAGGGCAAGTCGTTGAACAAGCAACACACGTTCTTGACCTCGCCCGCGCGCTGGTCGGGGAGGTGGAGCAGGTCTATGGGTTGGGCGCCAGGATCGCCCGACCCGAGTGGCCGACCGCGGATGTGGACGACGTCTCCAGTGCGACTCTTCGCTTCATGAGTGGCGCCGTCGGATCACTTTCATGCACCTCCTTGTTGCGAAGCAAGCACACGACCGCCCTCCACCTTTACGGCGATGGGCTTGCTATCCACTTCTCCGACGGAGACCTAACCATCGACGAGGGAGGAGGGCCGGCCACGATATTCCCCACGGTTGATCCGAAGGTGAGGGTAGACCGCGACTTTATCGATGCCGTCCAGGGCGAGCCGAACCGAATCAGGGTTCCCTATGCGGACGCCGTCAAGAGCCACCTGCTGGCTTGCGCGGTCGCCCGTTCGGCGCACGAAGGCCGGCCGATCCAAGTAAACGAGCTGTCAGTCCTGTGAGGAACGAGGGAGTTGTCCGGGCGCTGAGCATCGACGGGCCAGGAGCGGCTTCCATAGTTGCGTGGCCCGAGGAATCTATGGGTGAGGGGTGCTTCCGGGCCGACACGCTCTATACGGGCCTGTCCGCCGGAACGGAGCTCACCTACTACAAAGGGACGAATCCATACCTCTTCGCTAGCTGGGACAAGCGCTTGGGCATCTTCTCCCGTCGCGATCCCGCCTCGGGATATCCGATAACCGCTCCCGGCTATATGGAAGTGGGCCGCGTGAGGGAGAGCGACACTCCAGCGATCGCAATTGGAGAAATGGTTGCGATGGGTTATGGGCACAAGACGAGCCACGTGGCAGATCCAGTCGACGACTATTTCGTCCCGTTTCCGGCGGATCTTGATCCCATCCTCGGGATCTACGTTGCCCACATGGGCCCAATCTGTGCCAACGGGCTTCTCCACGCTGCCGCCGACGTCATTGGACACGGTGTTCTCGGTCTCGGAGACGGGGTTAGGGGACGCGACGTTGTCATAACTGGGGCAGGCGTCGTGGGTTTGATGTTGGGCCTTTTTGCTACTCATCACGGTGCTGCTAGCGTCGCGGTAGTCGACCGGACCCCAGCACGGCTCGCGGCAGCGGAAGGACTTGGGCTTCTGCCAATCGATGAACGAGAAGGCGACGTTGCTCAATCGGTGAAGGAACGCCTGCGCCACGGGACGGCCGACAGAGGAGCCGATGTCGTCTTCCAATGCAGGGCGCAGATATCGAGCCTCGTGATCGCGCTGCGGAGTCTGCGCCCCCAGGGTTCGGTAATCGACCTGGCCTTCTACCAAGGTGGAGCGAACGAGCTACGTCTAGGGGAAGAGTTTCACCACAACGGACTTTCGATCCGCTGTGCACAGATCGCCCGAGTGCCGCGCGGTCTGGCACACCTCTGGGATAGGCGCCGCCTTGCCGCCGAGACGATACAGCTGCTCGGAATCTATGGGGACGCTATCCGCAAGCACATCATC
>JALZBR010000136.1 GCA_030863485.1 Actinomycetota bacterium
GTCGCGGACTACCTTCAGCATCGGCGTACCTTCCTGCCCGCACTCGCGGGCGTGGTTCCTGGCAGAACTGGAAGCTACGCCACCTATTCCTACACCCCGTGCATCCACAACATCTGGTTATAACTCGCAGTAGTGCTGCCGAGGAACAGAGGCGGATCCTGATGACGGTGCACCCGTCTGAAAGGCACTGTGTCCCAACACGCTCTGCTGCAGCTGGCCCGACAGGTGCCCCGCCGCGGTCTTGGCCGACTTGCCCAGCAGCTTGTGTCACTGCCTGGGCTGCACGGTCCGCGGCCCTGGCACCGTCCGCTGCCCAGCGCGTTGCATGACACGGGCGAAGCTGGCGCGCTCACGCCGACCGTATTGGGTATGGCGGCCAGTCGAGAGCAACCCCGCCTTGCCTCGCAACCGCGAATCCCCAATGACGCTTGGATCCGAGAGCGCAAGCGTTCCGCGAGCATGCGCCCCCGAGATGCCGACTTTGTGCCTGGAGTTGGCACTTGGCCCCTTTCGCTGCCTTTCTTGCGCCAGAGGACCGGTTGTGGGACGGTCCGTTGGCCGGAAGGTTCCGCCTCCGCCGATTCTCGGCACT
This sequence comes from Actinomycetota bacterium, assembly GCA_030863485.1. The sequence continues at coordinate 593 of JALZBR010000136.1, forward strand.
TCCCCGCGGGCGAAGACGACGTAGCGGGGAGGGTGTATATGCGGCGGGAGTGGGAGCCGGAGGACCTGGTCGCGTCTTGGATCAACGTTCAGCCGGAGCTGGAAGCAGTCGGATCGCCCCGCGAGCAGGTCGAGCAATTGCTGACCCACCTCACGCAGGTAATGGCCGGATCGCAGCTCGCCGCCTGCGTGCCAGCCTTGATCGAGGCAGCGGAACGCGACGCGACCGTCCGCGACCTCTACCACCGTTACTCGACACAGCGCCGCCAACCGCTACGCGACGCCATCGCGCGAGGGATCTCCCAGGGGACGTTCCCCGCGCACGTGGCCCCCGACCTCGCCGCTCAGGCGCTCGCCGGCACCATCTTCTACCGCCGGCTGCTAACCCATACCCCGTTCACGCCCCAGGAAGTCCCCCAGCTGGTCATGACGGTCCTCGGGCCGAGGAGGCGGTGATGGCGCGGCTGAACTACGTCGAACTGCCGGCGGTGAACATCGGCGCGGCCAGGGCTTTCTACGAGAAGATTTTTGGCTGGTCGTCTAGCGAGTTCGCGGCAACTTATGAGGCTGCTGGAACTGCTGCGCTCGACCCCCAACGCTACGACTGGCCCGCCGGTCGGAACCCGCTGAGATCCTTCACTTCAATGGGAACGTCGTGCTCGCGGACCCACTGATCGAGCACCGGACTGGCCCTAGCGCGATCAGCGACAAAGAAGACCAGCATGTCTTCGGTGCGCCCGACACCCACGATGCCGTGGTGACCCAACAGCGAGGCAGTCACTTCGGCGCGAGCCGCATCGATGGAATCCATTGCTACAGCACCGGTTCCACACCGAAAGTCCTGAGAACCGGATCGATCGGAGATACGAGGGTGAGGTTCAAGCCGTCCGCCACGCCGATCACGATACCAGCAAGCTCATCGGCGCTTTCGGTGAGCACTCCCGCCCCTGAGTCACCGAGCAGCGCGAACCCGGTCGTGGCGTCGTCGCCGACGACGCCGTACTGATTGACGAAGGTCGCCTTACCGATTCCCACGAACTCGGTTTCGAAGTCAACCTTGTACCGAAATGTCCCTTCAGTGTACTGGGTCCTCCATCCCATCTTCTTGACGCGATCACCGTAGGAGAGCGGCGCGGCGACACCGGTGATATCGCCGATCGAACGGATGCCGCGCTCGACATCATTGGTATCGTCGAGCTCCGCAAGCGCAGCGTCAACCTCATTGGTGTAATAGCCGCCTAGCTTGATCGGGACGTAGTCGACCAGGGTCCCGAAGACGTCGGCCAACGTGCCGCCGTCGCCGGCCCCCGGTTGGCGCACCCGGTCCCGATTCAATGTCGACTGGTTGACGCCTGCCAGCACGTGGTTGCTTCCGATTACGAAGCGGTCGCCGGTAGCTCTCTCCTTCACGGCTCTGGACCACTTCGGGCTGATGGGAAGCAGTATCGGTGTCTTCCGGCCCCTAGATGGGCTGCGGGATCAAGTGCCTCGGTTCCCCTTCTTGACGTGACGCAGCCGGTGTAGTAGAGAGTTACTGACTTCGACAGCGAACGCGTGCGCCAATTGGCCTCCAGCTGAATCACTATTCGGTGAGGACGACCTGCAAAAAGGGAGACAGGTCATATGCTTCGACTTCGCTCGCTCCTATCCTCAGTAGATCTAACGTCTCTCCGCGGTCTAGCCACCGTTACCGGCGTTCGCGATAGCTCTGTATCTAATCAAGTAGCCCGCCTTCTCATCCTCCAGTACCATGCGGAGTCGGGCGGCGTTACCGGCCAGCTCGGCTTACCAATGGGCGATATCAGCCGAAAAGAAGACGACATGGAGCGGCCGTTCGCCGGTGGCATCGTTTCCATTCGGAACCACCCAGGCCCCTCGCCTGATGGTCCGGGCACACCGACCACCGTCCAGGTACGGTTCCTTGGTTTTCATTGTATCGAGGAGTCTAACGAGTGGTCCGCTTCTGACGAGCCGTACTTCCTGATCAGCGTTGTGAGTACCCATAGGTCGGTAACCAAGAAGTTCGGCCCCTTTGAGAACGTGGACGCGGGTGAGAATCATCCAATGGTAGCAGGCGTAGCTGCCTTCGAAGACGATGTCATCCCACCAGTTATCCTCGGGGTCATAGCGAATGAGCACGACGAAGGCACGCCTGAGGAAGCTGCGGAGAAGGCCAGGGAAGTGGCGCGGGCTCTGATGGAGAAGATGGAGGAAGCGGCCGCTTCATTCGGTGCCGCCACCGCCGGGAGTCACGTCATTCCTGAATGGCTCCGCGACATTTGGATTGGATGGATCCCGGAAGGAGCCGCTGCGGTATTGGGACTCGGAGACGACCACGTGGGAAGCAACGGAAGGATCCTGTTTGATTACGACCCGCAACTGAAGCAGTGGAAGACGCCGCCCTCGATAGGTACCTTCGAAGACAACCCGTACAACGTCAAATTGAAGGTTGGCGTCAATCCCGAAGAAGGCAAGTACGAACTGTACTTTGATGTAAAGGTCCAGAACGCGGGCCACGTTTAAATAGGTACGCTAGGACGGGACCGAAGGTCAAAAGCGGCGCGCTTAGCTCCCCTGAAGCGGATTGGACTAGCCTCATGGGGGGATTCTTGTCCAATTAGCAGGGCTATGCTAATGTTTTCAACCTTCTGCGGGGTTTTGTTTGGGGAGTCGGCTTGTCGGGGCGAGGGCCACGGCCGTGGGGTTCTGCAAACCAAGGTTGGGGCATGAGGAGACCACTATGACGACGCTCGAAGGAGTGTGGGAATACGAAAGCTTTCTGATTCTTCCGAGCGAAGCTGAACGCGCGGCTCCACCCGGCTCGCCGGTTACCGCTCGTAAGTGGGCGATGGGCGCTTTGACCGTGTCCACTGACACGGACGAAGAAGTCAGCGGGGAATTGGTCTTTGCTCCAGGGATCACTCTGAATGTTAGGGGACTGGTACTTGATACGTCCTCGCGTCTACCTATTTTGACCGCAACTGGAGAAGGGGTAAGTGGCCCCACTAAGGGCGCCGTTTATCGGATTCTCGGTGTCATAATTCGCGATGCGAATGGCCAGGAATCTGTTCAGGGCTCGGTTTTAGCTGTACGCGGACCAGATGTGAATCCCGACGTAGAACTGGGAGGAATGCCTATCAATACAGTAGGGTCGTTTGTGCTTTCCGCCGAAAAGAAGGAGAGAGGGCGCACGCGAAGCTAAGTCGAGGCGTTTGGGCGGTGGACGTGCTTCTAGGACAGTCTGGTACGTTAGCGTTGAGACTCACTTGTAGCCTCAGGCGTCATTCTCCGAACGTTCGCGGTTTCCAGTTCCTTTATGGCGCCGACGAAGCAATGTGAGGTAGTAGCGATATTTGGCGGACGGTGAGCGATTGTTTGTCGTCCACATCCGAAAGGAGAGACCGATGCCTGTTGTCAAAGGCCACTCAGATGTCGACGGTGAAGCTGGAGTAATCGGATCGGCCTCGAAAGCCGACGGAGTGTTGGGCATTAGCGAAGCGGCCGGCAAGGCTGGAATTGCCGGTGCGAACGATCAGGGCGGTAATGGAGTTTACGGTCGAGGTACGGGCAATGGAATCTTCGGCCACGGCCAAGACAGAGACGATGCAGTAGGTGTCGTCGGCGTAAGTGACAAAAACGATGGCGTTCGCGGTTGGGCATCGGCTGCGGGAAAGTCGGGAGTTGCTGGCACGCACACAGATGAGAGGGGACAGGGCGTCTGGGGGAGCGCTGATCGGGGTATTGGGGTAGTCGGCAAAAGCCAGTCCAGCATCGGTGTGCTTGGGACTTCTGAGAATAACGAAGGAGTTAGAGGAGAATCTAACAATAAGGAACACGGGGGGGTTGTGGCGGTCGCGCGGGCGTCGGGGGGACACGCTCTCTTTGCAACTTGTGACCGGGAGGGCACGGCGATAGTTGCGGTGGCTCCAAATGGTAACGGTCTTTACAGTAAAGGAAGTCGGCTTGCCGGTCTATTCGAGGGAGACGTTGAGGTGACCGGGGATATACGGTTGTCCGGTGCGGATGGAGCCGAGGATTTTGATATCGCGGGGCCTGAGGCGGTGGAACCTGGTACGGTGATGGTTCTTGGAGAAGAAGGCGTCCTTTATACGAGCGATCACCCATACGACAAGCGTGTGGCAGGCATAATCGCCGGTGCCGGAGACTACAAGCCCGGAATCTTGCTCGACCGGCAGCGGACTGATGGTAATCGTCAGCCAATCGCTCTGTTCGGTAAGGTCTTCTGTAAAGTGGACGCGGCCTTTGGTTCGGTGGAGATTGGGGACCTACTCACAACGTCATCCACGCCGGGGTACGCGATGAAGGCATCCGATCCTCTGCGAGCCTTTGGAGCGGTCCTGGGTAAGGCGCTACGACCGTTAAACGAGGGGCAGGGGCTCATTCCCGTCCTCGTCTCGCTCCAATGACTGAGGCTGTCCGGGCGGGCACTCCCAGATCAGCAGACGACCGAGTCCGTTAAGGTGGTGTTGAGGTCCGCCCTATCCGGGCCGTGTGACTACCCCCACGGGCCCGGATAGGGGGAGTTGGGGCGCATCGAAGGCAAGTAGCTCCCCGTAGAGGGCGCTGGCGCCCTGAGGACAACCGCTTCTTCGTCGCTTCGTACACACTCTTTGACGTCCCCAGCCCTTCCTTCAGCTTCGCGCGTTCACGGTCGACTGGACATCCCCCACTG
>JALZBR010000173.1 GCA_030863485.1 Actinomycetota bacterium
GTATGGAACGCCAGCGCGGACCGCACGCCGGCGCTCGTAGCTTTGTGCAGCGAGACTGCCGACGTTCAACGTGCTCTTGCAGCCGCGGTCGAGATAGGAGCCCCCATCGCGCTACGAAGCGGCGGCCACAGCGTCGCAGGATTCTCGACGTGCGACGACGGAGTCGTGATCGACCTGCGCAACATGAGGACGATAACGGTCGACCCCGAGAAGCGGTTCGCCCATGCCGGCCCTGGTGCGACGCTCGGGGAATTCGACCGGGCGACCCAGGAACACGGCCTCGCAACGACCCTCGGCATCGTGAGCATGACGGGGATCGCCGGACTCACGCTGGGCGGGGGGCTCGGCTGGCTCATGCGCAAGCACGGCCTGGCCTGCGACAACCTCCTCTCCGCCGAGGTCGTTCTTGCCGACGGCACCGTCGTATCGGCCAACGCGGACGACGATCCCGAGCTTCTTTGGGGGCTCAAGGGTGGTGGCGGGAACTTCGGCGTAGTGACCTCTCTCGAATACCGTCTCCACCCGGTCGGGCCGATGGTCTATGGAGGACCGGTGGCCTACCCGACTGCAGCCGGGCGCGATCTCTTGCGCTTCTATCGTGAATTCACATCGAACGCGCCCGATGAGCTCACCACTTACGCGGCGTTCACCGCCGCACCCGATGGCTCTCCTGTCGCGGCACTAGCAGCCTGCCATTGTGGTGACCTAGGCGAGGCAGAGCGGATCCTGGCCCCCGCGCAATCCGCGGCAGGGTCTCCTCTGGCGGACTCGCTCGGGCCGCTCCCCTACCTCGAGGTGCAAAGCCGCATTGATGCCTCCTATCCCTCGGGGCAGTACCACTATTGGAGGTCCTGCTTCCTGGACGAGCTGACCGACGAGGTCATCGAGATCCTGGTCGACCACAGCAACGCCTCCCCAGCACCGCCGCTTCTCGAGATCGTCATCGAGCAGATGGGCGGAGCGATACGTGCTGGAGACGGTGCTTTCGCCCATCGCGACGCGGGTTATGACGTGTTGATCGACGCCAACTGGATCGATCCCGATGACGGGGACCGTTGTGTGGGATGGGCGCGGAGGGTAGCAGCGGCCCTCGAGCCCTACGCGCGCGGTGGTTACGTCAACTACGAACCAGACCCCGGTCAAGAGACGTCTCGGTCCACCTACGGTCGGTCGGCTGAACGATTGCGAACACTGAAGTCGAAATACGACCCCGACAACGTCTTCCGTCTCAACCAAAACATCGCCTCCACTCAGTGAGTGAAGTGCCCCTGATCGTGCAGACGCTGCCGAGTCGCGTAATACTGCTGTTGGTGGTTGGCCCGATCCCACTAACGTGACTACCGAGTCTGCAGCAAACCGGCGAGCTCCTTCGCATTGCGTTGCGCGTAGTCAGCGTGGCAGTTGTCTAGTTCGGAACTAGCGGTGTGCTAGATGCCGTTTCCGCAGGTCGCCGCCGAGCGACGAACGATATTTATCAGTATTACCTAGAAGACGGATTCGCGGGTCCAGCGGGCCGGTCACCGGATCTGGGTCGACGCGGCGGGCCTGAGCGAACAGGCGTGAGAGCGCTTCCATAAGAGCTCGATGATCGCCATAGAACCGGCGATGGTCAGATGATGAGACCCGGCGCGACAATCAGTGCGACTCCCACAGCAGTCACAGCACCGCCTGTCAACTTCGAAAACCCAGCACCGAATCTGGCTACTTTCTCGATAAAGATGATGCCTGCCATGATGACCATCCAAAGGATGTTCATGACGCCCAACACCACCAGGATCACCATCATCATCCAACAGCAACCTAAACAGAAGACCCCATGCTTCGCTCCTGCTTCGACATAACCGTGGGATCCGCGTGCCATCCGACCACCATGCGTCATCAAGAATCCGAGAGGCGAGCGGCATGCCGTCAGACAACGCTCCTTCAACGGCGCGAATTGATACAAGCCGGCGATGAGAAGCCCGACCGCACCAACCCGGACCCCCATCAGAGGCGACGGAACTACGGAACCGGACAGCTCGATCAGCGCGTAGTAGAAAACCCCGGCGGCACACCACACGATGAGGTACCCCGCAATGAAAGCAAGAAGGCGATAGGCAGGTTGGCCCTGGGAGTGACTCCACCGGCTCACGAGCATGACTACCGGGACGATCGCGGGCAGCATCATGGCCGCCATCATCACTATCCATCCGATTAGGAATATCGGAAGCGCCATCGCGTGCGCGCCTCTATCCGACGGGGAGGTCGTGCCAGAGGGAGACATGTCCATTACATCCATTTCCGATGCCGGCATCACTTTGTGGTGCTCAGTCACGACGCGAGGGCGCAGCAGGACACCCACTTCCATCCCGTGGGGTTCGAGCGCGATCACGTAGGCCCACGACAGCGCAGCAACAGCAACGAGAAGCAGAGCAGCAGGGGCGCCTCGATGAGCAACAAAGCGAGCTATCATCGATCCTTGACTCACCGCCATCGGCTACCCGATGACAGGTGCCATCGGATTCTCGCTCGACCAGCTCACTCGCGACTAGTACCCATTCTTACGGGCGTGATCGCGTAGTACTTTGCATCGATCATCCAGGACACGTGCTCCTCGTTTTGGAAGACGTCCGGCACTCTGCACGAACATGCGCCCTTCGATTCACGCTGTCAAGGCGACGGCGCAGGCACCTATAGTCTGTCAATGTATTCTGGCTGCGTCTTGACGGCCTTTCCGGAGGAGCGGTGGCGCTTGCTCTCGTCACCCTAGTCGCATGGGGCGCGACGCCTTTAGTTGCGCAGTCGATGCGCGGGATGACACACGATGGGTCCCGGTGTTGCCGCTTTTGTGGGCGCGTGGACCTGATGATGAGAGCAACGATGCTTCCGGCAGTTGCACCGCTCCATGAGATGAACGTGTAGCCCACATGGCCTCCTTCAGCTCTTGGCGCGTATGTGGGTCGTACCTGGAGGCCTGCAACTGCGACGCGGTGTGCCCGTGTCGTCGCGAGGGCGACCGCAGCGGAGGACGATCGACGTTAGGTAGATGCGAATTCGTGTTGTCGTGGGACATCCACGATGGTGCCGCAGCCGATCTTGATCTTTCCGGCCACCAGGTTGTCATGCTTGGTTGGTATGACGACGACGAGCCGCGCTCCCCTTGGAGAGTGATTCTCTACGTCGATTCCAGAGCGGACGATGCTCAGAGGGAGGCGCTGTCATCGATATTCCTCGGCCGGGCCGGCGGCACCACGCTGCGCAATTTCGCCGCTGCGATCGGCGAGGTACATGCGGTTCATGCCGCCGACATATCCCTGGACCACGACCCGGTACGGCGGACGATCGAGGTCGGTTCGAGGGTGGCGGTGCGGACGAGACAGGTGATGGATACAGCAGGCGCGGTTTCTTGCGGCATACCAGGGCATGACCATCCCGGCAGCGAACTCGTGATGGAGGTCATGCGCGTGAACGATGAACTGTCATGGGAGTACTCCGGCAAGTGCGGCTTCGCGACAGATTTCGACTATTCGTCAGACGGTTAGGGAAACACCTTCCCAAACAGCGCCGCCTACGAGTACAGATCACCCGCGAAGTACTTCAGACCGGTGTCTACAATCACCGTGACGATTCGTTTGCCCGAACCCAGCCGGGGAGCAACTCTCAGAGGGGCAGCGTTAGTGCCCGACGTGATGCCCCCGAGGGATTCCCTCCCGCGCTCCTAGGCGACATGCGAATTCGAAGGACTCCTCATCCGAGACGGCCTCGGCTGCTTAGGAGCTCTGCGAGTTCCTTGGCATTTCGCTGCGCGTAATCTCTGTAGCAGTTGTCTAGATCCGGATAAGCGTTGTGCTAAATCACCTTTCAGCTGGGGCCGTCTGTGCCACGGCCCGCTGTCTCGCTGAATCAGACGACTGTAGAGCCGTGATCTTTCAGTAGCTGCGCCAATTCCGTTGCGTTCTGCTGGGCATATGACCTGTAGCAGTTGTCTAGATTCGGATTAGCGCTGTGCTAGATCGACTTTTCGCAGGTCATCGTTGAGCGTCACTCGATATTTATCAGTACTAGCGCCGTCCCCTCTTCCCAAGAAATTCGGTCTCCCGCGATGGGAGATCGCGTGCCAAAGGGTCTGGAAGCATGAAGGACCTATCGGCGACGGAGAAGCGGAGTGCATGCTCGGGAGATGAGTGGGCCGCAGTCTAGAACGTCGAGCATGGAGGAGCTGTATTCGGCCAACGCTCAGAGGGCCGCGCGCCTCGCGTACTTCCTCGTCGGCGATAGAGAGCTCGCGCAAGACCTCGTACAGGAAGCTTTCCTGAAGGTGTTCGCACGCTGGGGGAATCTGCGCGACCCCCAGTCATTCGCGGCCTATCTCAATCGGACGATCGTGAACCTCGCCCGCAAGACGCATCGTCGCCGTACGATCGAACGGCACTATCTCGATAAGCAACCTCGTCACGAGGTCGTGGCTCCAGCGGGCGATTACGAAACGGCCGATGAGCTGTGGCGGTGGCTCCAGTTGTTACCCCAGCGGCAGAGGACCGCTGTCGTACTTCGTTACTACGAGGATCTCACCGACTATCAAGCGGCGGCCGCGATGGGTTGTTCCGAAACGGCAGTTGCGTCTCTCGTACAGCGCGCATTGGGCGCGCTGCGCAAGAACGCTCCGGCGGCAGAGGTGAGTTGATGGAACGAGAACTCAGGCAGATGTTTGAGGTCAAAGGCACCGAGATGACGGTATCGCCGACTTTGTCGCATGAATTGCGCAACCGGATCGGAAGGCAGCGGATGGTCATCGGCGGATTCGTCGCGGCGGCCCTGATTGCAGTTGTGCTCGGCGGATTCGCCGGGGCGCGTTCGCTGTCGAGCGATGAAGCCCTGCCTCCTGCGAATCCCGACTCCGACGAAACAGAGGAGGACATCGAGCAAGTGCCGATCATCCGCCAGGTGATCGAGGCCATCAACACGAGAGATACCGACGGCTTCATCGACAGCTTCAGACGTGACGATGTCCTCGGAGACGCCGGGTTCGCGCCCCGAGGCATCTTCGTGCAGGGATGCATCCTCCTGGAGATCTACATGGTCGAAGCGCACGCGATCTCCGTCCACGAGAAGGACAACGGTTGCCTACCGCCGGGGGATGAACGTTGGGTCGCACAGGAAGAAGAGGTGAGAGCCTGGATGGCCATCAACCAGGCCTGGGAAGTGGAAGCCGAGCTCATCGCTTGCAGAGAGGTCGATAACTCCACTCACCGCTTCCTTGCAGCGGACGTGCTCGTGCGTTGTGAGGTTACGACTCGGTGGCACACGTTGTCGCTGGAGATCAGAGAAGGATGGTTCTTCGAGTTCGTCGGACAGGAGCTCGCTTTCGTACGAATGTCCGGAAGCGGGTCACTAATCGATCTCGACCCCCGTGAACGAGCGCTGCCCCTGAGCTACGACGGGCTACAGGAGTGGGAAAGATGGGTAGCGGCCAACGATCCCGACGACGCGGCTCGCTATCTCAACCCGCGGGTGACAGATCCCCCCGACGTGTGCGGAGAGATTAGGCCTGACCATGGCGACTACCTCGGCTGCCCGCAATGGGACGAGGCCGGGCCCACGTTGGGCCCTTTGCTGTGGCCCGCAAAAGAAGGCTGGTCCATCGACGGTTCAAAGTTCCGGCCGGACGGCCTAATCCCTTACAACCCGGCGTTCGCAGCAGAGATCGAGGCCTCGATCCAGGAGTACCTGGAGGGCCGGTAATGGCTCGACCAGGGAAAAGCGGAGATGACCATGCGCCGAGGACTTCTGCTGAGTTTCGCCCTGGTGATCACTCTGGCGGGATGCGCACCGACCCCCGACCGCACGGAGACGTCGGACTCAGTTGAGGCGTCGGCGCCACGGGTCGCATCGGCCTCTCCGGGCGAACAGGCTCCGACCTTCCCGACCGCGGCGTTCGTCGACATCAGCGAGGACCCTGTCCCAAAAAGCGTGGCGGCGGAGTTCCAAGCGATCCTGAACGACGTGGCCGGGCGAGCGGGCATGGCCGCTACGGTGATGTCCCCGGACGGAGCGTGGAGCGGAGGGACGGGCAAGGCCGACCGCGTTCGAGACGTCCGGGTCGACGATCAATTTGCCATCGGCAGCATCACGAAGTCTGTGATCGCAGCTCAGGTGATGCAACTGGTCGAGGCCGGGGCGCTCGCCCTCGACGACCCTGTCAGTGACCATGTGCCGGCGGGGCTCGACTTCAACACCAACAAGGCGACGATCCGCGACCTCTTGAGCATGCGGAGCGGGATCCCCGACTATGTCGATGAACTCTGGC
>JALZBR010000261.1 GCA_030863485.1 Actinomycetota bacterium
GGGGATAGTGGTCGGCATTGCGGCCTACTTCATCCTCTCGTTCATCTCCCGACGGTTCGGCGGCGCGCGGCCGCACGGCTAACCGCATCCGATGGGCGGAAGCTTGCTTTTGTGTGCGAAAAACGCCATATAGGCGCGCTTTTGGCACACGAACGCCGCAGAGGCTGGGTGAGAGGCCAGACGAAGGCCCCGACGAGGCCAGGGCTAGCTACCGGGGGGGCCGACGACGGCAAGGCCCAGCCGCTCAGCGGCGACGGGACCAGATCAGGTCTGCGGCGACGGCTCCGAAGAGCGCTCCGAAAAGCGTCGGCAACAACGAGATGGCGAACGCGTCGCAGGAGGACTGCTCCCCCACCGGGATCGCTCCGGCCTCACACGGCAGCTGCCACATCAATTGAAGCCCCAGCGCAACGAGGGCGCCGAAAAAACCTCCGGCGCAGAGCAGGAGAACGTGCAGCAGCCAGCGTCGTCTTGCGTCGGGCTCGCCCACCGCTGATTGACGTCGTGTCAGAAGGACGTCCAGAAGTCGATGTTCGCCTCGGCCAGCTCACGCTGCATCCAGGCCGACAGTTGGAAGAACTGATCCGTGACGAAGAGGATCCCGACGAGGATCAGCAACGCGCCGCTTGCGAGGTTGATCGCGCGAGTCCGCTTACGCAACCAGGACAGGACCCCCGAGAGGCGTGAGAACCCGACCCCCGCCAAGAGAAACGGGACGCCGAGGCCCATGGAGTACACGGCCAGCAGCAGAGCCCCCTCGAGAGGACCGCCTTCTGCGGAGCTGCCCGCCGCCATGGTCAAGACCGCGCCGAGGGTTGCCCCGATGCACGGGCTCCACCCGAAGGCGAAGGCCACGCCGAGGACGGTGCTTCCCCAGAACCCGGCCTTCGTAGTGGGATGGAAACGACGCTCCTGATAGAGAAACGGGATCTTCAGCGCGCCGATGAAGACGAGGCCCATCAAGATGATGAAGATGCCCGACACGATCGTGAGCTCGCGTTGGTGATCGCGTAGAAAAGACCCGAGCAGAGTCGCGCTCGCGCCGAGTGCCACGAACACGAGCGTGAAACCGAGAATGAAGCCAAGAGCCACGATCCCGGTCTTGACCCCACCTTTGTCTTCCTCGGCAACCTCGAGGCCCGACATGTACGAGAGGTAGCCGGGCACGATCGGCAACACGCACGGGGAAAGGAACGAAAGCAATCCCGCCGCGAAGGAAACGGGGATCGAGGGATCAGCCACCGCGGGTCACCAGGACGTCCAGGGATCGAGCGAGGCTCTCCTCGTCGACGGGACCGGCAACGTGCTCCACGACCTCACCATCGCGATCGATGAAGAAGCTCTCCGGTTGTCCGGTGAGCCCGTAGTCACCGTAGATGGTGAGGGACTCGTCGCGCACATGTTGGTAATCGAGCCCGTACGCCTCGGCAAATGCAACCGCGTCGTCGTGAGCGTCGCGGATGTTGATGCCGACGAAAGCGACCTCGTCTCCATAGACCTTCTGCGCGCGCTTCAATGCCGGCGCCTCGTCCTTGCACGGTTCACACCAGGAACCCCAGAAGTTGATGAAGACCGGTCGGCCCTCCAGATCTTCGAGCGCGAGCGTCCCCCCGCCCTCCAAGAGGGGACCCTGGAATGCCGGGGCCTGATCGCCGGGCCGGGGAGCATCGCCCTTGGCGATGAGGCCATAGGTAAGGAGCCCCACGAACAGCAGGCAGGGCGTGAGGATCAGCGCGGCCCGCAGGCGATTCGGCTCCTTGCTCGGCGCAGCGACGGTTGCTTCCATGCCCTTGATTCTCGCGTCCTCGCACAACTAGAGGCTCCGGTCTGGACACGAGGTCCCGGCGGGGCTAGATTCATGTCCGAGGAGGGACCGGCGCAGGCGATTCGCTTCAGGGCGGTCGCCGAAGTGGAGCGCCCGTCCCTTTTCCGCGCCTCACGTCGGTTCAGTCGAGCTATGGAGGTGCGCGTGACCCACTCCTCTTCTTCAGTTATCGATGCTCTCCGGGGTCCCGACCGGGTCCTGCTCCAGGATCGGCTCGTACCTCGCCGCCTGGCCCGAGGCGACGTCCTCTATTTCGCCGGAGATCGCAGGCGAAGGATCCATCTCGTTTCCTCCGGCGTTCTCAAGTTGGCCGCGCGCACGGCAGAGGGCGACGAGACGATCCTCTTTCTCGCCTTGCCGGGAGATCTGCTGGGAGAGGTCGCCGCTCTCGACGACCTGGCGCAGCCGCTCGACGCGGTCGCGGCGGCCGAGAGCGTCGTGCTCGGTATGGATGCCGACTTGCTCGTCGAGATCCTCGAACGCAATCCCGCGGCGTCGCTCGAGCTTGCCCGCCAGATGGGAAGAAGGCTCAGATGGATCTGCGATTCCGCCCTCGAGCGAACCTCCAGCGAGGTGCCTGCGCGGCTGGCCGGTCGCCTGCTGGATCTCGCCGATCTGCTGGGGCAGATGGAACGGGGTGCGATCGAGATGGATCTCCCCTTGGCGCAGCACGATCTCGGGAGCCTGGCCGGGATGTGCCGCGAGAGCGCCTGCAAGACGCTGCGACGCTTCAAAGCCGAGGGCCTGCTCGACTACCGGGGGCGGCGCCTCCGCATCCTGAGACCCGATGCATTGGAGCGCATCAGGTGCTCGGGGCGCATGGACAAGACGTGACCGTCGACACCCAGGCCTGGGGGCTAAGCGGGGGTCGAGACGTTCTCCTGCTCGCTGGACGAGCGGAGGGCCCGGCGCAGGACCTTGCCGGTCATGAGATGCGGCAGGTCCTCGACGATCTCGATGGTCTCCGGCAGCTTGAAACGCGCGAGCCGGGTGCGCGCATCGGCGAGGAGCTCCCTCTGGCTCGTCTCCGCCCCCGGCTCGAGCACCACGTAAGCCTTCAGGCTCTCGCCCCGGTACTCATGTGGGACGCCGACGACTGCCGCCTCGGCGACGTCGGGGTTCTCCAACAACGCGGCCTCGACCTCGGAGGGAAAGACATTGAAACCCGAGACGATGACGAGGTCCCGCTTGCGATCCACGAGGTAGATGTAGCCCTGCTCGTCACGGACCGCTATGTCTCCCGTATGGAACCATCCGTCCGTGAACACCCGGTCTGTCTCTGCGGGCTGTTGCCAGTAACCCTTGAAGACGTTCGGACCACGCACGACGATCTCGCCCGTGTCGCCGATCTCGACTTCGTCGCCCCCGTCGTCGACGATCCGCAGCTCGACGCCGGGCAGCGGGGCGCCGACGGAGCCCGGTTTCGGCCGGGGCATCATCCTGTTCGAGGTCAGTGTCGGAGCCGTTTCCGTGAGGCCGTAGCCCTCGTCGATCTCGATCCCGAAGAGGTTCCGGAAACCGGCGATGACTTCGGTAGGGATCGGAGCTGCCCCGGAGATCGCGAGGCGGACGCTCGAGAGGTCGTATTGATCGGCCCCCGGAGTAGCCACCCACGCCCGGTACATCGGAGGCGCCCCGAAGAGGATCGAGACCTTTCTCTTCTCGATCGCTCGCAACGTCGCCACCGGCTCGAACCTCTCGAGCAGGACTCCGGAGGCGGCGTTCTTCAGGAGCAGGCCCAGCGGGACGTTCAAGCCAAAGATATGGAACAGCGGAAGCGTCAAGAGCAAAACGTCCTCACTCGTGACCCGGTCCTCCGGGATCCGTGATTGCTGCTCGAGGTTGGCAAGGAGGTTGCCGTGTGACAGCATCGCCCCCTTCGGACGCCCCGTGGTCCCGGACGTGTAGGCGAGCACGGCGAGGTCGTCGTCGTCCCTATCGACTCCCTCGAAGGCCTCTCCGGCAGGACCGAGCTCATCCCAGCGGTCCACGGTCAGAGTTTGGAGACCGAGGCCACCCGCCGCGCTCTCGGCCAGGGTCCCGACCTCGCCGGCGCCCAGGATCAGCTTGGGGGTGGAGTCCTCGAGAACGCCCGTGACCTCGCGCCCCGTGAGCATGGCGTTCAGGGGAACGACGATCGCGCCGGCTCGCAAGATGCCCAGGTAAGCGAAGACGAAGTGGGGGACGTTCGGCATGGCGATGGCGACCCGATCTCCTCGCGACACGCCCTTGGCCGCAAGCCCTCGAGCCACCCGGTCGACCTCTGCGTCCAGCTCGGCGTAGGCGAGCTCAGCTTCGGGGACCGTCTCGCCGTAAGCGAGCGCCCTCTTGCCCCCGTTCTCCCGGGCGGCGGCCCGGAGGAGATCCGCAAGGTTCATCGGGACATTCTCGCACTTCGCCGACACCGCTGCAAACTGTAGCAAGCAGTTGCTAACGACTGAATAAGACGGCGGCACAGACAAAGGCGCAGTGCGGGAAAAGAATCTCTCAAGAATTTCCAGAAAGAGACGAATCACTATGTGAGTCGGGAGAGGATGGGACGACACCGCGCCAGCCCGCCCAGGCGGCGCAAACGAGCCTCCCAGCCCGCCCCTAGCCGGCCCGCCCTCGAAGACTCAGGCGCCCCCGGGTTAACGCCCGGGGGCGTCGCCAACCCACCATCGAGCACGGCGATCTCCGCGCTCCAGTAGACACCGAAAAAGAAGCGCCCGGGGAGCTTTCGTAGCGGCGCGCCCGTGCGACCATTGGGCGCATGTCGAAACCCGGCTCGCCCAGCATCCAGTGCTCAACGGGACCTTTCTGGGCCTACGAGCTGGAGCACGCGATGGATGCGCTGGCCGAAGCCGGTTTCGAGGAGATCGAGGTGATGGTCACCCGGGATCCCAAGACGCATGACGCCGAGATCCCGCTGCGCCTGGCGGAGGAGCGCGGCCTCCGCATCGCTTCGATACATGGTCCCTTTCTCGTGATCACGAAGAGCGTGTGGGGGCTCGATCCGCTGGAGAAGATCCGCCGCGGCGTCGAGATGTGCAAGGACGTAGGGGCTCGAACGCTCATCGTCCATCCCCCCTACCTCTGGGAACGGGAATACGCGCGCTGGGTGACGAACAACTCCGAGGCCTATTCGGCAGAGCACGGCGTTGTCGTGGCGGTCGAGACCATGTATCCGAAGTGGGTCGCGGGCCGCAAGCTCAGGGGACACCGCTGGCTCGAGCCCAAGGAGCTCGCGGCGGCTGCTCCCCACGTCGTCCTCGACACCAGCCACCTCACCGTGGCGCGCAAGGACATCCTTTCGGCCTTCGACGTACTGGCCCCCAAGCTCGAGCACGTGCACCTCTCGAACAATGCGGGCGACGGCCGCGATGGGCACCTTGAACTCGAGCGCGGCATCCTCCCGCTGGACCGGCTCTTGGCCGAGATGGATCGAATAGACTTCGATAAAGCGATCTCGTTGGAGCTTTCAGTGCTTCGGTACCTCGAAAGGCCGAAGGAACTGGTCAAGATGCTCAAGCGGAGTCGCGAGTACGTCGAGTCCAAGCTTGCCGGAGAACCCAAAGTGGCGAAGGGTCTTCCCAGAAGCTAGCTCCTACACGAGAAAGAGGCGTCATCTCTGTGAACGTCAAGGTTCTCGTGGTCGACGATACGGACCACGTGCGAACGATGCTGGTCGACATGCTCGAGCTTGACGAATTCAAAGTAGTAGGTCAGGCCGCGTCCGGGACCGAGGCCGTCGACCTCGCCACTAAAAAAGAGCCTGACGTGATCGTCATGGACTACAAGATGCCGGACATGACCGGACTGATCGCGGCCGAGAAGATCAGAGCCGTCCGGCCGACCCAACCGATCATCCTCTACACGGCCTATCTCGACGAAGGTCTGGAGCAGCGCGCCAAAGAGGCGGGCGTAGCCTTGTGCGTCGGCAAGGTAGAAGGTTTGAGCCAGCTCGAGCGACACATCCGTGAGCTAGCACGCAGCCTCGGGGCCCACCACCAGCAGACCTTCGAGCTCTAGACGCTCGCGTATCCTCAGACGATGCGAAGGAACACGCTCTTGGCACTGATATTGCTTCTTTCGGCCATCACGCTCGCCGGCGTCCTCGGCGTCGTTCGCCTCTTCCAGCTGACCGGCTGAGGTCTGCCGGACGCTCCACGTGTCGCGAGTGGACTCGAGGTCTCGAGGGCCTAGAAGAAGGTCCCGCCCCTGAATTTCAGGTTCTTGTACAGCATCTGCTGGATCGTGTCGCGGATGCTGTCGGCGAGATCGAACACGAGCATCTTGTCGTCGGCGGCGTCGTCGGGATACTCGTCGAGCGGGATGGGCTGGCCGAACTCGATGACCCAGCGAGATGGCAGCGGCAAGAGACCGAGGGGGCCGAGCCACGGGAAAGTGGGCGTAATCGGGAAATACGGAACCCGCAAAGCGCTCGCTAAGAACTTCGCATTGCCGATCATCGGATAGGTCTCTTCCGGCCCCACGAAAGCAACGGGGATGATCGGTACCCTGGCCCTGAGCGCGAGCTCGATGAATCCACCTCGACCAAAGCGCTGCAGCTTGTAGCGCTCGCGCCAACCCTTTCCCACCCCCTTGAACCCCTCGGGGAAGACGCCTACGAGCTCGCCACGCCTGAGCAGCTCCAGGGCATCGTCATCGTGCGCCAACGCGTTCCCCCCCTTCCTGGCCAGCGGGCCGATGAAGGGAAGGCTGAAAACGAGATCGGCCCCGATATTGCGCACCGCCCGTTCCGCGGGGTGCTCAGTGGCCACCGCGTATTGCATCAT
>JALZBR010000310.1 GCA_030863485.1 Actinomycetota bacterium
GTGCTCGCGAAGCTCGCCGCCATGCCCGAGCCCGACCGCGCGCTGGGCGAGCGCGTCCACGCGATCGTCCGCGAGACCGCGCCGGAGCTGACGCCGCGCACGTGGTACGGGATGCCGGCGTACGCGAAGGACGGCAAGGTCCTCTGCTTCTTCCAGAGCAAGGGGAAGTTCAACACGCGGTACGCGACCCTCGGCTTCAGCGACGAGGCGAACCTCGACGCGGGCGCGATGTGGCCCACGTACTTCGCGCTGCAGGAGCTCACCGACGCGGAAGAGAAGAAGATCACGGCGCTCGTGAAGAAGGCGGTTCGCCCTCGTGAGGGAGCCTGAGCCGCGGCCACGTCGTTTCCTGCTCCTCCTTGGAGCCCCGGTCCTAAGCCGGAGGGTCGCCGTCTCGCGACCTTGCCAGTTGCCGTCTCACGAACGCGGCGACCGTTGCCGCTCCATACGCGAAGACGGCGCCGACTGGGATGAAGAACAGGCCGACTGCCCACAGCCCGTCACCGTCGCCGTGGTCGGCGAAGAGAACCAGATAGACGGCCTGAGCGAGACCTGCCGCACACAGCCCGATCGTCAGGGGACGCAGTTTCAGCAACGAACCGCCGAGGGCGCCCAATACGATCCATCCGCCAAGCCAAACCTCTACGGACCAGCTTCTGGGCGCGCCTCTCTCGGCCAGGTGATAGACGGCCGCTCCCGCGGTTACCGACGACAGGACACCGACCGATCCGAGCCGCGCGAGGGGATTGGCGTCGATGTTGGCACGGCTGCGGCCCTTCACGTACATGGTTCATCCGCTCTCAGCGTCGTGAGCGCGGCCCCGGGCTCACCACGCTCCTCGAACACTCTCCTGTTCCACGTCGATGATCCTTGCAAAATGTCGTTCACAGCGTGTCCAGTATCGGAGATGCAAGGCCGCGGAAACGCAACGGGGGCCGTTGGCTAGCGGGTCCCCCGCGGTGGCGGCCCCCTTATCGTGAACGAGCGCCAGGTCGGGAGCGAAGGAAGATGGGGAGCTGGAGACCGGATTCGGCGAGGCGCTTCACCGAGATCGCCGGCGGGCTGATACCGGAGGACGAGACCATACGAGCGGTGGTCCGCGCGCTGCCGCTCGGTGCGGGATACCGCAGAGCGTCTCAGTCGAGCCTCACGCCACCGACACCGATGCGGTTGACCGGGGAGGCCGCGGCGTGGCCGCACCACTTCGCCCGACACGCATCGATGCCGGACGCCTGGTCGGACGACGTCCGGTGGTTCTTCTGGATCGTCATCACCGACAAGGCCCTGCACGCGTTCGAAGGCCGCTTCGGAAAACGATGGAACACGGGAGAGACCGCCGGTCCCGAGTCGGCTCGGTTCCCTCTCGACCGTATCGACGAGATCTGGTTCGACGAGCGCCTCGGCATCTCGCAACTGTCGATCTGGTTCAAAGACGGGTCCTCGATCGACCTCGACGTCGGGCGACAGCAGTTCGCGTCGTTCCTCGGCGCGATCAAACCGTTCGAGCGATCGGACTCGCGGCGCGCAAGGCCGGAGGGTGGAATGCCGGCTCCCTACCGCTGGTCGCTCGGGGGCGCGTTCTTGACCGGCGGGATGGCGGCTTCGATCGGCTCGTCCACCGAGACCGGCACGGCGCGGACGATCGTCCTCGCGATCGGCATAGCCGCGCTCGCCGCCGGCATCTACGTCGTCGCCCGGGTGTGGGCGGCGGCCGGGTGGAAGCGGCGGCGAATCGTCGGGATCCCGCTCTTACTCGTAGGCGCGACCTTTGCCGCGGCGGCACTCTCGGATGGCTGCGAGTGCCGCGAGACGATCTACTTCGGTCTCGCTCTCGCAACCATCGGGGCGATCGCACAAGTCGCTCCGGCGAGAGATCGCTGACGACGACCGACTAGCCCACCGCGACGCCCCTGCACATTCGGCTAGGCATACCCGTCCAGTCGTCATACGTCACTCCGGAGTCGCCTGCATTGCGCTGAAGCGGCTCAGGGTGACAGAAGCTCCGCCAGCTCCTTCGCATTCTGCTGCGCGTAATCCATGTAGCAGTTGTCTAGAAACGGGATTAGCGCTGTGCGAACAGGCATTCATGCAGGTCGTCGTGAGCGAAAGGGCGATATTTATCGTGACTCGCCCTTTCGCAGGTCAGCAGGCTAAATCGCTCAACCCCTGACGGCGCGACAATTGGCGCAACCAAGTCTGGAGTCGATATATCAGTACGCGCCCCCACACTCCTGGGGCGGAGAATGCCAATCAGGCGTCGTCTCGGAGATGTTCTGGGTAGTCGTCAGCCGGCGGTTCCGCGACCCGTCAGCGCGCACCATCCAAATGTCGTCGCGCTTGGCATAGGCGATCTTCCTGCCGTCGAAGGACCAGGTAGGGCTCACACCGATCGAGACATTCTCCGCGAGCTTTTTCTCGTGGGACCCGTCGGCGCGCATCACCCACAGCGACGAGTGCAATCCGTCGATGGCGACGAACACAATCTTTCTCCCCCTGGGAGACCAGCCGTATCCGGTCTCCACGGACGGTGAGTTCGTCAGCCGGCGAAGGCCGGTACCACTAGGGCGGATAAGGAAGAGGTCGCTGGGCTTATTGCCCTGAAAGATCCTGTCGAAGAGGATGTGGCGCGCGTCGGGCGCCCAGGCAGGACCGACATCTCTCGGACGACCGGACGTCAGCTGACGCTCCTCGCTTCCATCAGGCCGGATCGTGAATAGGTTGTAGTGGTAGCGGCGGTAGAAGGCGATCCTTTTTCCGGTCGGCGACCACTCTGGACAGACATCCGCTACCCGATTTCGCGTGATGTTCCGGCCTCCGGAACCATCGGCGTTCACGACGACGACCTCGTTGTCGTCACCTCCGAAGGCGTCGTATCGCTCCAGGACGACTCTTCTGCCGTTCGGGGACCACGAGGGCCACTGGTCGAGCTTGCGGTTGCGGG
The DNA here is from genome assembly GCA_030863485.1 of Actinomycetota bacterium. The sequence continues at coordinate 2,942 of JALZBR010000310.1, forward strand.
TGATGCGTCTCTTGTGTGTTCCGTCTTGGCGCATCACCCAGATCTCCAAGGTGTTCTCGCCGCCTTTGGCATACGCGATCTTGTGTCCGCGGGGTGACCAAAGAGGTTGTCTTTCGGCTTCGAGTCCGCCCGTCAGGCGCTTGACCCGGCGTCCGCTCTTGGGGTCGATCGTGACAATATCCCCGCTGACATCGGCGACTATTGGCCTTCCCTGTTTCGCGACAGCAGCCTCCCTGCCTGGAAGGGGGGGAACGAGGAAGATAGTCGCGATGACCGCGAAGCCTGCCGGAAGGCCTACGGCGGACATTCGCGTGCGCCTACCCAAAGGACGGCCTCCCACCCCACTCCTTGCATGGGTTGCCGTTCTCATCCCAGCAGTATCTCCAGTCGCGTCGGTGTTTCTTGCCGTCAAAGTCTTGAGTGTTCCTTCGTGTGCCCCTCGCAAGGCCACACTCGGGCTTGTTGGGAGCCCATTCCAGCAGACTGCATGGGTGCATCTTGATTGGACTTCCGGCGTACTTCTTGCCGCTGTAGTAGTCGACGCCTTGATAACGGACGTAGTAGGCGGGGTGAATCTCCGTTTCGATCTCGGCATGGTTCTCATGACCAGGGTTGGTATCGTTGACGCAGAGGCCGACGACTGTTATCCGCTGTCCGCTCGTGAGGACCGGGAAATGGTCCGGGTCGTCGTCACCCAGATCCGCACCGAAGTCGCGTGGCATGAATTCGACGCGCACCATGTCACCCCTGGCGATCCGCGTCTCCCGGCACGGATCTGGCTCCTGAACCACTTCGGTTACTTCCAAGAGCAGAACGGCGACTGCATCCCCATCGGGCCGCTCGCGCGGCAGGTTGAACTTCGCGTCGCCGTCGTTCGGCGTCGTTTTCCAATCTCGTATTTCGCCAGTTATGGGCGGCATACACGGCCGGTCGTCATGGTTGACCGTGAGACGCCCAGGAGACCACGTGCCAGCTTTTGCTACGTCGAAGTGAGGATCAGACGTATGGATTTCTGCTGCGCACGTCTTGTCCGGCTCGATATCTGGATATACCTCATCTGGGTTGTCATCTGGTGAGTCGTCTTCGCCCTCGGTAATCACGTCGGTGCCGTCGCCGCCAGCGATGTAGTCGACGACGCGATCATCGCCTCTTGGATTCATGGGCGTAGGAACGGTACCTCCCGACAAGGTGTCGTCTCCTGGTCCACCGTAGATGAAGTCGATGGCGTGTTCAGGTTCGTTACTGGCGTCCGGACCCCCAAGAATTGTGTCGTTCCCGTCTGCGCCGACAATGAAGTCGCGTCCCATCCCTCCCTCGATAACGTCGTTGTCGAAGTCTGGGTCGGCGTCCCTTGGGTCGCCGTTGCCATTGATTCCGTCATGCCCTCCGCCGCCACAGATAATGTCGTTCCCGCCCATCCCCTTGATCGCATCGGCGCCGCCGCGACCGTAGAGGAAGTCGTCAGCGGGCCCTCCCCATATCTGGTCGTCTCGGTTAGTCCCGATGATCACCCGACGGGGACCGTCTCCATCCGGATCGTCCTCAGGTGGTTCCTGTGCACAGCTGCTCACCTGATCGAGGCTGCGCTGGACGGCGTCTTTGACCTCGAAGTCGCGAACCAGCGTGCTCGAACACGCGCCGCGGCTGTCGCAAGCGAACGCGTAATAGTCGTTGGTTCCGTCGTCGAACGCGGTGGTCGTGTAGGAAGCCGTGACCGGACTCGTGGAGGATGGTCCTGCGGTGGCCCACGCTCCATCTTGGCAAGTTTCGGCGACGACCTCGTCGGTCCGGCAGATCAGCACCTTCACTGAATCCCCTGGGTCCGACCACGAGACGCTAAAGCGGACGGTATCGCCCGACGCAGCAGGATCAGGGGAGTCGGATACCGAGGTGACGGAGGGGGCGGCATTGTTGACCGTGAAGGTCCCCGACATCACACTCGAGCAGGTGTTTGCCGGATCGCATGCGAAGGCGTAATAGGCGTTGGTACCGACGTCTGCATGACGGGTGCTATAGGTCGCCGTGGACGGGCTCGTTGAAGACAAGTTCCCCCTCGCCCAGGTCCCGCTCTGGCAGTTCGCCGATACGACCCAGTTCGTCTTGCAGACGACGGCCCGGACAGAGTCTCCTGGATCCACCCAACCGATATTGAAGGCGACCGCTGAGCCAGCGGTCACGGGATCGGGCGAATCGATGGCGGACGTGATGGTCGGCGCCCCGTCGACTCGGAACGTGCCCGAGATAGAGCCCGAGCACGCATTGGCGGCGTCGCAGGCGAAAGCGTAGTAGGTCTTGACTCCCACATCTCCGGATTGCGTGGTGTATGCAGCCGTGGACGGGCTCGTTGACGACAAGGTGCCCGTCCCCCAGCTTCCCCCCGGGCAGGTCCCCGATGACACGGAGTTCGTCTTGCAGATGACGGCTTTGACCGAGTCCCCCGGATCCGACC
>JALZBR010000379.1 GCA_030863485.1 Actinomycetota bacterium
CGTGAGTTGGTCGCTCGGGCTATACTATACGGAGTCGAGGACCTCGTGGCGATCGGCATCGACGTCGCGTCCAGTCAGACGTCGGCCCGGCTCGCACACGAGCACGGGATCTGGTTCTCGGCGGGAGTCCATCCGAACTCCGCGTCGGAGTGGGACGACCGGGCTCGAGATTTCATGGGGACTTTGCTAATCGACGACAGGTGCGTGGCGGTGGGGGAAACCGGGTTGGACTTCTTCCGCGACCACGCGGCTCCCGAGCAGCAACATGCAGCGTTTCGCGCGCACATCGAGCTGTCCAAGCGGTTCGAAAAGGCTCTCGTCATACATACACGCGAATCCCTCGTCGCGGCCCTGGACGTGCTGGAGGGCGAGGGTCCGCCCGCGCGGCTGGTCTTCCACTGCTGGTCGGGGGGAGCAGACCTGGACCGCGCCCTAGGTCTCGGCGCTTGCATATCGTTCGCCGGCAACGTGTCCTTTCCCAGCGCCCAGGATCTTCGGGACGCAGCCGCCCGGGTCCCGGCCGATCGACTGTTGGTCGAAACCGATTCACCGTTTCTCTCCCCCGTGCCCAAGAGGGGACGCCCCAACGAGCCGGCGCGGGTGGCGCTCGTCGGTGCCGCCGTGGCCGCTGCGCGGGGACAAGACGAGGACGAGGTCGCTCGCTTGACCACGGCCAACGCCCGGCGATTGTTCGGCATCGACACTCCGTGAGCTCGGCCTCGCCGCTGCTGGGCGCGGCTCGGGTACGCACCTTGCTCGAGAAACACGACGTTCGACCGAACAAGTCGCTGGGACAGAACTTCGTGGTGGATCCGAACACGATCCGAAAGACGCTGGCCGTCGCGGAACCTTTCTCTGATGACGTGGTTTTAGAGGTGGGGCCCGGAGTCGGCTCTCTGACCGTTGGCCTCGCCGAGAGCGTGAAGCGCGTGGTAGCGATCGAACGCGACGACCGTCTGATCCCGGTGCTGAACGAGGTAACCCACGACCTCCCGAACGTCGAGGTCGTGCATGCAGACGCCACGAGGATCGACCTGGGTGCCTTTCGTGCGACGTCTCTGGTCGCGAACCTCCCCTACAACATCGCCGCTTCGATCGTGCTGAAGGTCCTAGAGGAAGCTTCGACGGTCAGGACGATCACGGTGATGACCCAGCGGGAGGTCGGCGAGCGCCTTGCCGCCGGCCCCGGCACCAAGACCTACGGCGCAACGAGCGTCCTCACGGCGTTCTTCGCACAGGCGCGCGTTGCTGCGACCGTGTCACGCAACGCCTTCTGGCCCGTTCCGAACGTCGACTCCGTGATCGTGCGCGCAAACAGGCGTAACAGCATCGAGGACCGCGATGTGAAGGCCTTCTTCTCAGTGGTCAAAGCCGCATTTGCCCAGCGACGCAAGACGTTGCGCAACGCGCTGGCTCCGGTCGTCGGCTCGGAGGCCGGTGCCGAGGCTCTGCTGCGCGCCGCCGGCGTCGATCCGTCTGCGCGCGCCGAGTCGTTGGCCGCTCGGGACTATCTCGAGTTGGCCCGAAGGCTCTGATCGGGCTCTTTTGGGAGCAAAGCGAGGTGCTAGGTTTGCGGAACGTCCATCCGCTCTGCGGACCCTCCGGACGGAACCCACACCAGGATAAAGAACACGTCTATGCCGAGCATCCGGATGCGAACGAACGCCAAGGTCAATCTCTTCCTGAGCGTGCTCGGGAGGCGGCCCGACGGCTACCACGAAGTCGAGACGATCCTCCATGGGATCCGCCTCTCCGATGACGTCGAGGTTGAGCCGACGTCGTCCGGCCGCGTCGAGATAGACATGGCGTTCGAGGCCCCACTGAATGGAGAGTTACCTCAAACCGAGGACAACGTGGTCTGGACCGTGGCCAATCGCCTGATCGAGAGAGGTGCCGTAAACGAGGGGCTACGCGTGAGGGTGACGAAACGCATCCCGATCGGAGCGGGTCTGGGGGGCGGAAGCAGCAACGCGGCGGGCGTGCTCGTTGCGCTGAACGAGTTGTGGGACACGCAGATCGCGCCCGATGAGCTCAGCAAGCTCGCAGGTTCGGTGGGGTCCGACGTTCCTTATTGCATCGGCGGGGGCACGGCCCTGGCAACCGGCAGGGGCGAGGAGATCACCACCCTCCCGGCTCCAGACGACATGACTTTCGTGCTCGGCATGTCCAACGAGCCCCTCTATACCCGAGACGTATACGAGCGATGGGAGGCCGACCCCGATCGTCCGTCGGTGGGGAGCGCGCCGATCACCCTCGCACTCGGCGGCGGCGACGTCGGGGAGATCGCTTCCCTTCTGCACAACGACCTGGAGCCGGCGATCTTCGGGCTCCGACCCGAGCTGGAGGGCAAGAAACAGCTCCTCCTGGAGAAGGGCGCGTTGGGGGCGCTCGTCAGCGGCTCCGGTCCGACGCTCTATGCCCTCGCAAAAGACGAGGCCCACGGAAGATCGATCGCAGAGGCAGTCGAGAAGGAGTTCGACCGGACCATGGTCGTCCGGTCCCAATCGGCCTGCATCGAGCGCCTCGATCCAGCCGAGCGGGTCTGAGCCCGCGGCCCGCCCCCGCCGCCCCTTTACGATGATCTCGAAGCGGATGCCCCGTGGGGTAATTGGCAGCCCGAGGGATTTTGGTTCCCTAAGTTCTGGTTCGAATCCAGGCGGGGCAGCGTCCGGAACAAGCCAAGGAGGAGCTCGGTGACCAGACCGGCAGGCATTGCAGCGGTGATCCTCGCCGCTGGTGGGGGGACCAGGATGAAGTCCCGAGTTCCAAAGGTGCTCCATCCGGCCGCGGGACGGCCCCTTCTGGCGCACGTCCTCGCGGCCCTCGAGCCGCTCGGGCTCGGGGTCGCCTATGCGGTCGTCCCCAAAGAGAACGGCATGTTCAAGTCGGTTCTCTCTCAGGCGGGCCTCGAGGACTCCGTGCAGCTCGTCGTTCAGGATCCGCCCCGGGGCACCGCGGATGCGGTCCGCACTGCCCTCGCGGCACTTGACGGTGATGAGGACACGATCCTCGTCCTCCAGGGCGACTCCCCGCTGATCAAGACCGAGACGATCGAGGCGCTGTTGCACGTGCACCACGACAGCTCCGCGGCCGCCACGATCCTCACCGCCCGGGTCTCGAACCCAACGGGGTACGGACGCGTCGTGTTCTCGGACGACGGGCTCGTCGAGCGGATCGTCGAGGAGCGGGACGCGACCTACGAGGAGCGTGCGATCGACGAGATCAACGCCGGCAGTTACGTCTTCGACGTAGCTGCTTTACGAGAGGCCCTCGAAGACGTCAATACCGCGAACGCGCAAAACGAGTACTACCTGACCGACGTGGTCCCCTCGTTGCGGTCTAAGGGTCGGGTCGCCTCTTCGTACCGGGGTCAGCCGCAGGAGGTCATCGGAGTCAACTCGCGCACGCAGCTTGCCGCCGTGGCACAGATCCTCCGACGGCGGACGTGCGAGGTGTGGATGGAACAGGGCGTGACCATCGTCGACCCCAACACGACCTACATAGACGCGTCCGTCACGCTCGCTCGTGACGCGATCGTGCACCCCTTTAGCTTCCTCGAAGGAAAGACGAGCCTCGCGGAGGGGGCCGAGGTCGGCCCGCAGGTGCGTATCGTCGACTCGGACATCGGCGAACAAGCCACGGTCTCGTTCGCGGTCGTTCGCGGATCCTCGATCGGCCCCGAGGCATCGGTCGGTCCCTTTGCGTCCCTTCGCCCGGGGACCCGGCTCGGGCGCGGTGCGCGCCTCGGGACCTTCGTCGAATCGAAGCAGTCGACGCTGGGCGAGAACAGCAAGGCAAACCACCTCGCCTATCTCGGCGACGCGCAGATCGGTAGCGGGGTCAACGTCGGCGCCGGCACCATCACTTGCAACTGGGACGGCCGGACCAAGCACCCCACGATCATCGACGACGAGGCCTACATCGGTTCGGACACCATGCTCGTAGCTCCGGCCCACGTGGGCCGGCGTGCGGCGACGGGGGCGGGAGCGGTGGTCCGGGGTGACGTGCCCGACGAGGCGCTTGCCGTCGGTATCCCGGCGCGGATCATCGAGGGAAAGGGAAACAAAATGACGCCGAAGGATGGCGGGGAGTCCCGGGAGCCGCGACAATAGGGATCGAAGGTAGCTGCATCGAAGAGCACCACGAAGCTCCAAGCTTATGAAGCCGGCCAAAGCGACCAGGAGGCCCTGAGTGCACGTTCCCACCTACAAGCGGTTGATGATCTTCTCGGGCTCCGCCAATCAGGCGCTTGCCGAGGAGGTCGCCGACCACCTCGGGATGAAGCTGAGCGGTGTGGAGGTCTCCACGTTCGCCAACTCGGAGTCATACGTGCGCTTCGACGACTCGGTGCGCGGCTGCGACGCCTTCGTGATCCAGAGCATCAGCGAGCCGGTGGATCACCACATCATGCAGCACATGATCATGATCGACGCTCTCAAGCGTGCTTCTGCCAAGCGCATCACTGCTGTGGCTCCGTTCTATCCGTACTCCCGTCAGGATCGCAAGGCTCGTGGGCGCGAGCCGATCACCGCCAAGCTTCTTGCCGACTTCTACGAGGCGGCCGGTGCGGACCGCGTGCTCTCGGTCGACCTGCACACGGGGCAGATCCAGGGTTTCTTCACCGTTCCGTTCGACCACCTGACTGCACTGCCGCTGTTGGCCAGTCACTTCGCAGATCTGATGGAAGAGGACTTCGTCGTGGTCTCTCCCGATGCCGGTGGTGTGCGCCTCGCCGACAAGTGGGTGCAGTACATCAACAGGAACTTCCACGACCTCAACGCAGAGCTCGCCTTCCTCTACAAGCGCCGACGCAAAGACGTACGCAACCAGAGCGAGACGCTCGCCGTCGTCGGTGACGTGGCCGGCAAGGTCTGCGTCGTCGTCGACGACATGATCGACACCGGTGGGACTCTCGTGAACGGGGTCGAGACGCTCATCGAAGCCGGCGCTACCGAGGTGTATGCCGCGGCGACGCACGCCGTGCTGTCGGATCCCGCGACCGACCGGATCAAGAACTCGCAGATCAGGAAGGTAGTGGTCTCCAACACCCTCCCGATCCCTTCTGAGAAGCAGCACGACAAGCTCGAGATCCTGACGATCGCCCCGACGATCGCTCACACGGTGAAGGCCGTGTTCGAGGAGGCGTCTGTGTCCGAGCTCTTCCACGGCGAGAACCAGCCTTAGGGGTCACGTCGCACACCCGGTCGGTCGCCGGGGGGCAAAAACTCCGCTGGTAATATCGCCGCATGGCCGAGGTGACCCTTAAGGCAGTCAAGCGCGAAAAAACCGGCAAAGGTGCCGCCCGACAGGCGCGCGCCGCGAACCGCGTGCCCGGCGTGATCTACGGCCAGGGAATGGACCCGATAGCGGTCGAGGTCGATCGCCGCGAGCTCGTCACGGCCTTCCACACCGACGCAGGCATGAACGTGTTGCTCACGATCGAAGTGGATGGTCAGAGCACGACTGCTCTGGCCCGTGACCTCCAACGCGACCCCCTGAGAGGGACCCTCCTGCATGCCGACTTCGTGAAGGTCGATCTCAAGCAGGAGGTCGAGGTCGAGGTGCCGGTTCACATCGTGGGCGAGGCTCCCGGCGTCAAAGAAGGAGGGGTCCTCGAGCAGCCGCTCTTCGAGCTCCACGTCCGTTGTCTGCCCACCGAGGTCCCCGAGTCGATCGAAGCGGACGTCTCGGGCCTCAACGTCGGCGACTCGCTCAAGGTCGCCGACCTCTCGAGTGGTCGGACCTTCGAGATCCTCAACGACCCCGAGGCTTCCGTGGCCGCAGTCGTTGCCGCCGTGACCGAAGAGGAGCTCGAGGCCATGGAGGCCGCCGCCACGGCCGATGTCGAGGTGCCCGCCGAGGGCGACACGGCGGCCGAGGAGAGCCCCGCGGCAGAGGGCGAAGGCGAAGACGGCACAGGTTCCGCCGACGCCGGCGAAGCCGAGAGCGCCTAACCACCGCTCCCGAGCTCACCTCAAACGACCTTGGGCCTCTTCGACAGAGGGCGCCCGGCCCCCGACGACTCGCGCTGGATCATCGCGGGGCTCGGCAACCCTGGTGCCCGATACGAAAAGACGCGGCACAACGCGGGCGCCCTCGTGGTCGACGAGCTGCTCAGACGCAAGCAGGGCTCGTTCAAACGTCACAAGAGCGGATGCCTCGTCGCGGAGGTGGGCTTCGGCGACGGCCGCATGGTGTTGGCTCGCCCCGTCTCCTACATGAACGAATCTGGGCGTCCGCTGCGCGAGCTCGTGCGGTGGTACAAGTCCGGGCCCGATCATCTCGTCGTCGTCCACGACGAGCTCGACATCCCCTTCGGTGAGGTCCGCATCAAGCTGGGGGGCGGAACGGCCGGACACAACGGGCTCAAGTCGATCGCTTCCCACTTCGGCACGAAGGATTTCCCACGCGTTCGAGTGGGCATATCGCGCCCGCGCGGGGGCCAGGACGCGGCCGACTACGTGCTGTCGGATTTCTCTTCGGCCGAACGCAAGGAGCTCGAGCAGATCGTTGCCCGGGCAGCCGACGCGGCCGAGCGCATCGTCGAGGTCGGCCTGGAGCGCGCGATGAACGAGGTCAACACCCGGCCCGCGTGAGGCTCATTCCTGCACCTTTAGACTGAGCCGAAGTGGCCTCTCTGGCTCCTCTTCTAGATCTTCTCCCGGACGAGCGCGTCAACGCGCTCCTGGACGCGCGCGAGCCCATCAGCCTTCCGGAGCCGGTGCGTCCCTACTTGCTGGCCGCTCTTGCGAGTCATCTCGAGAAGCCGGTGCTCGTCGTGGTTGCCCGGATCGAGGAGGCGGAGCACCTCGCGCGGGACGTTCAGGCGTTTCTCGGTCCCCGAGGGGCCGAGGTCTTCCCGGGCTGGGAGGTGCTGCCCGGCGAGCCGGTATCTCCATCCGTCGAGACCATGGGCCGGCGTCTCCAGGTCCTGGCCCGGCTGCGCGAGGACGATTCGTTTGTGGTCGTCGCCACCGCGCAGTCCGTCTCCCAGCTCGTCGCGCCCCCGAAGGACAACCTGTCGGTGACCACGCTCGTCAGGGACATGGAGCTCGACCTGGACGGGTTCACCCAGCGGCTTGTGGACATGGGCTACGAGCGCAACTACATGGTCGAGCGGCGAGGGGAGTTCGCCGTCCGCGGGGGGATCCTGGATCTCTTCCCGCCGGGCGCCGACCGCCCCGTTCGCGCGGAGCTATGGGGTGACGAGGTCACCTCTCTCCGTCGCTTCGCGCTGGCGTCCCAGCGCTCGCTCGAGGAGATCGACAGGGTCGACGTCGCTCCCGCGCGCGAGCTGCTGACCGATGACTGGACGCGTCAGCGCGCTGAGGAGCTCATGGACGAGATCGACGACGAGGCCCTGGCTCAGCTTTCCGAGGGCATCCTCGTCCCGGGGGCCGAGCGCTTGCTCCCGTTGCTCTCGGGCGGCTTGACGCCTTTGACGGCGCTGTTCCCGCAAGGGTCGCCCGGGGTCATCCTGGATCCCAAGCTCGTGCGGGACCGCGCTACCGACGTCATGGAGCAGGTCGGTGAGTGGTCACGGTCGTCCGGGGTGCGGGCGGACCTTCACTACGCGGACCTGGACGATGTCCTGGGCCGCCTCGACTCGGTCCTGCTCATGTCGAGCTTCACCGGCCACATCAGGGGGATCCCCGAGGACGAAGAGGATGAGGGCCTCGTCGTCGGAGAGGCCGTGCCTGCGGAGACGTGGACGGCTACGGCGGGCAAGCCCGAGCTCCTTGCCGAGCGGTTGGGCCGGCTGACCGAACAGGGCTATGCCACCGTCGTGGCGGCATCCCTTCCCGAGACCGCCGAGAACCTGCGCAAGAGCTTCGAGGCTTCAGGCCTGCGCCTGGAGGTCACGGAGACCGCTCCGTCTTCTGACGGCGACCCGAAGGGATCGGTTGTCGTAGCGGATCTGGGACGCGGGTTCGTGCTGGAGTGGGCTCGCCTTGCGCTCGTGGCGGAGTCCGACATCACCGGTCGTCGTTCGGGGGCCGCCCGCCGACGGATGGTCGCCAAGCGGCGCGAGACGTCGGGACCACTCGACCTCTCGGAAGGGGACCTGATCGTCCACGAGGTCCACGGGATCGGCAGGTACGTCGGGATGGTCGAGCGAGACCTCCTCGGGGTCCACCGGGAGTACCTGCAGATCGAATACGCGAAGGGCGATCGACTCTACGTTCCCTCCGACCAGATCGACCTGGTCTCGAAATACATCGGGGGCGAGGCTCCGCGCGTCAGCCGGCTTGGCTCTGCGGATTGGTCGAAGACCAAGAGCCGCGTCCGGCGCAAGGCCCGCGAGATCGCCCACGAGCTGGTCAAGCTCTACGCCAAGCGGCTCAATGCACCGGGCGTCGCGTTCGGACCCGACACTCCCTGGCAGCGCGAGCTCGAGGATTCGTTTGCCTACGAGGAGACGCCGGACCAGCTCCGCACGATCGACGAGGTCAAAGACGACATGGAGCGCCCGATCCCAATGGACAGGCTCGTGTGCGGAGACGTCGGTTACGGCAAGACCGAGATAGCGGTACGCGCGGCCTTCAAGGCCGTGGCAAACGGCAAACAGGTCGCGGTGCTGGTGCCGACGACGATCCTCGCTCAACAACACCACGCCACGTTCCTCGAGCGCTTCCGTCACTGGCCGGTGCGGGTCGAGATGCTCTCCCGGTTCCTGTCGCCTGCAGAGTCGCGCAAGATCATCGAAGACCTCGCCAACGGGAAGGTCGACGTCGTGGTCGGTACGCACAAGCTGCTACAGGGTGACGTCAAGTTCTCGGATCTGGGCCTGGTCATCGTCGACGAGGAGCAGCGTTTCGGAGTCGAGCAGAAAGAGAAGCTGAAGGCGTTGCGGGCGAACGTCGACTTCCTGACCTTGACGGCGACACCGATCCCGCGCACGCTCGAGATGGCGATGTCGGGCATACGCGATATGTCTATCGTCGACACGCCTCCCGAGAACCGTCATCCGGTGATGACGTACGTGGGAGAGACCGAGGATGGCGTGATCACGTCGGCCATCAGACGAGAGCTGCTGCGCGACGGTCAGGTCTTCTATGTCCACCATCGCGTCGACACGATCGAGGCCGAAGCGCGCCGCATCCAGGGGTTGGTCCCTGAAGCGCGCGTCGGAGTGGCCCACGGTCAGATGGACGAGAGAACGCTCGAGAACGCCATGCTCGAATTCGGCGAGAAGAAGACCAACGTGCTCGTGTGCACGACGATCATCGAGTCGGGGCTCGACATCCCTTCGGTAAACACGCTGATCGTCGGCCGCGCCGACCTCCTCGGTCTGTCGCAGATGTATCAGCTGCGCGGTCGCGTGGGCCGGGCTCACGAACGCGCCTACGCGTACCTCTTCTTTCCTCCCGAGCGAGCGCTGACGGAGGGGGCCCAGGAGCGACTCAAGACGATCGCCAGCAACACCGGTCTCGGGTCCGGGTTCCGCATAGCGATGAAAGACCTCGAGATCAGGGGGGCCGGGAACCTGCTGGGCGGCGAGCAGCACGGTCACATCTCCGAGGTCGGCTTCGATCTCTACGTGAAGCTCGTGGCCTCCGCGGTCGACGAGGCCAAGGGGACGCCGTGGCAGGAGGAGACCGAGGTCCGCATCGACCTGCCACTTCAGGCCTTCATCCCTCGCTCCTACATCGCGGACGAGAACCTCCGGCTGGAGGCCTACCGTCGGATCGCTTCCGCGCGGGACTCGGAGTCGCTTGCCGCCGTTCGGGCCGAGCTGAGCGATCGATACGGCAGCCCGGTGCCGCCTCCCGTGGAGGCGTTGTTCGAGCTCGCTACGTTGCGCAGGATGATGGTGGAGCGAGGGATAACCGAAGCGGCCACCGTAGCCCGCACCTTGAGGATCAGACCCGTCGAGCTCGAGGAGTCGCGCCAGGTCCGGTTGCAGCGCATACTTCCCGATGCCGAGTGGCGACCGGCCAATCAGACGCTGCTCGTTCCCGAGCGGCTCGTGCCGAAGGACGGCGTCGTGGCTTGGGTCAGCGACCTTCTGCAGCAGTTAACCTCGACGCCATCATGAAGAGCTATCTGATCGCGGGAGTGACCGCTCTTTTCTTGTTGACGGGGTGTGGCAATCTCTTCGACCCCGCCGCCGCCGTCGTCGATGGGACGAAGATCACGATGAGCGATATCCAGGAGGAGCTGGACCGCTTCCGCGCCACGGCTCGCTACGAGCAGCTCATCGCGCAGGCCTCGGAGGGTGAGATCGAGCGCGACTTCCAACAGACCTATCTCTCGCTGCTGATCCGCGAGGCGGTTTTCGAGTCAGAGGCCGAAGAACGCGGCATTGACGTGACTCCCGAAGAGATCAACGAACGTATCGGCGACATCAAGGCCGAGATCGGATCGGAAGGCCAGTTCCAGGAAGCGCTCAAGGAACAGGGCCTGACGCTGGAACAGGCCGAGTTCCAGGTGAGGGTGCAGCTGCTTGCCGAGAAGCTCCGCACCGAAGTGACCAAGGGCGTGGGTCCGAGCGAGGAAGAGATGCGCGCCTACTACGAAGAGCACGCCGAGGACTTCCAGGAGGTGCGTCCCCAGCACATCCTGTTGAGCGAAGACGAGCGATCGCTGGCCCAGGACCTTGCCGAGCGTCTGCAGAGCGCCAAGCCAAACGAGGTCGACGATCTGTTCGCCTCGCTTGCCAAGAAGTATTCAGAGGACCCTTCGGCGGACGAGGAGGGAGACCTCGGGTGGGCGCCTCCCGCCCAATACGTCGGGCCCTTCCGCGAAGTGGTCACCGAGCTCGAGGTCGGTGTCGTCTCCGATCCCGTCCAGACCGAGTTCGGATGGCACGTGATCCGTGTTGTAGGACGCAGAGTGACGCCGTTTGAGGAAGCTCGAACCCAGATCCAAGAGGCTATCGGAGCCGAGGCGATCGACGAAGCCTGGCAGCAATGGCTGGTCGATGCTTATCGAGAGGCCGACATCAAGGTGAACGAGAGGTTCGGGACCCTCGACCCCGAAACGGGGGCCGTCGAGAATCCCACCGCGGAGGACGTTCCCGGTGGCGAGGCGCCGGGGTCGGCGTCACCGTCGCCCAGTCCCAGCTTCTAGGCCACAACCGGCTTGTCGCTCGTCGTCGTCCCCCTCGCCCCCGAAGAGCTCGGGACCCTCACGTTGGCAGAGCTCGACGTCCTCTTGGCGTGTGATCCGGTCGTCTTCGAACGATCCACCCACCCGCTGATTCACCGTCTGCGCGCCGAGGGCGTGCGCACCGAGCTCCTCGACGAGGCCGGGCTTGCGCACGGGGACGGGTCCGCCTTCGTTTGCGATCCGGGTTCGCCCCGAGTCGTGGAGCTCGCGCGGGACGGGGCCGAGGTGTTGGGTCTCGGAGGGGCTCCCGATGCGCTCACCGCTGCCTGGGGGTCGGCGGTCTCTCGCCGGGCGGGACTGGGCGCCGCAGGCCTGGCTGCGATCATGGCGCGACTCCGGAGCCCGGACGGCTGTCCCTGGGACCTCGAGCAGACGCACGAGTCGCTCAAGCCCCACCTGATCGAAGAGGCCTACGAGGTCATAGACGCGATCGAGCGCGGCAAGACCGACGCCGATCTCGAGGAGGAGCTGGGCGACCTTCTCCTGCAGGTTGCCTTCCACGCGCAGCTGGCCGAAGAAGGTGATCGTTTCGATCTCGCTGGCGTGGCCGAGCGGATCTCCGCAAAGTTGTTGCACCGGCATCCCCACGTCTTCTCGGACGTCGTCGTCTCGGGGGCCCAGCAGGTCGTGGCGAACTGGGAGACCCTCAAGTCCGAGGAGAAACAGCGGCAGGGCCCCTTCGACGACATACCGGAGGCACTGCCGGCGCTCGTCGCCACCTCCAAGACGCAGAAGAGGGCCGCCGCTCTCGGTTTCGCGCCTACCCCCGAGCACGCCCGCGAGCGCGCCGGAGATGCTCTCGCGAGCGACGAGCTGGGCGAGGCCCTGTTCTGGACCGTGGCTCTGGCTCGCCGCGCCGGCGTCGACCCGGAGGGAGCCCTTCGAGCCGCCACCGCCCGCTTCAAGGCGAGCTTCGCGCCCTGAAAAAGTGCCTCGAACCCCACGCCGCCGGCGGGAGAGTGCTATAAAGGTGTGGTTTAGGGTTAAAGGAGTGAATCAATGAGCAGCATGATCGGAATCGTTGCGCGGGAGGTGCTCGACTCGCGCGGCAATCCCACGGTGGAGGTCGAGGTGACCCTCGACTCCGGCGCGGCCGGGCGCGCCATCGTTCCGTCGGGGGCGTCCACCGGCGCGGGCGAGGCTCTCGAGCTCCGAGATGGCGGAACCCGATACGGCGGGAAGGGCGTCCGCCATGCCGTCGAGAACGTGAGCGATCACATAGCCCCGGAGCTGCTCGGGCGCGACGCCTTCGACCAACGGGGCCTCGACACGTTGCTGCGCGACATCGACGGGACCGATAACAAGGGAAAGCTCGGCGCCAACGCGACGCTGGGAGTCTCCCTTGCGGCCGCCCACGCGGCGGCGGCCGAGCTGCGGCTCCCTCTGTGGCGTTACCTCGGGGGCCCCGACGCACATCTGCTTCCGGTGCCGCTCCTCAACGTGATCAACGGGGGCGCACACGCGGACAACGCACTCGACTTCCAGGAGTTCATGCTGGCGCCCGTTGGTGCTGCGTCCTTCAACGAGGCGCTCGAGTGGGGGGCCACGACCTATCACGTGCTCAAGAAGTTGCTCGACGGCCGGGGGCTCTCGACCGGGGTGGGGGACGAGGGAGGGTTCGCGCCGGACCTGGGAGCGAACTCCGAAGCCGCCGAGTTGCTCGTCGAGGCGATCACGGCCGCCGGTTACGAGCCCGGGCGGGACATCGCGCTTGCGCTCGATCCGGCGACCTCGGAGATCAGAGATGGCGATCACTACGTGCTCGAGTCCGAAGACCGGCGTTTGTCGAGCGAGGAGATGGTCGACTTCTGGGCCGACTGGGTCGACCGCTATCCGATCGTCTCGATCGAGGACGGCATGGCAGAGGACGACTGGGCGGGGTGGCGGACGCTTACCGAGCGCATCGGAGATCGAACCCAGCTCGTCGGTGACGATCTCTTCGTCACGAATCCAGAGGTCCTCGAACGAGGCATCCGTGAGGGCGCAGCCAACGCCATCCTCGTAAAGCCCAACCAGATCGGCACCCTTTCCGAGACGCTCGAGTGCATCCGTATAGGGCAGAGGGCCCGTTATTCCACGGTGATCTCGCATCGTTCGGGTGAGACCGAGGACACGACGATAGCGGACCTCGTAGTTGCCGTTAACGCGGGGCAGATCAAGACGGGGGCCCCGACCCGAAGCGAGCGCACCGCGAAGTACAACCAGCTGTTGCGTATCGAGGACGCCCTCGGAGACTCTGCGCGCTACGCGGGGAGACACGCTTTCTGGAGGTCGCAACCGTGAAGGTCCTCCAGCTCGGTGACGGGCAGAGGCTGCCCCTGGCCCCGCAAGTTGCGATCGTGATGCTCGTGATCGGGCTGGCCGGTGCCATGGCGATCGAGCCCACGCGTCAGCTGCTCGAGCAGCGGAGCCGGATAGCCGGGATGACCCAGGAGCTGAAGACGATAAAGACGTCCAATCGCCGCCTCGAGAACCGCGTCACTCGTCTTCAAGATCCCGACTACCTCGAACAGCAAGCTCGGTCCCAAAGCGGTCTCGTGCGCCCCGGAGAGACGAGCGTGATCGTCATGCCTCCCGCGAAGCCAGAGCGCGAGCAGGCGAAAGACCAAGCTACCTCCGCGCCGGCCGAGACGAAAGAGGACGCGGGCTTGGTCGAAGCCATGCTTGTGTTCCTGGGGCTCAACTGAACCCCACCGACGGGGATCGGGGCGCCTTCGATCCGAATGGAGCCGACGGGCCGCGGGTCTCCGATGTCGGCAAGCGCAGACTGTTGGTCGCGTTGGCGATCGTGCTCGTGCTGGGAGGCGCCGTTATCGCGTTCCGTCTTATTTCGGACGGTGTATCGAAAGAGGAGTTCATCGAGCAGGCGGATCAGATCTGCCAGGACGCGCGGGACGAAGCGGGTTCCTTCGACGAGCCCTCGGACGAGCCCGCCGACATAGCAAGGCTCTTTGCCAAAGCCGCACCCATCCTCGAAGCTCAAACGGAGGAGATTCGAGACCTCGAATCGCCCTCCGAGCAGCGCGACGTCCTCAACGAGTGGCTGAAGTCCCAGGAGGAGCTGGCCAGGGCGTTCGACGCGGTGGCAGAAGCCGAAGATTCGGGGGCGCAGGACGCGGCACTCGACTGGGTCTATCTCGTCGAGGGTCGGTCGAGCAGGCTTGCCCACGAGTACGGCTTCGAGGTCTGCGCGATCTCCACGCCGAGCTGAGGGGAGGCCTGATGTGCCTCCGGCCCCCTTAGAGTCGCGCCCATGGCAGATCTGTCTCACACCGAGGAGGACCGGAGGATCGTCGAGGCCCAGCTGAGGCGGTCCCTGCGAGGTCGCTGGGGTGTGGCGCGACGGTGCCATCTCGGGATCCCGATGGCGATCGAGAACCATCCCGTGCTCGATGACGGCGCTCCCTTTCCCACGTTGTTCTGGCTGACCTGTCCGCTTCTCGTCAAGCGCGCGAGCAAGCTGGAAGCTGCGGGACGCATGAGAGACCTGAACGACTTGCTCGCATCGTCGGCCGATCTCGAGGATCGCCTCCGCCAATCCGTGGATCGACTGAGATCGCGCAGAGACGAGCACGCGGTCGTGTCCGACGGCGGCAGCCCGCCGGGTGGAGGACCGGATCGAGTCAAGTGCCTGCACGCCCATGTCGCGCAGGAGCTGTCGGATCCGCCGAATCCGATCGGAGGTCTCGTCCTGGCTCAGGTGGGTTGGCCGGACTGTCGTCTTCCCTGTGTCGAGGAGGCGCGGTGAGGGTCGCCGCCATCGACACGGGAACGAACTCGACGCGTCTGCTCGTCGCCGAGGATCACGCCGGGGGGTTTCGAACACTCGAGCGCAGGATGGTCATCACGCGGCTCGGCGAAGGAGTCGACCGCCGGCGCGTTCTCGCTCCAGAAGCGCTGAAGCGCACGCTGACGACGATCGCCGACTACGCGGCCGTATGCGGCGAGTACGGCGTCGAAAGGATGCGCGTCACCGGTACCTCCGCGGTGCGCGATGCCTTGAATAGGAACGAGTTCTTTGATGGGGTCCAGCGCCTGACGGGCTACGTACCGGAGTTGCTTACGGGCGATGCCGAGGCTCGGACGACCTTCCTCGGAGTGCGTGCCGACCTGCGCGAGCCCGAGACGATCCTCGTGGTCGACATCGGCGGAGGTTCAACCGAGCTGATCTACGGCTCGCAGGAGCCCGAGGCCCTCGTATCGCTCGACATCGGCTGCGTCCGTCTGTTCGAGAAGTACCTCGAGAGCGATCCGCCTACCCGCGATGAGATCGACGCGCTGCGCGCCGAGGTCCTCGAGAGCCTGCAAGGTTTCTCCGAGAAGACGACCATCGAGCGGGGTACGAGGCTGGTCGGAGTGGCCGGGACTGTCAGTCAGCTGGCCACGTTGAAGGCGGGCAGCCTCGTCTACGACTCCGACATCACCCATCACATGGTCATGACCCATGGAGACGTGAGACTCCTGGCGAAGCGCCTGGAGTCTCTGACGTACGCGCAGCGGAAACGGATCTCGGGGCTCGAGCCGGGACGCGCCGATGTCATAGTTGCTGGCGCCCAGATCCTGCTCTGCGTGATGGAGGCGTTCGATTTCGCAGAGGTGATGGTTTCCGAGAAGGACATCCTCGATGGTCTGGTCATCCAGCTGATCGGCGAACCACGTTCCTGAGCCATGAGGGCCGCGATAGCCTGATCGATCATGAGCGATTTCGTCTGGGAACCGACACCGGAGTACATCGAGAACGCAAACGTGACGCGTCTGATGCGCAAGCACGGCATCGATGACTTCTTTGACCTCGTAGAGCGGTCCCAACAAGACATCGAATGGTTCTGGGATGCTGCAATCGAGGATCTCGACATCGACTTCTTCAAGCCCTACGAGCGGGTCCTCGACACGTCGGCGGGCGTGGCGTGGCCGAGGTGGTTCGTGGGGGCCGAGGTCAATCTGACCTACAACTGTGTGGACCGTCACGCGCTCTCGGGCCTCGCGCACAAAGCAGCTCTGCTGTGGGAGGGCGAGGACGGCGACGTGCGCGAGCTGAGCTACGCCAAGCTCGCCCTCGAGGTCAATCGAGTGGCCAACGGGCTCATCGATCTCGGCGTCGAGCGCGGAGACGCGGTAGGCGTGTACATGCCGATGATCCCTGAAGCCGTTATCGCGATGTACGCGATCGCAAAGATCGGAGCGATCTATCTGCCGGTCTTCTCCGGCTTCGGCCCCCCCGCCGTGGCAACCCGTCTGAACGATGCTCAGGCCAAGGTGTTGTTCACCGCCGACGCGTTCTACCGCAGGGGCCAGCGGGTCCCGATGAAGCCGGCGGCCGACGAGGCGGTGGCGGAGACGCCGTCGATCGAGCACGTGGTCGTGTTCAAGCGCTTTCCCGATATGGAGACCCCGGCAGGGCCCAAGGACGTCTCGTGGAACAGCGCCTTCGAATCACAATCGCCGGAGGCCACTGCGGAGGCGCTCGATCCGGAGACCCCGTTCATGATCGCCTACACGTCCGGGACGACGGGGAAACCAAAGGGCAGCG
>JALZBR010000320.1 GCA_030863485.1 Actinomycetota bacterium
ATATGAGGCAGCGCACGGAGTAGGCGGTGGCGTTAGAAACGACTGCCCCACCGAGCTAAGAAGTTGGTTCGAACACAGAAGCGCCGGGAGTGGAAAGAGTCAGGCGATGCAAAGCAAAGTTCCACCCGGCCGGATTAGCGTTATCCGAATCCCGCTCCGCCGAGTTGGTGTTCGAACGCCTCTGGCCTTAGTCCTCCGTCTAGTTGGCCTCGCAACCGGCAGGAGCTGGGGGTAAGCCGTTTGTTTGAGCGTGCGGCGGCCGCGGTGGCCTTGGTTTCGGTACCCTAGCTTTGGGCCGATGTTTGCAGGGCCACAGCCCTCGGTGTGAGATTTCTTCATGACTGCTGCATCCAGGGGCACCGAAGTCCGCCTTGCTGAGTTGTTGGCGGGGCTCTCGCTAGTCGTTGATCTCGGCCTCGGTCAGCCCACTGAGCACGTTCTGCGCCAAACGGTCATCGCCATGCGCCTTGGCGAGTTCCTCGGCTTGTCAGAGGAGGATCAGGCCGCCCTCTACTACGTCGCACTTCTTGCCTGGGTCGGCTGTGGAAGCGACTCGCACGAGCTCGCGACGTGGTTCGGCGACGATCTAGCATGGCGAGCAGCGAGTTATGAAATCGATCCCGTCGGACGAGAAGCCGTTTCCTACCTCATGAGCAAGGCCGCTGCTGTTAACCCCCCGCTAGCGATCTCTGGCACGGGAGACATTGCCAAGCTCAGGATGTCGACGCTCGAACATTGCGTAGTGACCCGGGACTTCGCCGAGCGAGTGGGTCTCGGCCCGGAGGTGGCCGACCCCCTCGTCCAACTGTTTGAGAGATGGGATGGTAGGGGCCGCCCTAATCGGCTTGCCGGCGACGCCATCGCTCTGCTCGCCCGCATCGTTCAGTTCGCGGACGTTTTGGTGCCCTTCCATAGGGCGGGGGGAGTCGAAGCGGCCATCGCCGTGGCGCAACAGCGTAAGGGCACTCAGTTCGATCCCGGGCTCGTGGAACTGTTCTGCGCGAACGCTCACGAGACTCTCAGTCTCGTGGAGAAGGCCAGCACCTGGGAGACATTGCTAGAACTGGCACCTGCCTTGGGGAAGTCGCTGACTGATGATGAGCTCGATGCCGCACTTGAGGCCATCGCCGATTTCACCGACCTCAAATCGCCCTACACACTTGGGCATGCTCGGGCCGTGGCTTCGCTTGCTGCAGAGGCGGCGCGCGTTCTGCGTTTATCCGATCAGGAGGTGGTGCTGCTGCGCCGCGCCGCCCTCGTCCAGGACGCGGGCCGCATGGGCGTCTCCAACTCCATCTGGGACAAGCCTGGACGGTTATCCTCGTCCGAGATGGAGCACGTTCGGCTGCACCCATATTACGTGGAACGTATGCTCCAGCAGCCGCTCACTTTGACCAGAATAGGGACGCTTGCGGTGCAGCACCACGAGCGGCTCGACGCCTCCGGCTATCCCCGAGGTTTGCCTGGTAGCAGGCTCTCCCCGGCTGCTCGGGTCCTGGCGGCCGCGGACGTGTACCGCGCACTCGTAGAACCCCGACCGCACCGGCCGCCGCTCCCCCCGGAGGAGGTGTGGCGCGAGCTCAGCTCCGAGGTCAAAGAAGGGCGACTGGACGGGGATGCCGTAAACGCCGTCCTTTCAGCTGCCGGACATCGCGTCCGAATGCGTAGAGAGTGGCCGCGGGGGCTGACCCGACGAGAAGTGGAGGTGCTGGGACTCATCGCGCGAGGGCACTCCAATCGGGATGTGGCTCGACGGCTACACCTGGCCGAGAAGACGGTGGGGAATCACGTCGAACACATCTATACAAAGATCGGGTCTTCGACGCGTGCTGAGGCCAGCCTTTTCGCAATGCAGCACGGTCTCCTCGACCTTGCTCTTCCCGCTCAAAAATAGGGAATTCACCTCATGATTTGCCCGAGCTAGATCCCTAGCATCCCCCTCGGACGCGAGCGCAGGAGAGGAGTGATACCAATGGCTAACGCGTACGAGGTCGTCAAATCCATTTGCGAGGCTTACGCTGGCGCCGTCAATGCCAGCGACTCAGCCGCTTATGGCAGGCTCTTCACCCCAGATGCCATCCGGATACCTCCGGGATCCGAGTTGGAACATGGGCCCGAGGAGATCGCAAAGGGCGAGCAGGCCAGCTATGACTGGGGGCGATTGAGCATTCGTTCCACGCCCGCCGATGTCATAGAGGTGGGGGATAACTGGATCTATGCTCTAGCGCACGTTGATGGAGAAGCCGTCGCCCACGCCGACGGCACAAAATCCTCTTTCCGCGCAACGAAAGCTTGGCTTCTACAGCGCCAACCATCAGGAGAGTGGCTTCTCGCGCGGCACATGTGGAACATGCGGCCAGAATAAGCCCGAACAATCTTCTCCAGGCGCTCTTACGATGACAAGGGGTACTCTCCCCCTAAGATCCAAAGAGGCTTCCGGTGAACAAAGCCGAGTGGTCTCGAAGAGTGTTCCGAGCGCGCCTAGAGCTGGAACGAATACAGAAGCGCAGGGAGTACTGAGTACCAACTGGTACAAGGGACGTCCAACGATCGCGGCCACATGTACTTACTCGAGGGGGGCTCCGCCACAAGAGGATGGCTTGGGCGGCGCCGAAGCTGCTGCCAAAAGTGCACGATCGTCGATCGAGGAAGAAAAGAAGTAGGCATAGTTCGACGGAACTCTTCGAGCGCGAGGAATCGAAACTAGTCCGGCGTAGCGGGTACGTCAGCCTCGTTTATGGGGGCTTCGCGAGGGTATAGACGGAAGAAGTCGGATCGTACAGCGGATAGCTCTGATTGGAGCTAGCTGTCGGGCTTTGTAGTGCAAGTGACGTTACGCAAGAAGGGGGAATTCGGTTGAATCCCTCAGTCTGCGGCACGATACCTCATCACGGCGATCGCGCTTTGCTCCGAACGGGTGAAGTTCGATGAACCGCCGGAACGTTCCTGACGAACCTGTCCGATCGAGCTCGAAGACGGACGGTTACGTTCCGAATGCCGACATCGTTGACCTCGCTCCGGTTGTACGCCCTGTAATTCGGTCGCGAGTCGCCGACCCCGAAACAGCCGAAGAACTGGTGCAAGAAACGCTAACGCGTGTGATGGAAGCCCGACCTCGGCTTCACGACGATAGGCTCGTAGGTTACGCCATAGTCACGGCGAAAAATCTCGTCCGCGCCCGCGCGTCCAAGGAGATTGTCGCTGAACGCCATGCTCATCAACTCCTAAACCTCGTTCAGCCGGAGGAGCCCGAAGCGGCGGTCCTTCGGCAGGAGGAGCAGCAGGCGGTTAAGGAGGCTTTCGGTCGTCTGCCGCCGACGGACAAGATGGTTCTGCTGGAGCATGACGTCAAGGAAAAGGACCACTCGACCATTGCTCAGGAGAGCCGCTCCACGCCAGGAAATATCGCCGCTCGGCTGGCGCGGGCTCGGGCAAGGCTCCGGCTTGAATACCTCTTGGCCTTGCGTCGGATCTCACCACCGACCGGCAAGTGCCGATCTGTGCTGTTGGCGATGGCGACCGGTGATCGGCGCCAGCAGCGTGCCCTCAACGTCAGTCAACACCTTGGCCAGTGCAGCCAGTGTTCGGCGCTGATCGAACCTTTGCTCAGGCGCCGGCGGGGGCTGGCGGCGCTGTTTCCATTGGCCGGTGCCGGCGGGCTTTTGGAGCGCCTGCGCAATTGGACCAGGACTCCGGGCGGCCAGGTAACAGGTGTGGCGGCTGCGACGAGCATTCTCGCCGCGTCCTTCCTAAGTTCGCCCTGCCCGGCCACCCTTGCCATAGACGACGACGGACCCTTCCCGCTACCACGGGTTAGTGATCTCGGCTGTTACGCCGGGAAGACCGTGCAGGGTGAGCAGGTCGCTGTGGCCTCGGTACCCAGCAACGAGGGCTTTTGGATCGGAAGCATTGAACAGGAGCAGATCTGGGTCGCGATAGCGATTACTGGGGAGTCGCCGAATCACATTTTGTCCGGACAAAGGTTGAGCCTTAGAGGACAAGTGGTCGCTAATCCGCCTGACTTCATCCAGCGGTTTGGGTTGTCCCCAGAGGAAGGTGCCGAGCGCCTCGGACAGGCTGGTTATCACGTCGTGGTCAATCCCGGGGACTTACGAGTGCTCAGCCCGCCCTAAAAACCGACTTCGAATTTCTTCCGTAATGCTAGCCCGCGAAAGCTGTCTTTATGAGTAGCTGCGAAGCAAAGTCGGCTGAGGCCCGGGCTAGCCCTGGAGCACCTCTCATTGCGAGTTCGCATCCCTCACGGGGGAGGCAATGGCTTGGGGGTCTCAGAGACTCAGCCTGACTCTCGGTTCCAGAGTGTTCTCGGACAAGAGCGCCAGGCATCTGAGCGGTGTACAGGAGGAGTAGATGGAACAGTTCCGGGAGGGACTCGGCGACGCCTGGACTGCGACGGCCTCGTTTCTGCCGAAGTTCGTCGGATTTCTGGCGATCCTGCTGACCGGTTACTTCGTCGCCAAGGCCATCGAGAAAGCGGTTGACCGGGTCCTGGAAAGGGTCGGCTTCGACAAACTCGTGGAACGCGGAGGCGTCAAGCGGGCACTCGCTCGCTCCAAGTACGACGCTTCGTCGATTCTTGCCAAGCTCGGTTTCTACTTGCTGATGCTCTTCGTTCTCCAGCTGGCGTTCGGGATCTTCGGCGCCAACCCAGTCAGCGGCCTCATCGCCGGATTAATCGCGTACCTGCCGAACATCTTCGTCGCCATCCTCATCCTCGTCGTCGCGTCGGCCATCGCAGCCGGGGTGAAGGAGATTGTCGAATCTTCGCTCGGGGGCTTGAGCTACGGGCGCGCGCTTGCCACCGGCGCAAGCGCGGCCATTGTCACCATCGGGGGTGGAGGCATCCAGACGATGAGCCAGTACTGGCAGCGGGCTGCCCAGCGGGCCGAACAGGAGAGCCAGCGGATCAAGCAAGAAGCTCAGGGCTCCGGTCCCGACGTGAAACAGCGGCTTCAGGAGCGCAAGGAGCAGACGCAGGGGATGGCAACTCCAGAGCAGTAGGGGGAGAGGTGGCAGAGGCGTGCCTCCTCACGCTGACGAAGATGAGCTCGGACATACCGAAGTAGCAGGTCGCTTAGGAAGGAGCAACCGACGTGAGAGAAGTCGATAGGGCGCGGGGCGGAGTCTCGCTGTGGTCGATATTGAGTGGATTACTGGTGGCGATTGGAGCGTTCGTCGTCTTATCTGCGATCGTCGGCGCGATCCTCGCCGCCCTCGGGATTGCGGAGGGCGGTGTGCGACCTGACGAGGTGGTGACCGCGAGCCTCGGAGCCGGGATCGGGATAGTAATCGCTCAGTTCCTCGCCTACCTGTGGGGCGGGTATACCGCCGGACGCATGGCGCGCGGTTCGGGGCCCCTCAACGGAATACTCGTCGCGGTGGCCGCGCTCGTCCTCGTGGCGATACTCGGTGGCCTTATTGCTGCCCTCATCGGCTCCGCTGCTGAGGGAGCGCCGCCACCACCCAACGTGCAGACGCTCCCGCTTCCGCTCGGACGGTTGGGCGATATCGCCACCGGCGTCGGCATAGGCCTTCTAGTGGCGATGCTCGGTGGCGGAGCCCTTGGAGGTTGGCTGGGCGTCCAATGGCACACGAAGCTCGAGGAGCGGGGCTAGCAACGCCTTCCACCCGCACGTGAAGTTCCTCATTCTTGCCTCAGTGGTCGCTGTCGTGTGCATCGTTCTGTTTGCGGTCGGTCTTGTCTCGCCGGCCAGCTCGCGGCGGATGCAAAAGACAACGGACCGGCTGACGCGAAAAGCCGAGGACAGGGGCCAGGCCAAGGGCGGCCGCCTCGGCAACTTGGCACGGACCGTATTCAAGAGATCCCGACATGCTATCGACCGTAGTGCAGAGGCGGGGCGGCAGATGCACAAATTCATCCGCCGGGACTAGGAAGGGAGGCGAAGCATGGAAGTCCGCCCATGGCCGAGGACGGGGAAGCACAAAGTTCAAGCGTCGAGCAACGGGCGCCGCAACATCCTGCATCCAGCAATGAAGCAGGAGCCTCTTATGGCGTTCGCGGCTGACAAGGCCGCCACAGCGGCGACTGCCGCTGCCTCCCCGCTTCAGCTGCCGAAGCGAGACTGGAAGCAAGCGGCCAAGAGCACCAAAGCCGAAATCAAGCAGGATCGAGTGGGGATCATCTCGGCCGGTGTCGCCTATTACTGGTTCCTGGCGGTCTTTCCGGGACTTATCGCCTTGGTCGGACTACTTGATCTACTGAATCTGGGCCGCGGCGCCTTCGGGACGATCGAGCAGGCCATCCGGTCCGCCCTGCCGGGGGACGCCGCAGCGGTGCTGGTTGACGCGCTAAGGGATACGGGGCAACAACGGGAAGGGGCCTCGGCGATTGCGGCCATCGTCGGGATCGCACTCGCGCTGTGGAGCGCCTCCGCCGGCATGGTGGCCCTCCAGACTGGGCTCGATGTCGCCTATGACATCGAGGGGGAGCGCAAGTTCGTCAGAAAGCGGCTGTATGCACTGATGATGATCGTTGCTGGCGGCGTCCTAGGTGGTGGGGCGGCTGTGCTGCTGATTGCCGGCGCCCCGATCGGCGCGTGGATCGATAACCGCGTCGGCGGAAGCGGTGTGCTAATCGTCGTCTGGACGGCTGTCCGCTGGGTGCTCGCTCTAGGGCTTCTAACGGTTCTGATCGCCATGTTTTACTTCCTCGGCCCCAACCGCGAGTCGCCGCGTTGGACCTGGGTTACGCCGGGTGGCGTCGTCGCGACGCTGATTTGGGTAGCGGCGTCTTTGGTTTTCTCGTTCTACGTTTCCAACTTTGGCCCGTACGCCAAGACCTATGGCTCGCTCGCTGGCGTTGTGGTTCTCGTCCTATGGCTTTTCCTGACCGCGCTGGCTGTATTGGTTGGAGCGGAGCTTAATGCCGAGCTTGAGACGCAGGGTCGAGAACGCGGAGGAGTGCGATAGTGCCTGCCGACGCCGGAAAGGCCGATCCGCTTCCCGAGCTGAAGCGGCTGTTTCGCGATATGGCCGCGGACGCTACGACGCTCATCCGCCAGGAGGCCGAGCTCTTCAAGGCCGAGTTGAGCGAGAAAACGGACCTGCTCAAAGTGGAGTTCGAGCGGTCAATGCAAGAGGCTGGGCGTGAAATCGAGGTCGCCAAGACCGAAGTAGCTGAGGCGGCCAAGCAGGCAGGAGTTGGAGCGGGCCTTTTCGGGGGCAGCGGTTTTATCGGGATCGCCGCCTTCGGCACCTTTACCGTCGCTCTAGTCGCCGGGCTAGCGACCTTCATGCCGCTTTGGCTGAGCACCCTTCTCGTCACCCTGCTCTACGGGGGAATCGCCAGCGTGCTTTTCCTTGCCGGAAGGAAAAAGGTTCAGCAAGTCGACGTGCCGCTCGGGGACACGGCCAACAGGCTCAAGGGTGTCGCGACTGCCGCTAGGCAGCGGGTGCAACAAATCTCGCCGGTGCCTGAACAAACAATCGCCACCGTCAAGTCGGCGAAACGCGACCTTCAGCGGGCGTGGCAGCAAGGGGACCAGTCAAGTGACAAGCACTCAGACGGGAAACCAGGAGCGGCCGTAGGTTGGACATCCAACACCGACCTCAACTTTCGCAGGTGGAGGCCCCCCTCCAAATAACGGTCGACCTCGCGCGTCTATTAAGTAAGCACGAAAGGAGCCTGTCTTGGGTGAAAGCCCGAAAGACCCTAACGAACTCCGACAAGAAATAGAGGAGACGACTGAGCGCCTAAGTCAAACGCTTGAGACCATCTCGTCCGAAAAAGGCCACTTAAAGGAAGAAGCCGTCGACACGGTTAAGAAGAAGGCGACGGACAAGAAAGAGGAGGTCGTCAGCAAGGCCAAAGAAAAGGCCGCCGACAAGAAAGAAGAAGCGGTCAGCAAGGTCAAGGAAAAGGTTGCTGATAAGAAAGAAGAAGTCGCCGCGTCGGTCAAAACGACAGCTTCTCAAAAGAAGCGACAAGTGGTCGAGACCGCGAAGGGAAAGTTGGCAGAGACGAAGCAGACAGTGGCTTCAAAGCTTGAGAGGCTGAGGCCTGGCCGCGACGAAGATGGCAGCCGATGAGCTGTTATTTCATCGGTTTGGGCGCTGGAGCGACCCAGGACGGGCGGCACGAGTTGGTAAGGCATGGGTCGCAGGCACAGACTTCTCGTGACGTACTCACCTGATCAAGGCGGCACCCCAGTGTATGGAGGTCTGCGTTGATAGCGCTGACGCCCTCTTAAAAGAAGAGGCCCTTGAAGGATTGCCTTCGTGTTGCCGGTGCCGCGGCAGGGTCTTCTCCTCTTGGAGATCTATTAGCCGAAGCAACCCGTGTCATGTCCCGGGAGGTGGCGTGAGGAACGCCCCGATCATCGACGACACCCATTCGACCCGATCGAGCAGGTCGACGTGGTTCGTGCCGGGCAGGATGGCGAGCTGGGTGGGTGGAAGCAGCACGAGATCGCCGGGTACGCCGCCCCCGAGGAGACGAAACAGCTCGACGACGTGCTCGGGCAGCACGACGTCGGCATCACCGATCATGAGCAACGTTGGGACCTGCAACCCCGCGAGCCGCTCCCGCGGCACCGTGAAGCCGGCCCGATCGAGCGCGTTCACCTTCTCGACGAGCGGGATCCACGCGTCCGGGTCGGGGGCCACCCGCCGGTACGCCTCATGCCAGCGCGTCCCATCGAGCTGATGCGGGTCGAAGGAGGACTCGAACATCGCAGTGAGCTGCGGGTACACGCCGCTCGGATCAAACGACACGCCGCCGAAGTACACGAGGCGATCGACGAGGTCGGGACGATCGAGGGCAAGGAGCATCCCGATGGCCCCGCCCATGCTGTAGCCAACGATATAGGTCCGCTCGACGGCGAGGGCTTCAAGCAGCGCCGCAGTGTCGGCCGCCATACCGTCGTACGTCAGCGGCTTGTCGACATCGCGGGTTCGACCGTGGCCCTGTAGCTCGACGGCGATGACCTCGTATTGGTTGGCCAGTACCGGTAGCAGCCCGGCGAAGCAGCTGTCGATCGTGCCGAACGCACCATGGAGCAACACCATTGGCGCGCCCCGTCCATGGCGCTCGTAGTACATCTCGAGCCCGCCAATGTCGACGTAGCCCGAGGAGCGCGGCGGCGCCGGGACAACGGTCCTGGCACCGTCGCTGGCGTCGACCCCCGTCATGTCTTCGGCCGGTAGTTCATGTAGACGACCCCGTTGTCGTAGGACTCGCAGACGGCGAGCGCGAGCTTGAGGGGTGGCACTTCGTCGGCGAACAGCCGTGGGCCGGTCCCGAGCGTGAGCGGATAGACGCACAGGTGCAGTTCGTCGACCAGCCCGTCTGCCAGCATCGCGTGAACGAGCGTTATGCTGCCGCTCACGTACAGGTCGCCGACCTCGTCCTTCAGGCGGCGAATCCGGTCGGGGTCGTATGGCCCGATGCCCTCCGAGTTCCGCCACGTCGGGTTCGTCAATGTACGGGACACGACGTATTTGGTGGTGTCGTTGAAGAACGGAGCCCCCTCGTCCTCCTCGACCGTCCGTGTCGACCACGCGGGCTCGAACATCTCATATGTCTTACGACCGAGCAGGATGCCATTGCTGCGAGCGGTGACCGCCCGTAGCCGGTCGCCCATCCTGGGCTCCCACCCGTATTCGAACGTCCACGACGGATTGTCGACGACGCCGTCGAAGGTCATGAACTCGTGAACGTGCACTGCTCCCATGTCGATACCTCCTTCGGTAGCGGGATCTGGCTTTGAGGCTCAGCGCGCAGCTGGCGGACGATGGCGGGGATGACGACCGCCGCGGGAGCAAGTGCGTCGCGATCGGCAGGGCCGCGGTCGCGGCGGTGGCTACCACCGGTGGGAGAGCGATGGTCTCGGCAGGGGGCGGTGATGGCAGTCATCGCGGCTCCTTTCGTGTAGGTCAACCCAACTTTCACCCATACGACGAATTCAGGTGGCCGGATTCGACAGCACCAGTACGACTTTTGCCGATTTGCGGCCGTCGCCGCAGTCCCCGTCGCTCCGGTTTGCCCATCGCAAAGAATGGAACTCGTCCAGCAGCAGTACGGCCGCCTCGTTCGCGAGCGACGCCTGAGGAGGCCTTCGAGACGGTCTACCCCCTTCCAGAGACGTCCGGCAGAAAGTTCGCATCTCGCCCGACCTAGAAAACACCTTCCTTTAGGCCGGATACGGAGGCCCGAAGTCGTTCAAGAGGCAGCGCCGGGTAGGTACCTTCAGTCGAGACTTCAGGGGCCAAGCTGCTTGGGACCTTCGCCGTAGCTCCTTGCCATGTATCGGAGATAGCCAACCACTTCCCTAGGAATCGAGTACAGGTCTCGCAACTCGAATATCCGCGCATGGGCGGAATAGACGGGCGAAACCTGAAAGCGCCTCAGCGCCAGCTTCGCCCTTGGGACATGGAAGTACTGGGTGACGACGAGAACACTCTTGAGTTCTCGCGCTCTCAGTATCTCCCGTACGTTTCTTGCGCTGAGTTAAATTGTCCTTCCCTCGCTGTCGACGACCACTCGGTTGGGCGGGATACCGCGTTTGACTAGGTAGTCGTGCATCACCGAGGCCTCGTCATGCCCCTCTTTGCCGATGGCGCCACTCACCACGATGAGGGGGAAATAGCCTCCTCTATAGAGGACAAGAGCACGGTCCAGACGCGCTCTTAGCCTCGCTGAAGGCTGTCCTTCACGGTTTACGGTGTTGCCGAGCACTAGGCCCGCGTCCGCGTTGCCTAGCTCGTCGGTGAGTCCGTCCGAGACGAGGGCAACCACTGCCGCCATGAAGAAACCTATGGCGGCAATCGCTAATGCTACGAGCGCACGGAACGGCCGACGCATCAGAACCCGACTCTTAACTGCCCCCGCCGCTTACCACAAAGCGCTCCGAGGTGCTGCCGTCTTGAAGCTATCCAGCGGAAGTTCGGTGGAGCCCTAGGCTGTGAAGACAGCCTGCTGAAACCCGGACCGTCGGGGCCGCACCCGACGTCTGAATAGGCGCGCGTTTGTCCACGGTGGTGGAATCCCCCAATTGGCCGACTACGTTTGACCCCCAAGCCCGCACGTTGCCATCGTCCTTGAGAGCAACGCTGTGATAGCAGCCCGCCGAGATATCGTTCACTCTGCTCATTCCAGGAACCGGCCAGGGAAAATTTCGGTCCGTCGTGGTTCCGTCGCCAAGCTGTCCCAGTCCATTCCAACCCCAGGCATGGAGGACCTCTCGGCGGAGCGCCAAACTATGGAGAAGCCCCGCGCTGATCTGCGAGATGTCGTACCCGTAGTGAACACTCACCGGCAAATGGCGGTCTTGCGTGGAGCGGTCGCCGAGCTGGTTCAACACATTCGAGCCCCATGCTGACATCTGGCCTACGAAATTGAGCGCCAAGCTGTGGAGCCCCCCTGCGGCTACCTGCCTGACGTAGTTGAGGCCGCGGGTACGTACGGGAGTCGCCCTGTCAACGGTGGTTCCGTCTCCAACCTGGCCATAAGCGTTCCAGCCCCACGCCCAAACGGTGCCATTCTTCTTCAATCCAAGGTTATGGGCCAGGCCGGCCGAAACTGAAGCGACATCGTCCAAGCCGAAGACGCGCACAGGGGCGAAGCGGTCATCAGTCGTGCCGTCGCCGACCTGCCCGAGGGCATTCCATCCCCAGGCCCATACAGTTCCGTCGTTTTTGACCGCGAGACTGTGGACGAAGCCCGCGGATATCGAGGTGACGTCCCGGAGACCGTGGACACGCGTTGGAGTTGCCCGGTCGACTGTGGTTCCGTCTCCCAGCTGCCCGTAAGCGTTCCAACCCCACGCCCAAACCGTGCCGTCGTCCTTGAGTCCGAGGCTGTGCAGTCCTCCTGTCGAGACCTCGGTGAAGTCGCCGTTCCCTGCGACACCCACCATGCGGGAACGGGTTGAAGTCGTTCCGTCCCCGAGCTGGCCTTGCCCGTTGTAACCCCAGGCCCTTGCGGGGTCATCGAAATCGATCGAGAGGGGCGGGTCGGAAATCCCCACTGCGATCTCTCCACGCAACGCCGCTGAGTCGTGCTCGCAGTGGTTTTCGAAGGTTGCATGGAACCTCTCCAGCGTTCCGTCTTCCTGGTAGTCAGCCCGTATCACACGAAAATGACCGCTCGAGACGTTGCAGCCGCTCGCGTGTCCTGCCACCGAAAGACCGGGTTCTGTCGGGCCAGGGCTAAGATCGTTCGTGGCCCCCCGGTAGTCTCCCGGAACTGGGAGCCGATTCATTGGACCGTTGAAGTCCAGATCCCACCGGACACCGTCGGAGCCCTCTAACTCAATTGCGACAATGCCGCGTTCAGCGCGCCAGGTGAAGTAGTCAAGATTCCTTGCGGAGTAGGCGTATTTCCGTCCCTTGCCTACCCAGTCGCCTGGATCGCTGACCATGTTCAAGACGGCTGGAGTCGCGGTGGTGTCGGGGACGACGGGTACTTCCGGTAGGGGTTCGGGCGTGTCCGGGGGAGGGGAGCCGACTTGGATTTCTCCTCGGAGCGCCGGCGCGCCGTCCTGACAATGCTGCTCGAAGGTGGCGTGAAGCCCCTCCAAGGTGTGGTCCGCTCTAAATGCGATTCCGAGAACCTTGAACGTACCTGTCACGCCACCGCACGCCCGTCCAAGGCCAAAAACAACCAAGTCCGGCACTGTTGGCGGACCGCCGTGTACGGCCCTTACGTAAGTCGCTGGCGTGAGCACTCTTTGTTTTGGCGGCTCGAGTCCTATGGACCAGAAGTCACCCTTAGAGCCCTCTACGAAGAGGTTAATGCCGGTCGGTCCACCTTGCGTCTTGAAGACGTCACCGCCCGCCGAAGAGTACGAATAGGTCCTTCCCTGGCCAATCGGTTCGTCCGGCTCTGAGCTCCTAAGCGTCACCGATCCTTCCAGTTGAACCCACGCGCCAGCGCTGCTGGGAGGGATGGCCACGGACACGATAGCGGTCAGGAGAAGCACCAAAGACGTTCGTCGAACTCTCGATGGGTCCGATAGGTTGCGGCGCACGCCTATGTATCGGTACGTTCTGGGAAAACTTAAGCCCCGATTACCGCTTTTCGGGAGGAATCACGCCCGCGCCGACAGCTTGTCTTGTCGGTTCAAACCGCTTTATAAGTCTGCCGTCACCTTGTTCCGTCCTGAACTCTTCTGAATTCTGTTGTCAGGGCGCTTGATCAGGCGGCCTATCGCGTTACATATAAAGAACGGCGCGGAGCCTTTCTACGACCTCCACGGCATAGGTACCGTCAGTGTCGAGGTCGGGGTTGAAGTCCGCAACGGAGACTCCGAGGAGGTTCGGCGCGGCGACGAGCGGCTGGACGAGCTCGGCGAGTTCGTCCCAGCCAAGTCCAAGAGATTGCGGATAGCTGACCGCGGGAAAGACGCCCTCGTCGAGGACGTCGAGGACGTCGAGGTCGAGGTGCAGCCATGCGGGACGGCCCTCGAGTTGTGCAGCGGCGTCCGCCCCCGCTTGGGCAGGGTGCTGCTCGCGCACGTCGGGAGCGGTGAGGGCGTAGATCGCAGGGTCGATACGAGCATTTTCCCGGGCCACATCCGGGTGAACATCGTCCGGACGATGGCCGAGCAGCACTACGGCACCCGGCTCGAGCAGCGATTCCTCGTGGTCCAGCAGCGCGGACGGGCCATGTCCTGTGAGGATGGCGAGATCCATGTCGGCCGCCTCGCCAGTTGGTGATGTCTCGCCGTCGAAGAAGTCCGCGTGACCGTCGACGAACCACAGGCCGCTTCCCGGCGGCAACGCCTGAAAGACGCCGAGCAGAAGCGTGCAATCGCCGCCTACGACGAGCGGAAACTCCCGAGCTTCTAACACCTCCCGGACGTGGGCGGCGATGGCCCTGGTGGCTCGCCGGATCGCCTGCGCTGCGATCACGCCGGTAGCTCGATCGCGTCGAGTGTCGCGAATGCGTATGGCGGCCTCTCGGACATCGGTGGCCCCGAGGCGTTCGAGCAATCCGGCCGCACGAAGCGCGGCCGGCGCGCGTTCCTCTCCGCGCCCCGCCCCCGAGCAGTCCAGGGGAGCCTCGATGATCACCAAGCGAGCCATCGCTCCCGGATTCTGCGTCATGCCGCCGTCCTCGGCTTCCGACGCTACCCCACCTGTCGCTTGGGTCCTCCTCCTTCTCTTACGGGAATGGCTGTCGACTCCCTTTATCGACGCGCCTGGTCCCTCCCGCCCGATCCTTCCGTCTCCAGGAGTAAGCAAAGGGGGTACTCGACGAGCGCGAGAGTTCACCTAGGAGTGCTCGCTGCCGTTGGTGGGTTCTTCGAGAGCAAAAAGAGTTCGGGCACGATCTCGCCGGGGGGACGTAGGTCGACATGACGACGTCGGTGCTCGATGTGATGCTATCGACCACCGGATAAAGTTGACGTCCTCGCGATCCATCCCGGCATTGTCCGAAACTCCGTATCCAGCTGGAGGTGTGCGGTCCGCTATCGGATAGTCGATGTCTTTACGGACAAGCCTCTGACCGGCAACGGGCTCTGCGTCGTGTTGGACGAGTGCCCTTCGCATCTCATGCCCCTGATCGCCCGCGAGGTGAACCTCAGCGAGACCACGTTCCCGATAGTCACCGGTCCAGGTTCGTATTCGATGCGCCTGTTCACGCCGGCAAGGGAGCTCTCTTTCGCCGGCCACCCCTCAATTGGCACCGCTTGGGTTCTCGGACCGGGCCGATGGAATCAGGTCACGTCGGGCGCGACTGTCACCGTCGAGGCTACCCCGGAGGGGGCGGAGATGAGCCAACCTGACCCGACCTTCACCGAGGTCAGCCCGGAAGGGATGCCCGAGGCGCTCGGTCTGGACGGCGCTCAGGGTGCCTGGTTGAGTGACGTGGGAGGAACGAAGCACGTGCTGATTCCGACCGAAGCCCCGTTGGCGGACCTTCAACCAAACCTGACCGCCGTCGCGGAGCTCTCGCTCCGAGCCGGCGGCATCAGTCTTTGCCCGTTTCGCCGTGTCGACGACGAAAATATCCACGTTCGGGTCTTTGCGCCTGCGGCCGGAGTTGGGGAAGACCCGGGGACCGGTTCCGCCGCAGGCCCGATCGGCCTCTTGGCACGGCGGCTCTGGAATACGGGGGCTCACGTCACTCTCCGTCAGGGCGATGAGATCGGGAGGCCCTGCCGGATCCAAGTCACGGCTGAACCCGGCGACGTCAAGGTAAGTGGCCGCGTCACTGCCTCGGCAGAGGGACGCTGGTTGCTCTAGATCAGGGTTTGTTGACGTAGGGGAGTCGGCCGCGCCCTGGTGATCCCTTCGTAGTCGCCGCTACCGTGACCTGAAGCAACCAGCACGCTCGGGCGTCCTGCCGACTCAGGCGTTTGCCCCGCGTAGCTCCCGCACCGTGGCGGCGTGCGCCAGCACAACCGACGGCTCGTCCTGCAGGATCTCCAGGTACCTGGATCCGAATGCCGTCTCGGCGTCGGGGGGTGTGATGAGAGCACCGGCCCCGGCGAACGACCCCTTCAGAACTCGAGCGCTCTCCTCATCCTCGGGATCTGCAATCGCGGTGTCGACTCGGGTGATCAGGTCAGTCAGAGGACGTAACCATCCGAGGCGGGGGTGTCGCAGGACCACCTGCAGGAACTCCGCCGCGCGCAACTTGCCGACCTTGCGCTCGAGCTCGATCCGCTCAGCGTCTAGAACCGCTTTGTGCAGCTCGAGCAATCGCTGGCGCAGGGAGAGAACGGCGCGGTCAACCAATTTGCTGTTCGTCATGAATGGACTCCTCATCGTTGCTTAGGGGGAATGTTGCAACGATTGAGCCGCCTCTCTTATTCCCGCCTCAGCTGAGGATGCAGGAGAGCCGATGAGGCGCGTCACGCCTTCTCCAATAGCCATCACTAGCCAGTCCGCCAGCAGGAGCTGAGCAGCCTGTTCCAAGTAGCGGCGGGAACTACCTGCTGCTCTTCAAGATGTTGAAGGTGCCGCCGGTGGGATCTGCTATCACCGCGAAGCGCCCTGGAGCGATGTCGGTGGG